>SFGV01000006.1 GCA_004557545.1 Succinatimonas hippei
CTATCATCAGACAATACATTGAAAACCAGAATACCCCCGATTAGGCGCCTTATATCCCCGGGCTGAAGCCCGGGGTTTTACGGCGCTTTTTTGATAAAACCTGAGATCAGGCATAAAGCGCTCGCGGGTCAGTTATAAACCAGCGTCCGCTTTTTTTACTTTTAAACGTCTTTCACGTAAAAAACGAATCCTGCGCAAAAGGCGTTTTTATCGGATTTGTGGGATTGTAATTACAGGCTCTTAAAAAAAATGCCGCCAAAAAATTCAAGTTTTTTAAAAATTCCTTTACATAGTCAAAAAAATCTGTAAAATAAGCCCCGTTAAATGAGTTGCCCAGGTGGTGAAATTGGTAGACACGCTACTTTGAGGGGGTAGTCCGTAACTGGGTATGAGTTCAAGTCTCATCCTGGGCACCATTTAAATCTATTCAAATCCAGTTTAGTAAACTGAAAAAACATGAGCCGTCTGCGTCGAAAAGGCAGGACGGTTTTTTTATGCCATCAGATCCAAAAGTATCCAGTGAAATAAAGAGGCGCAGGACCTTCGCGATCATCTCCCATCCTGATGCCGGTAAGACGACCATCACCGAAAAGGTTCTGCTCTTTGGTGAGGTAATTCAGCGCGCCGGTGAGGTCAAAGGCCGCGGCAGTACCGGAACATTTGCCAAGTCAGACTGGATGGACATGGAAAAAGAGCGTGGCATCTCGGTCTCGACCTCGGTTATGCAGTTTCCGTATAACGGATGCGTGATAAACCTTCTGGATACCCCGGGTCACGAGGACTTCTCTGAGGATACCTACCGCGTGCTTACAGCGGTGGATTCCTGCCTGATGGTGATTGACGCCGCCAAGGGCGTTGAGGAGCGCACGCGCAAACTCATGCAGGTCACAAGACTGCGTGATACCCCTATCATCACCTTTATGAACAAGCTTGACCGCGAGACCAGGGATCCTCTGGATCTTTTAGACGAGGTCGAGCGCGAGCTTAAGATAACCTGCGCTCCGATCACATGGCCTGTTGGATCTGGCAAAGGATTTAAGGGCGTGTATCACCTGCTTAAGGATGAGCTTTACCTCTATCATTCAGGCGAGGGCTATCACATCCAGAAAGAGCGCGTGATAAAGGGACTTGATTCCCCTGAGGTGGACGCCGCCATAGGCGAGGATGACGCCAGGATCCTGCGCGAGAATGTCGAGCTGGTGCGCGGCGGATCGCCTGAGTTTGACGAGCAGGCCTATTTAAAAGGCAAAATGACTCCGGTGTTCTTTGGGACCGCGCTTGGCAACTTCGGTGTCGATCTGATGCTGGACGGGCTTACCGGCTGGGCTCCCTCACCGCTTGACCGTAAGGCAGACGGCAGGCTTGTGAAGGCAGATGAGGACAAGCTGACAGGCTTTATCTTCAAGATCCAGGCAAATATGGATCCGCGCCATCATGACCGCATCGCGTTCATGCGCATAGTATCAGGCGCGTACCGCCGCGGAATGAAGCTTTATAACGTAAGGCTAAAGCGCACCACCGCGGTCTCGGACGCCGTGACTTTCATGGCAGGCGAGAGAGCGCAGGCGCAGTTTGATGTGGCCGGTGACATCATAGGACTGCACAACCACGGAACCATGCGTATAGGAGACACCTTCACCGAGGGTGAGGAGCTGCATTTCTCGGGGATCCCGAACTTCGCGCCTGAACTCTTCAGGAGAATAAGGCTTCGCGATCCGCTTAAGGAAAAGCAGCTTTTAAAGGGACTTTTACAGCTCTCTGAAGAAGGCGCGGTTCAGGTATTCCGCCCGGTGTTAAACAACGATCTTATAGTCGGCGCGGTAGGCGCGTTGCAGTTTGACGTGGTGGTCTCAAGACTTAAGCACGAGTACAACGTAGACGCTATCTATGAGGAAGTGCCGGTGACCACGGCGCGCTGGGTAAGCGGGACTGACGCCGCCTTAAAGGAGCTTGAGGACAGGGTTCCGCAGAACCTTGCTTATGACGGCGCTGACAACCTCACCTATCTGGCCTCCTCCGGGGTTAACCTTAACCTCGCGATGGAGCGCTATCCCAAGGTGGTATTCAGCGCGACCCGCGAGCACTGATGATCGCGGACTGCCATGTACATGTAATGATGTACCAGGATCCGCTGTCGCTGATAAGGCAGGCGGCGGATCATGGCATATGCCTTGTCGGGGTATCCTGTACGGCTCAGGAGGCGGAACGGGCCGAGGCTTTTATAGCAGAGCCCAATTTCTATCCCATGGCGGGGATCCATCCCTGGTACGCTAAATCATCCCGGTTTGACGAAAAAAGATTTGAGAGGATAGTTTCAAAGGGCTTTTGCGGCTTTGGCGAGCTCGGGCTTGATCCTGACGGTACTGAGCTTAGTCTTATAGAGCAGGAAAGTCTTTTGGAGCGGGAGCTTGATTTTGCCTGTGCCCACCATCTGCCTTTGAGTCTGCATATACGCAAGGCTCATGGTGAGCTTGTGCGGATCCTGAAAAAATTCGCTCCGCGTCTTTCAGGCGGGGTGGTTCACAATTTCACGTTTTCGTGTGAGATCGCGCGATCCTATCTTGATCTCGGGCTTTGTCTGAGCGTTGGCGGACATATTTTAAAAAAAGCCCCGCGCCTTATAAAATCGTTACATTACGCGGGAGCGGATAAAGTGGTGCTGGAGACTGACGCTGATTTTCTGCATTCAGGTCCTTATGATTTCACCGCTCTGCCCCGTCAGCTTCAGACCTACTGTGAGATCTTCGGCCTTAATGAGCAGGAGGCGGTCTCAAGGCTTTGGCGTAATTTTCAGGGAATAGTCAGAAGTGGAGTAAATAAATGAGCCTCGTTTTTGCCTGCAGAAAAGATCCGGAATTTGACCCGCTAAATGAGGTAAGCCGGGCGCTTGGCGACAGTAAGGTAAAGCTTTTAAAAAAAGGGCGCGCGGGTGATAACAATGGAGCGATCTTTGAGACTGACAGCCCGCGTGTTCAGGATCAGGTGTTTTTGAGATCGGCGCGCGAGGGCGAACTTGGATTTGACCTTATATCCGCGATGAAATTCCCCACATTAAAAAAGCCCGGGGCAGTCGTGCTCGATATGGACATGACCTCAGTGCAGATAGAGGGGATAGATGAGATAGCAAGGCGTCTTGGAGTCTATGAGAAAGTTTCCGAGATCACTTCAAAGGCAATGCACGGAGGGCTCGATTTTAAAAGCTCACTGAGAGAGCGGGTGGCCTTTTTAAAAGGCGGGAGCGCGGGTGTGATAGATGATGTCAGGAGGATCATGAAGGAAACTCCGGGTCTTGATCTTCTGATGAAAAAAGCCGATGAGGGAGCATGGAAAAAAGGTATCTGCTCAGGCGGTTTTACCCAGCTTATATGCGTGCTATCGGGCAAATACCATCTTGATATGGTAAGAGCCAACACGCTTGAGATAAAAAACGGGTTCCTGACAGGCAATGTGGATGGTGAAATCACTGACGCCACGGCAAAAGCTGAAGGAGTAGATGAGATTATCAGAATGGCCGGAGCTGACAGGGCCAACAGTGTTGTTTTGGGAGACGGGGCCAATGATCTTATGATGATTTACAAGGCCGGGCTTGGCATAGCGTATCACGCCAAGCCTCTGGTTCGTGAGAAGGCTCCCGCGGCCTTGAACCATTCGGATCTTGGCGCGGTCGCGCTGCTCCTGGAACTTTCATCGGAGCTGTAGCATGGCAAAGCCCAAAAGCGTATTCGTCTGCGCGACATGCGGGGCGCGTTACCCGCGCTGGCAGGGACAGTGCCGCGAGTGCGGTGAGTGGAATACCATCCATGAGGAGCTGGTAAAACAGGATTCCTCGCCCTCTCCGGGCGCCCGCGCCGCCAGCGTCGCGCTGTCCCAGTCGGGGTTTGCCGGCGCCTCGGGCAGCGGGGTTGTCAGCTTAAACCGGGTAGATCTGCGTCAGCGTCTAAGACTTTCCACGGGATATTCTGAGTTTGACAGGGTATTAGGCGGAGGAATAGTTCAGGGATCGGTAGTCCTCATAGGCGGTAACCCCGGAGCCGGTAAATCCACATTGCTGTTGCAGACCGTGTGCACGCTCTCATCAGCTCACCGCGTGCTTTATGTAACTGGAGAGGAATCGCTTGAGCAGGTAGCGCTGCGCGCCTCGCGTCTGGGGCTACCCATAGACAATGTGCGCATCGCGGCGGAGACCTCAATTGAGACCATCTGCGCCATGGCAAGCGCGGAGCGTCCTGAGGTTCTGGTGGTCGATTCCATTCAGGTCACACACGTGCAGGGAGTTGAATCAGCTCCCGGATCGGTATCTCAGGTACGCGAGGGCGCGGCGGCTTTAACCCAGTTTGCCAAAAGAACCGGAATAGCGGTTTTTATGGTGGGGCATGTTACCAAGGATGGCACGCTCGCCGGTCCAAAAATCCTGGAGCACTGCGTTGACTGCTCTGTGATCCTGGAGGTCGCCTCAGATCAGCGTTTTCGCACTCTGCGCTGTCAGAAGAACCGTTTTGGCGCGGTAAATGAGATTGGGGTTTTCGCCATGACCGACAGCGGGATGCGTCAGGTGCGCAATCCCAGCGCGATATTTTTAAACCGGCAGGAGCAGGTCGCGAGCGGATCGCTTGCCATGGTGATCTGGGAGGGTACGAGGCCGCTTCTGGTGGAGCTTCAGGCGCTGGTTGACCTCTCGCAGTATGGCAATCCGCGCAGGCTTTCTCTGGGAACCGATCAGAATCGTTTGGCGATGCTCTTATCGGTACTCCACCGTCACGCGTCACTGAGTCTTGCCGATCAGGATGTATTCATAAACGTGGTAGGCGGTGTGAGGGTTGATGAGACGGCAAGTGATGTTCCATTGTGTCTTGCGCTTATCTCATCCTATAAGAACAAGGCGCTTCCGCGCACCATGATCGCCTTTGGCGAGATTGGTCTTACAGGCGAGGTACGTCCGGTTCCTTCGGGGCAGGAGAGGATCAAAGAGGCAGCCAAGCAGGGCTTTACCACCGCGGTAGTGCCATGGGACAACGCGCCGTCACATCCTATAGAAGGAATGGAGATAATCAGGATCAGGAGAGTGTCAGAACTGTCGGATCTGGTGTGAAGGAGGTCAATCTGATCTCAGATCAGGCGGGTGGTTGAAACCGTCGGTCAAAAAGCGCGGCTTAGGCCACGCGTTTTGAATTCCAAATCAGGATCACTTCGCGGAGGCGGGGGTATCCACAGCCGCGTGAACCAGTCTTAAGCCTATGATCAGGCGGTCTTCGTTTCTGAATCTGGTCTCAAGGCACTTGCCGGCCTCTCCCAGATCTTTTTTCAGGGTCTTGAGCTTTGCCGCGGTAATACTCTGACAGTAGCGGTCGTTAAAGCCCATTAGATAATCTGAGGTATGCTCGATATTTGGCAGAGCCCTGCGGGCAATTGAAAGGGAGCGTCCCGAGGCGTTTTCTATAAGCTCGAGGATGCGCGGGTAGAGGTCAAAATGTCCGTGTGATACATAGTCGATGAGCTGATCGCAAAATCCTGTGATTTCCTGTGAGATCGTGTCAGACGGACCAGCGTCGGATTTAATCTCAAGCAGTTTCATATAGCTTGCCATAAGCTTCTGTCTGAGATCGATCATTTCGTTGATCCACTCGTAGCGATGGTCGACCTTTTGAAATACAAAGTTAAAACCGCTCAGGCTGTGTTCTTTCATGGTATTTACAGCGTCACCCCATGTAAGTGTCCGGGTATCGACGCCGCCTCCTTGCAAATCTTAAGACATCAGCGTGTCTTTGAAAAAATACACCTGTCGGATTGCGCGGGTGTATTTGTCTTAATTTTTAAGAAAGCCCGCAGCCATTGGGTGGTGTGGCGTTGTCAAAGGCTGTGATTTAGCTTTTTTATTTACCTTATCACGCAAAAGAACGCTCATACATTACCTATGTCTCAGTTTTGCGTTAGCGTGAGGCAGCCAGCTTCTGATCATGCAGATCGCGTTTGTAGGCCTGAATGTTCGCGGCAAAGCGCTTGCGGTCTTTAGCCGCCACGCTGTCCTGAATTCCGTTAAGCCGCACGCGCATGGCGTTGACCGGTCTGCCGTTAATTCTCAGCTCATAGTGGAGGTGCGGCCCGGTTGAAAGACCTGTGTTGCCGGAGCGGGCGATCACGGTACCCATTTTGACGCTCTGTCCCTGGCGCACCAGCTGTTTTGAGAGGTGCATATAGACAGTTGAGTACGCGCCGCGGTGGCGGAGCACTATGTAGTATCCGGTCGAGCGGGTAAAGGCTGACTTGACGACTACGCCGTCAGCGGGGGCTATAATCGGTGTGCCAACCGGCATTCCAAAGTCGGTACCGTAATGAGGTCTGGTCACTCCTGTCACAGGGTGGACTCTGGCGGGATTGAAAGGTGAGGTTATGTTGGCTCTGCCCTGGAACGGGAAGCGTCTGAAACCGGTCGCGCTCTTGGAATTAAGCCCGCGCTCGTCATAGAACTTGCCATCCTTCGCGTTGAGGAAGGCAGAGACTTTACGGCTCTGAAGAGAGAACTCAACAGCACTGATTTTTCCTTTTCCGCCTTTGTCGGTATAGAGCACGCGTACGGTGTCACCCGGTCGGACATTGCGCGAGAACTGGATGCGGCCCTTGAACATGGTGAGGATCTGGTTTATCTCGCCATAGCTTACCCCGGCGCGGTTGGCGGCACTTGAGAAGGTATCGCCCTTACCCATATTAACTACGACAAGACGACCTCTTGACTCTCTGGCGCTCGGCGCTTTGGCTGCCTTATCATCGCTCTTTCCCTGCGCGGCGATTAGAGGAGTTTTGTCATTATCTTTACTCTTCGCGTCAGCTGATTTGGATTTGTCCTTGTCAGCTGAGAGCGCTTGTGACGCGGCGGCTATATCGGATGGCTTGACGCTCTCTGAGATCTCGCCGTCCTTAAGATGGGATCCCAGTGGTTCTATTACATAATCAAAACCATTTTTGTCAGGATCAGTCCTGTAGAACCTGATCTGCTTGTCCTTGCCAAAGGGTTTGACAAAGGCCATCAGGCGGCTCTCGTCATCAAGCAGGAAGGAGATATGCTCACCAAGAGAGAGGGAGTTTACCTCACTAGCCACCTTCTTGTTATCAAGGATGGCCATGGTGACCGAAGGCGGAATATTCAGGTCTGAGAAGATTGAGGAGATGGTATCGCCCTTTTGCACATCCTCCTCGTACCACTTTAGCTCGACCTCGGCTTTGTCACCGTTATCCCGCGCCGCGAGCGATCGCACCTCTTTGTCCATAACGTCATCCGAATCAGAGAGTGCGTTTTCAGGCAGTGTGTCATCGTAGTTGTCAAGATCCCTGCCGGTACCGGGGACAGGAGGCATGGACGCCCCTTCAAAGAGCTTATCCTGATCCTTTCCTGAGTTTCGCGCCTGCAGAGTCTGCACCAGAGGTATCGCCGGATCGCTCATTGAAGGCGATGAGACGATGAAGGCGTCCTGAGCGCTTTCAGCGCTTTCAGATGACTTGTAGTTCTGTTTTGAAGGGGAAAGAGCCGAGAGTACCGCGGCGGCGCAAAGGGTGACCAGCGCTGCAACTGTGTGTTTTCTTGAGAGGGGGCGGTGCCATGTCCCGGAGGGCAGAGCCTCGCTTGATATGTAATCTTCAGACTTCATCGCGAAAGCATCCATAGGTTGCAGGGTCGGAGATCCCGCTTAGTATGCCGGCGCGTTACCGCGCCGGGGCGCCGGACAGGAGATTCACTCCTCCGGCGACCGTCTCTTTCGCTCCATCAAGAGAACAGCCGTTAAATGTACCGCCGCGCGTCTTAATGTCTCCGGTTGCTGTTCCGGATGCGGGCTTTTACGGTCTTAAGCCCATGTTCATTTTATATAAGTGTATGAAAAGTCTAAGATCGGGAACATGCGTGAAGCCCGGGACTTAAAAATACATACAAGCGCGTTACCAGATTATCGCACAGTTGCGGCACGAGACTGCAAATTTTTTCACGACTGACAGCTCTGGCGGTTTCAGCCATCTTTAACAGGGCAATCCTTCTCAGAAAGACTGCAGGGAATATGAACCAGAAGCGTCCTTTCTTCCTTGCTATACTTTAAGAGAATACGATCCTGTAGCGACATAATGATTAGAGCGTATAGAGCTGGTGACACAAATCTCATGCCAGATTAATGGTGGTTCAATCACGCCAAAGATGAATGGGATAAAGCCTCTTCCCACCGGGATGTCAGGCTTCCCGGAGCTGCGTGAAAGCGCAATGATCTATGTAGACAAGACCTCCCTGGTCGCGAGGATCGCGGCAAATCGGGGATTTTTCTTTCTGTCACGTCCCAGACGTTTTGGAAAAACTCTTCTTCTCAGCACATTTGAGTCATTGTTTAGATACGGTCTTAGAGATTTCAAAGGACTTGAGATTGAAAAAATCTGGGACGATCCCGTAACGTATCCTGTAATTCATCTTGATTTCACGGCCTGTGATCTGTTCTCCAGCATTGAAGAGTTCAAAGATAGCTTTGACGCTCTGCTAAGACGGGCTGCTGCGGGAGCCGGGCTTATTATGCCCGCTGTAAACGCCCGGCAGGGACGCAGGAATACTCTCCAATGCTTTGAAGACCTGCTACGGGATTTAAAAGTTCCAGCTGTCCTGCTTATCGATGAATACGATCACCCGTTAAACAAATGTCTTGATAATAAAGAGCTGTTTGAGGACGTGTCAGGTGTTCTGGCTTCTTTTTATTCAGCTCTTAAACGGGTGAGTCCGAAGCTTCGTTTCATGTTTATAACCGGGATCTGCAAATACCGTGATCTTTCAGCTTTCACAAGCGGCAATTACATTACGGATCTCAGTATGGATCCTGAATACGGAACTCTGCTTGGTTATACCGAGGATGAGATAAAAAGTTATTTTGGATCTTACCTTGAGCTGGCCGCTGGATCTCTTGGGATTGGTGTTAATGAGTGCTTTGAGAAGCTGAAGAGCTATTATGACGGCTTCTGCTTTGATCTGGCGTCATCAACCCATGTCTTCGTGCCATGGTCTGTATTGAGTTTTTTAAGCGCCCCTAAAAGCGGTTTCATGAATTACTGGTTTGAATCGGGAGGCCGTTCAACAGTACTGCTTAATTTTATGAGAAACCATTCATTACGCGATCCAGCTGAATACGGGCAGGATCGGGTTATGTCCATAATGGATGTCAGCTCAAGCAGGGGAATTGATGATTTCTCCGATGTGATCTTGTTAAATCAGACTGGATATCTGACCATCAAAAGGTGTGAGGGGTTCTCCTTAATTCTAAATTACCCAAATGAGGAGGTCGCGGAGTCGATGGCTTTGCTCTACCGCAACAGACTGTTTGGCGACCGTGATCCGGATTCATTGTTCAACCTGCCGGTAACCTCATTGTTTGAGCGCTACCCCGTAGAGGAAATTCCTCAAAAGCTCAATGTCATCTTCAAAGGTCTTGATTATAAGAACTACCCGTTAAAGGACGAGTACTCCCTGCGCGCTTATCTTCAGGTCTATCTTTATGGTCTTGGCGGGGCGTGATCTCTGAAAGACACAACGCGTATGGGCGCTCTGACCTTGAGTTTAACGCCGGCAACAGGCATTTTGTCATCGAACTTAAGTACGCCAGAGTAGAGGATGATCCCAAAAAATTACAAGAAGAGGCGGCAGGTCAGATACAAAAACGGCATTATGGGGAGCATGAGCCCGGCAGGCGTGAGCTTGTTCGTATTGCCCTGGTCTTCTCAGGCGCACAAAGAAGCTTTGTTCAAAGTAGAATTGTATGAGAGAGGAGTACTGCAAAGATTAAACAACCCGAGAGGAAACGCCTAAAACAAAATGACCGACAATAACTATTCACAGGATCCGCGTGGGGCTCTGCTCTGTCTGTGTCTTGCCGCCAGAGCTGAGCCTGATTTCATCATGTGGTGCTCGCTGAAGGATGACAGGCAATGCCTAACCGTTGTTTACCGCAAGGCGCTAAACGCGCTCAGGTCAGCGCTTGAGGGCAGTTTTTCGGCAAAAGGCCTGTCATCAAGGCTTGAGGATCTTGATGAGATTATAGATAAGACCTATGGCGATGAAACGCTGGGAGCTTACGCGGCGCTTTGCGCGCTTGAAACGCTAAGAGAGGGCTTCACGGCTTTCTCTGGTCAGTCAGAGAACTCTGAGGCGGCGGCGCGTGATTTGACGCTCTCAATCATAAGAAGGGCGCTTGGCGTCGCCGGGTTTGACGAGCGGAAAATCGCCGGGGCGCTTGAGTCTGAGAGCGCCTTTTGCGATGAGATCTTAAATAAGTGCGCGGGGCTTACAGATAAGGGCGTAAACAGCATCGCGATTGTAAGGCAGGCGCTGCTTTACGTTTTATCAGACGCTCGTAGCGCGCTTGGAATTGAGAATCAGGATCCCCTGGTAAAGGCCGCGTAGATAAGCATAAGTCCGCTTAAGACCGCCACCATTGAGAAGATCAGCTTTACCCGTTTTACCGGAAGCTTTATAAGCAACGTCGTCCCAAGATAGCTTCCCATGAGTGTCGCCACCACCATAACCGGGATCCAGTGCCAGTGAATTGAGGTCGCCATGCCAACGGTTACGGCGCCTATGGCGTTCCACAGCGTGGCCACAAAGACCATTGAGTGCAGGATCGCGCTTTTAAGATCGAGCCTGAAGATCCCGACTAAGGTCATGGTGGCAAAAAGTCCGGCCCCTGATGAGAGCGAGCCTGAGAAAAGACCTATGAGGATCACGGCAAGGGAACCGGCGAGAAGGCGCAGAGCAGATCGGTTTGGATCGCTCACGCTTCCAAAGGATTTTTTGAAAAAGGAGTAAATTCCCGCAGCTATGGTGATCACACCGAGCACCACCTCCGCGATATGCGAGGGAATTTTGATGATGATAAGCGATCCCATGACTACCGCGGGGGCTCCGAGCAGTGTCATGATCAGGGCGACCTGACGGTCAAACACGAACCTGCCGCCGCTTCTGCGCTTGCGCAAAAGCGCACCCACTCCTAAAAACACCACCGCCACCTTATGGGTGCCAAGCGCCGTTGCGAAGGGAAGTCCTAAAAGAATGAGCAAAGGGAACTGGACAAACCCCGCTCCGCCGCCTGAAACTGAGGCAAAGAGGTTTGCCGCGAAGGAGACTATGAACAGTATGCTCTGGCGCAGGATCTCATCTGCTAAATCCATGGCATCCCCCCCCAAAAAAAGTGACGGCGCCACAGGGCGCCGTCACATACTATGCTCTAATGGTCATTTGTCAAGGCGTTTTAAGGCTCTCCAGGCTATGTCATGCCTGTAGAACATGCCTTTGAAGGAAACTCCCTCAAGCGCCTTATAGGCGCGGTCGCGAGCGTCCTTTATGTCATCGCCAAGCGCGGTGGCGCAAAGCACGCGGCCGCCTGAGGTTACAATTCCCTCATCAGTCTTTTTGGTTCCTGCCTCAAAGATCTTCACGCCATCAGGAAGCTGGGCGTCAAGACCAGTTATGAGATCGCCCTTGCGCGGGGATACCGGGTAGCCCTCAGCAGCCGCCACCACGCCTACCGCCGGGCGCGGATCATAGTCAGCCTCAAGTCCCTCAAGGCCGCCATCCTTACAGGCTTTAAGACATAGGTCAACGAGGTCAGAACGCATGCGCATCATGATCGGCTGGGTTTCAGGATCGCCAAAACGGCAGTTGAACTCAACCACTCTGGGCTGACCTTCCTTGTCAATCATAAGTCCGGCGTACAGGAAGCCGCGGTAAGGGATCCCGTCCTCGCGCATGCCATTTAAGGTAGGATTTATGATCTCGTCCATGACCTTTTTATACACGGCGTCGGTAACTACCGGAGCGGGCGAGTAGGCGCCCATTCCGCCCGTATTGGGACCTTTGTCTTCATCGTAAGCGCGCTTGTGATCCTGCGAGGTGGCCATAGGCAGGGCGTTTAGAGTATCGGACATCACGATGAACGAGGCCTCCTCGCCCTGCATGAAGTCCTCAATTACCACCTTTGATGAGGCGTCCCCGAAGCTGTGATCCTCAAGCATACTGTCAACGGCCTTCAGGGCCTCATCAAGCGTCATCGCCACGGTCACGCCCTTGCCGGCGGCAAGGCCGTCAGCCTTGATGACTACCGGGGCTCCGTGTGCTTTGACGTACTCGCGGGCCCTGGTCACATCGGTAAAGACCTTATATTCGGCGGTTGGAATGTGGTGGCGTTTTAAAAAGTCCTTGGTAAAGGACTTTGAGCCTTCAAGCTGGGCCGCCGCCTTTGACGGTCCGAAAACCTTAAGCGAGCTTGCCTCAAAGAGATCGGTTATTCCATCAACCAGCGGAGCCTCGGGGCCTACTATGGTTAGATCGATTTTTTCCTTCATGGCAAAATCGCGCAGCTTCTCAAGCTCGGATACCCCGATCGGCACGTTTACCAGCTTCTTCTCGCGCTCGGTTCCGGGGTTGCCCGGAGCCACATAGACGACGTCGGCCAGATCCGACTGGGCGGCTTTCCACGCGAGCGCGTGCTCGCGCCCGCCGCTGCCAATTACCAGGATCTTCATATAAAACTCCTAAAATCAGTGACGGAAATGACGGATGCCGGTGAAGACCATCGCTATGCCATGCTCATTGGCCGCGTCGATGACCTCCTGATCGCGGATTGACCCGCCAGGCTCGATGATAGAGGTGATGCCTGCCTGCGCCGCCGCATCAACACCGTCACGGAATGGGAAGAACGCGTCAGAGGCCAGGCAGGCTCCCTTGAGCGAAAGCTTGGCATCCTCGGCGCGCAGGCAGGCGATACGGGCTGAGAATACGCGGGAGGTCTGACCGCAGCCGATGCCAAGGGTCTGACGGTTTTTGGTGTAGACGATGGCGTTGGATTTTGCGAACTTGCAGACCTTCCAGGCAAAGAGCAACTCCTCAAGCTCTGACTGTGTAGGCGCGCGTTTGGTAACGACCTTGAGATCATCCATGGTAAGGGTGAGTTGGTCGGCCTCCTGAACCAGAAGCCCTCCGTTAACCTTCTTGCAGTCGATGCGTTTGTGGGTATTGTCAAGCGGTCCTGTCTCAAGCAGACGGACGTTCTTCTTGCGCGATACGGCTTCTCTGGCCTCAGCGCTTACCTCAGGGGCGACGATGACCTCGCAGAACTGGCGTGAGACTATTGCCTCGGCGGTCTTGCCGTCAAGCGGGCGGTTGAAGGCGATGATGCCGCCGAACGCGGACTCGCTGTCGCATTTGAAGGCGGCGTCATACGCCTGCTCCAGAGTCTCTCCCAGGGCGACACCGCAGGGGTTGGCGTGCTTTACTATCACGCAGCAGGGCTTGTCGAACTGGCGTACGCATTCGATGGCCGCGTCGGTGTCTGAAATATTGTTATATGACAGCTCTTTGCCCTGAAGCTGGCGCGCGGTGGTTATCCCGCTGCCGCCCCTGACGATGTCAGCGTAGAAAGCCGCTTTCTGATGCGGGTTCTCGCCATAGCGCATGTTCTGAAGCTTGATAAAGTTGAGATTGAGAGTGCGCGGGAAGATGCTCCTGGTCCCGTCGCTGATGCCGTAATCAGGAACCATGGTGCCAAAGTAATTGGCTATGGCGCTGTCATAAGCCGCGGTATGCTCGAAGGCCGCTACGGCAAGATCAAAGCGCAGCGCGAAGGTGGTGCAACCATTATGAGCGTCAAGCTCCTCCAGCACGCGCTTGTAGTCAGAGGCTCTGACAACAATGGTTACATCGCGGTTGTTCTTGGCGGCCGCGCGCACCATGGTCGGGCCGCCGATATCGATGTTCTCGATGGCGCGCTCAAGTGTGCAGTCGGGATCAGCTACGGTTTTGGTAAACGGGTAGAGATTTACCACCACAAGATCAATTGGCAGTATGCCGTGTTCTTTCATGACCTCTTCGTCTTTGCCGCGGCGGCCTAAGATCCCGCCGTGTACCTTAGGGTGGAGGGTCTTGACCCTGCCGTCCATCATCTCGGGGAAGCCGGTGTAATCGGAAACCTCGGTGGTCTTAACTCCGTTTTCCGTCAGAAGTCTGGCGGTTCCGCCGGTTGACAGGATCTCAATCCCGCGCCCGCTTAGCGCTTTTGCAAATTCAACTATTCCTGTTTTGTCTGAAACACTAATAAGGGCGCGGCGGACTGGACGCAAGAGTTCTTCCATGACTGATATGCTCCAAAATAAAAAAACGGATCGGACCGATCCGGAACACGCATATTTTAGCAACAAGGTAAAGCAAATGCTTTTTACGCCGCCAAAGCACCAAATGCTTTCATACAGGCGTCCGGCTGTGGCAAAAGAGTCTAATTTGACTATAATGTGCGGCGTTGCGCTCAAAAAGGCGCACAGGATTTGAAAACCGCGCGGGTCTACGCGCGGATAGCTCCGGATACCAGAACGTATCTGAAAACAAAAAGGGTTTTCATAAGACTTAAAGGATAGAACATGAACAAGTCTGAACTCGTCGCGCTGGCCGCGAAACACTCCGGTCTCCCTCTTTCAACCTCACGTGTGGCCCTGCAGGCCATCATTGACACCATCAGCGAGGCTCTTGCCTCCGGGGACCGTGTGCAGTTAGTTGGGTTTGGCACCTTCAAGGTCACCGAGCGCGCCGCGCGTGAAGGCCGCAATCCCCAGAACGGCAAGGTCATCCAGATCCCCGCTACCAAGACCCCTTCATTTACCGCCGGAGCCGAGCTCAAAAAAGCGGTAAACGGCTGATAAGCATCAGTTCTTAAGCTAAAACGGCGCCATGAAGGCGCCTTTTTCGTAAGAGAGTGATTTAAAGCGCCTGCATGGACAGTCACCGCTACGTGTTAAAATCCTCTCAATTACTTCAATCACAACAGAGGCAATAAATGGCAATTCATGAACGCGCAGGACAGAAGGCCGGTCGGGAAGATCTCGTAAACATACCGCGCCTTATGGCAGCCTACTACCTGAATCATCCTGATGTGGACAATCCTCAGAACCTCGTTTCGTTTGGAACCTCAGGACATCGCGGAACCTCACTGGACGGGTCGTTCAACGAGGATCACATCCTCGCCATCTCCCAGGCCATAGCCGAGTACCGTCTGATGAAGGGGATCACGGGGCCGCTGTTCATCGGCATGGATACCCACGCTCTGTCTGAGGCGGCGCTGGCCACCGCGGTTGAAGTTCTGGGCGCTAACGGTGTTGAGGTCAGGGTTGAGAAGGATCACGGGTACACCCCGACCCCTTCAGTCTCATTTGCGATCTTAAATTACAACAAGGGGCGTGACAGCGGGCTTGCCGATGGCATAGTCATCACTCCTTCGCACAACCCTCCGAGCAATGGCGGCTTCAAGTACAACCCGCCTGACGGAGGCCCGGCTGGAACCGAGATCACCTCATGGGTGCAAAACCGCGCCAATGATATCTTAAGAGGAAATCTAAGAGAGGTTAAGCGCGTGCCTTATGAGCGCGCCTGCAGGCTTTCAAATGTGCGCGAGCATGACATGCTCACTCAGTATGTCGACAGTCTGGGCGAGATCATCGACATGGAGGCCATCTCAAAATCCGGAGTGCGCATCGGCGTTGACCCTCTTGGCGGATCGGGACTTTATTACTGGGATCGCATCGCCTCTGAATACAAACTGAACTTAAAGGTAGTCAACTACAGCGTAGATCCTACCTTCTCCTTCATGTGCCTTGACCGCGATGGCAAGATCCGTATGGACTGCTCAAGCCCGTACGCGATGGCGGGGCTTATCGCGCTTAAGGACAAGTTCGATATCGCCTGGGGTAACGATCCTGACTATGACCGCCACGGCATCGTCTGCCACAGCGGGCTTATGAACCCCAACCATTACCTCTCGGCCGCGATAGGCTATATCTTTACCCACCGCAAGGACTGGCCGGAGAACGCGATGGTCGGCAAGACCGTGGTTTCATCAGGCATGATGAACCGTGTCGCTGAAGGTATCGGCCGCAAGGCTTATGAGGTACCGGTAGGATTTAAGTGGTTCGTTCCCGGACTTTTCTCAAAGGAGCTCGCGTGGGGCTGTGAAGAGAGCGCCGGCGCCTCGTTCTTAAGAAAGGACGGGCAGGTCTGGACTACCGACAAGGACGGCATCATCGCCTCGCTGCTTTCAGCGGAAATCCTCGCGGTAACCGGCAAGGATCCTTCAGAGCACTATAAGGAGCTTGAGCGCAAATACGGCACCTGCTTCTATGATCGTGTCGACGCTCCGGCCTCTCCTGAGCAGAAGGCCGCCTTAAAGAAGCTTGACAGCTCATCGGTTGAGGCTGGAACCCTCGCCGGCGAGAAGATCGTGCAGAAGCTCACCAACGCCCCGGGCAACGGAGCGGCCATCGGCGGACTTAAGGTTGTGACCGAAAACGGCTGGTTCGCGGCGCGTCCCTCCGGGACTGAGAATGTCTACAAGATCTACATGGAGAGCTTCAAGTCAAAGGAGCACTTAAAGCAGATTGAGCATGAGGCTCAGGAAATAGTCTCAGCCGCGTTAAAGAAGGCCGGAGTGTGACAGCTCCAGATTAAGACGCGGCAAGGCCGCGCCATAAGCGCCCGGTTTTAATGCCGGGCGTGTTTTTTTAAAGCACGTACAGGAAGGTCCATGCAGGATAAAACCGATCCCCTCTCATTTCACTTTTCGCTCGTAGCCCTCGATCTTGACGGAACACTGCTTCGGAATGATAAAAGCATCAGTGAGCGCGCCGCCAAGGCCGTGCGCGCGGTTGAGGCTTCAGGCCGTTATGTGGCGATCACCACCGGAAGACATCCGAATTCCGCTTTAAGATTTTTTGAGCGGATGGACGCGCTGGGACCAAAATCGCTGGCCGTATGCTTTAACGGATCGGCGGTTATAGATCTTTGCGCCTTTAAAAAGGAAGGAGCTCCGGACAGCCTTTTTGGCACGCTCTGGGAGGATACCGCGGACGCTCAGGAGCTCGCGCTTTTAGACCGGGAAACCTCCGCGGCGGGGCTTGATCTTCACGCGTACTCAAAGACAAACTCACTGGTGCTTGAGAAGGTTACAGGTTATTCCACCCGCGAGATAATTCACGCCAAGGTAGCTTATACCGACAGGTGGAATTTTAAGAAAGGGCATGAGAGTGAGCGGTACTACAAGGCTGTCGCCACAGGTCCCAAAGATCTTATCGACGACTTTCGTCCTGAAATCTCAAACAAAGTCCGCGATAGCTTTGAGATCATGAGGACGGATGACAACTTTCTTGAGTTTATCCCGCACCACAATTCAAAGGGTAGCGCGCTTATAAAGCTCTGCTCCGTGCTTGGAGTGAATATTGGTGAGTGCGTGGCCTTTGGCGACGCGGAGAATGATCTTGTCATGATAAAAAACGCGGGTCTTGGCGTGGCGATGGGCAACGCGATGGATAGTCTTAAAAAGGCAGCGGATTATGTCACGCTTACCAATATGCAGGACGGGGTCGCGGTGGTGCTCGAACAACTTATGAGGGAGGACAACTGATGTTCAAGTTTCAGATCCTAAATGAGGCGCAAAGGCGCAAGGATCCTTCGCTTGAGGATAAGCTTCACGGCAGCGACAGCCTGCCGCTGATGCTCTCAATAAGATCGTTCTTCCGCATAGCGGTGCCTTACTGGAAAAGCCGTGACAGCGTCATGGCCTGGGTTCTGCTTGCGATAATAATAGGGTTAACCTCAGGTGCCATCTATATCGCAACCGCCATCAACACCTGGTACAAGGCCTTCTGGGACACCATACAGAACTACGATATCCAAGGCTTCAAGCATCAGCTCCTTATTTTCGTGATCTTAGCGTCCATCCACGTTGTGGTGTCGGTATACAACGCCTACCTGAGGTCAACCCTCGCCATACGCTGGAGACGCTGGCTTACAGAAAAGGTCATGGGGGAGTGGCTGTCAGATGACGCCTATTACCGTATGCAACTCATAGACCGCAAGACCGAGAACCCCGATCAGCGTATCTCCGAGGATTTAAATTCCTTTGTCTCAGGCACGATTTCCCTGCTTCTGGGTACCGCGTCTGATCTCGCCATGATCGGCACGTTCGGAGTGGTGCTTTGGGATCTCTCGCACTCGGTGACGCTGACACTGTGGAATGACAGCAAAATCACCCTGCCTGACGGTTATCTGCTCTACCTTGCGATCGTTTATGCCTTAGGCGGCACGGCGCTTACCTTCCTTTTTGGAAAACCGCTGGTAAAGCTGAACTTCCGCCAGCAGCGCCGTGAGGCGGATTTCCGTTTTTCACTGGTGCGCATACGTGAGAACAGCGAGCAGGTATCGCTGTATCACGGTCAGAAGGAGGAGGGCAGGATCCTGAGCGCGCGCTTCTCCTCACTTGTCGCGAACTATATAAAGCTCATCATCTGTCAGAAGAGACTGGGATTTTTCACCTTAGGCTACGCCCAGCTCGCGGTGATCTTTCCGATCCTGGTGGCCGCGCCGATGTACTTTGCCAGGATAATAACCATGGGCAGCATCATGCAGATCTCATCGGCCTTCGGCAGGGTGCAGGACTCGCTGTCGACGGTAATCAATAATTTCTCATCATGGGCCTCATTTAAAGCTGATGTGGATCGTCTGGCGCTTTATTTTGACAGCATGGCCAGAGCAGAGACGGTGAAATGCCCTGAAATAAAGAGTGAGGGCGCTGATTTTGTCATAAGAGGACTTGAGGTGAGCACGCCTCAGGGCAAAGCGCTCGCGAGCGGAATTGATCTTGATCTTAAAGCAGGCGATCGCCTGCTGATCCGCGGCCGTTCAGGCTGCGGCAAATCAACTCTCATAAGGGCCATAGCCGGGATCTGGCCTTACGCTGATGGGGAGATAATCTATCCTAAGTCATCAAAAGCGCTGTTTTTAAGCCAGAGACCGTATCTGCCGCTTGGAACCTTGCTTGAGGCGGCATGCTATCCTCTTGCCTGTTCAGAGACTGAACGCTCTCTGGTAGAGAAGTATTTCTCGCTTTTGGGCCTTGACGCTCTGGTGCCCAAGCTTGATCTTGATGACAACTGGTCGCAGATCCTCTCGCTTGGTGAGCAGCAACGCGTGGCTATCGTAAGAGCGCTGGTGCAAAGACCTGATCTGCTCATACTCGATGAGGCCACCTCGGCGCTTGATCCGGATCTTGAGGGCAGAGCCTGCGGGATCCTGACTGATGAGCTTAAAGGCTCCATCTTCATAAGCGTAGGCCACAGGCCTTCACTTATGAAATTCCATAACCTTACCTTAAGCTATGGTGAGGGTAAATGGGTTTTCGCGAGAGCTCAAAATTCATCTGCTTTACAGGAAGGTAGCGTTGGTAAAGAGTAAAGCGTAAGCTCAAATTCCCTGGTGCTTTCAGAAAAAGGCGCGTGAGCATAGAATATAGGCGTTGATAACGCGCGGTCATCAGATCGCGATCCCGGCATTCGGTGGACAGATGGAAGAGAAGAAGGATAAGAAGCGCAAGGAGCGCAATCTTGAGGATGAGGAGAAAAGCCGCGCGCTTTCATTCTCACTGGTGCTGGGCTTTTCGGTTTTCGGAATTTACCTCGCCTGGGAGTTGCGCTCAAGCCCGGATACCTCAACGGTAGCCATAGTGCTTCTGGTGGTATCGCTTATAGCCATGATCCTCACGCTCATGAATATTCTGAGCTCAAAGCCAGAAAGACACAGACGACTTAACTCTTCTCAGGATAGTTATCAGATCCGTAACCATCAGGAAGGCGCGATGAAAGGAAAAAACCGTAGAGCTGGCAGACAATAACGGAGTTTCCTCAATACCCTGTAGCAGGATATAAAGAAAGCTAAAAAAAACTCTGTAGCGAAAGCGTAACAGAGTTTTTTTGTTATCAGGACCAGAGCAAATCAGCCGCGTTCTTTATGCGACTGCGCGCGGCGCATGCGCCTTAATCCGACCTTCGCAAGACGTCCGGTCAGGGTCTCGCTTGGACCAAACATAGGATTTTCGCCTTTAAGGTAACGATCCTCAAAGTCGGCGCAGACCTTGCCAACGAGCTTATAGAGTCCGATCACCGCGATGATATTAGGGATCACCATGAGTCCGTTGAACATGTCGGCAAGCTCCCAGACCAGATTTACCTTGAGGAAGGAGCCGGTCATCAGGAAGCACAGGACTATCACTGAGAAGATATTGACGAGCTTGTAGCCAAACAGGTACTTGACGTTCTGAACGGCAAAGAAGTACCAGCCGATGATGGTGGTAAAGGCCGCGAAGAACAGGCAGACCGCCACAAAGCCGGATCCTGCGACGCCCATACCCTTTGAGAAGGCAATCTGGGTGAGCACGATGCCGGTTGATTTGCCATCAAGGCTCTGGGTTACCAGAATCACCAGAGCAGTGGCGGTAAGCACGATGAAGGTATCGACAAAAAGTCCGATTATCGCGGCAAGGCCCTGCTCGGCAGGATGTCTTACTCTCGCGATGGCGTGAGCGTGCGGGGTAGAACCCATGCCGGCCTCATTTGAGAAGAGTCCGCGGGCGACACCGTAGCGTATGGCCTCCTTAACCGAGGCGCCGATCACGCCGCCGGTAGCGGCAGAGGGGTTGAACGCGCCCCAGATAATGGTTTCAAAGGTAGGCAGTATGTTCTCCCAGTATATGCACATTATGTAGATGGCGCCTAAGACGTAAACCGAGGCCATAAGCGGAACCATCTTCTCGGCAAAGGAGGCGATGCGCCTGATTCCGCCGATGAAAATGAAGCCAGCGAGCATGATTATGAAAAGCCCGGTTACCGGTGTCGGGATATCGAAGGCTGATTCAAACGCCGCGGCGATTGAGTTGGCCTGTACCATGTTGCCGATAAAGCCGAGGGCGATGATGATTAGCACCGAGAAGATGGCGGCGAGAGGCTTTGAGCCAAGACCGCATGAAATGTAATAGGCCGGGCCGCCGGTTATTCTGCCTTCCTGATCCTTGCAACGGTAAAGCTGGGCGAGCACCGCCTCGGAGAAGATGGTGGCCATGCCGAAGAAAGCGGCCACCCACATCCAGAACACGGCTCCCGGGCCGCCCATGACCATAGCCGTGGCTACACCGGCGAGATTTCCGGTTCCGACCTGAGCGGCGATTGCCGTGGCCAGAGACTGGAAGGAGGTCATTCCGTGTCCGCCCGCCTTCTCACCGTTAAAGGAAATGCCGCCGAAAACATGTTTTACGGCGCGGGTGAACTGGCGTACCTGCACAAAACGCAGTTTAAAAGTAAAGAAAATGCCGGCGCCGACCAAAATCGGGATCAGGCACCATGGTCCCCAGAGAATAGAGTTGATGTCGCTTACGATTTGTGTGAGTTGATCCATCTGGTGTGTCTCTGAATTTGAAAAGTTATTAAAGTCAAATGAAAAAGCGGACAGGAAGACCGCATGGTGTGAAGATTCTAATCCTCAGGATGAGATTATGAAAATAAAGACGGGTATTGCCAAAAACGCACGAAAAAGCGGCATCTGAGATCTCTTATGAGCAAGAGTGTGTCTTATGGCATTCCGAAAAATCCCCGCTTTTAGCCAGGTGATCCTTATTAAAGCGCGTCTGACGTGATCTGTTTTTTGCTCTTGTAGTCGGTGTTTTGACGACCAGAGCTTCGTTTTAGCAACATTGGCAATTATGTTTAAAAATATTTCTTGAACTGAATTGTCAGATTGATGAGCTCTGTTTCCATATCGCCGCGGATTGCTTGAGCTGTCAGCGTTTCTAGCGTAAGCTCAGATATAACCAGACTTTAAAAGCGGCAGGACATAAGTTAATTCAGGAGCGGCACATGCAGACTCAGAAAAGAGCCGGTGCTGGCGCTGAGCGTTTCAGCGTCATCATAGACGGCAACTTCTACTATGTGGACAAGACGAAGTTCCTGCGGCCTGTATTTAGCACTCAGGGCAGTGTCATGCTCTTTACCCGTCCACGCCGCTTTGGCAAGACCCTGACCTTGAGCATGTTCAAGGAGTTTTTTGACGTAAATCCTGAAAACCCGGGAGACACCAGCCGTCAGGAAAGGCTCTTCAGGGGACTTGATGTCATGAAGGACACGGAGTTTGTCCAAAAATATATGGGACAGTACCCCGTGGTGTTCATGACGCTAAAAAAAGTCTATGGAGAGAGCTTTGAGTGGGCTGTACAGAAGCTGGCGGCGCTCATTGTTTATACAGCATCCAAATTCAGATATTTATTACAAAGTCCCAAATTAAGTGATGATGAGAAAAGTCAGTTTGAGATTTATCTTAATGTGGATAAGCTTCTTGAACCAAAAAATAAATTCAAAATCACCGAGTTTCTTAATTTTATAAGCAATGCTCTGTATGAGCATTTTGGGCATCAGGTGATCCTGCTTATAGACGAGTATGATGTTCCGCTTGCCAAGGCTCAGGGCAAAGGCTACCACTCTGAGATGGTAGGCTTTTACTCGCAGTTTCTTGACATATTAAAAACCGATGATGTCGGAGATGGCAGTGTCTTTAAAATCGTGATGACCGGGTGTCTCAAGGTCGCCAAGAACAGCATCTTTACCGGACCGAACAACTTTACCGCGAACACTGTGCTTACAAAGGATCCGGAATTCTCGTCGCTCATGGGCTTTACCGCAGATGAGACCAAAAAATTCTTAGATAAGTTTGATCTTTCCAAGTACTCGGGACTTGTGAAAGAAAACTACGATGGCTACCGCTTTTATGATCAGGAAATATTCTGTCCCTGGGATGTGTGCAGCTTTATAAGTGACGCCTTAGAGCATAAAAATGAAGGTACAACTGAGGATATCAAAGCGCTTAACTACTGGATTGGCAGTGAAATTACCAGCACTCAGGCAATTAAAAGCTATGTGGGTTTTCTAAGTGAGAACGACAACCAGAAACTTCAGGATCTCTCAGATGCAAGGACATCACAATCACTGTAAATAACTCGATGAACTATGACTCCCTGAGCCTGCATAAGGTCGATGACATGTGGTAAGTTCTGCTCCACACCGGCTATCTGACCGCGGTAGAGAATCTTGGCGATGGCAATTACAAGGTTAAGATCCCAAACCTTGAGATCAAAAAGTGCTTTGACAAGAGTATTCAGGCAAGCTTCATGGAAGCACTGACTACGGATAATAAGAATCTTGAGATGCTCAAGTCCTTATCAGAAGGTGACAACGAGAAAGCTCAGAAATTCCTAAGCGAAAGACTGCGCGCGTTCATTTCAATCAGGGTCTACGCGAGCAAAAGCGCGCCAGTGAATTTCTATGAGGGCTTCATGACCGGCATTCTCTCAAGCTTTGGCGACAGGCTTAGTGATCTTAAGGTTGAGCATGAGGCGGGACTTGGCTTTGCCGACATCAGGTTCTGCGATGAGTCGACCAGCAGCGCCATGGTAATTGAGCTTAAAGTAGCCCAGAACGTAAAACAGGCCAGAAGCAGCGCTCAGAGCGCGATAGAGCAGATCGAAGGTAAAGGTTACGCGTCGGAATATATAGATGAAAAGGAAATTCCAAATGTTGTCGCAATTGGAATCGCTTTTTATGGCAAGATTTGCGTTGTAGTGAGCAAGAGACTCAATTAAAACCTGGACCGGCAATCAAAAAAGTCCCGGCCATCCGTCGATAGAAGTTCTTCTTATAAAAAAGCGCTGATTAAGCTTGAGTTTACTTAACGTGCTTTGAAATTTTAGCGTGGAGCTTACGCTTGAGCCATACTGCCAGAACAATCAGCAGTACCAGACCTAAAGCGGCGTATATAGCTGACTGCACGTCATGGACATATGACATTAAAAGCTCGCGGTTGTCGGCGAAGAAATACCCAAGATAGATCCACACCGGTACTGAGATCATCGCGGCAAAGCCGTCCATGAGAATGAAGATATGATAGGGAATACGTCTGCTCATTCCGGCCGCCAGAAAAATGGGCGAGCGCAGACCGGGCAGAAAACGCGCAACGAAGAGCACACCCAGACCATACTGCTTGAACTTGCGCTGGATCTGGGAGAATCTGCGCGGAGAGAGGATCTTGCGGAAGGTACGAATGCGCTGGATCCGGTAGCCGAAGATCCTGCCGCCTATGAACATGGTGCTGTCACCTATCAGAACTCCCGCAATGCCCACCGCGAACATGATGTGCTGGTTTACCTCAGGGTAAAGCCCCGCGATGACTCCGCCTGACACGAGTGTGATGTCTTCTGGTACCGGTACGCCAAGACCGCAGAGAATGAGGCATGAAAATACGGCTATATATCCGTACTGCGTGAAGAAATTAACAAGAAAATCGAGCACTGTCCTAACCGGGAATCTTCCAAATGAGCGCGTGTCTTGACGCGGACGCGCATATTATATCAAAAGGAAATAACAAGCCGTTCCAAATCGGCGCCCCTTAATCGATTACATCACGCGCGTCCGCGGCTCCTGAAAAACCGCTCTGGCGCCAGGCCTCATAGGCGACAATGGCAACCGAGTTGCAAAGATTGATGCACCGGCTTTCAGGCGCCATGGGAATGCGCAATCTGAGATCCTGGGGCACCACGTTATAGACCTCGTCTGAAAGCCCCTCTTTCTCCCTCCCGAAGATCACGTAGTCCCCTTCCTCAAAGTGAAACTCTCCCAGAGTTTTTCTCGCGTGGGCTGTTGAGGCGATAAGCCTTTTAGGCTTTTCATCATTTAGAAAAGAGCTGAAATTCGTGTGGACTTTTACGTTTACAATCTCGCGGTAATCAAGACCAGCCCGGCGTAATTTGCGGTCATCCATGACAAAGGGCATCGGTCCTATCATGTGCAGTTTTGCTCCGAAATTTACGCACAGTCTCATGATGTTTCCGGCGTTGCCCGGCATTTCAGGGCGGTAGAGTACTATGTCTATCAAGGAGATCTCCTAAAAGCGCGTTTAACGCAGACGGCGCGAAATTGCGGCATCTGGTCATAAGGTGGTACCATTTCGCCCAAAAAGCATAGAACAAAACTGCAGCAGCAAAGCATAAAAGTTTTCGATATTTGTTTCGGCGGGGAGAGCCGTAAATCGGAGGGAAAATGGATATAACCCCACAGCATCAGCGCGGCGGATCGGGAAAGCTCAGGACCGCGGCGCTATCCGTAGGGGTAGCCGCGGCGCTGTTTTGCGAATACCTTCTGGCGTCATCGCGCGATCTGCAGCAAAGCGCGATTTCAGGCGAACTCCTAAACGGCGGCAACGAGGTCTCACAGGGAGGCTTTACCGCTTTTCTCTTTAACTACTTTGGCGATGTAACCTATTTCCTGCCATTTCTTATAGTCTTCGCGGTATGGCAGTTCACCAAAGGACGCTTTTCACTGCGTCAGGTTGATTTCTTTTCTGTAGGGATCAGGCTCTTTGGCTTTAACATCCTGCTCATAGGTCTGTGCGCCCTGATGTCATCGCTCTTTGTCGCGGGGGCAACCGGCGCCGGCGGGATCCTGGGGGATTTTCTAAATATCCTTTTCTTCAGCCGTTTCCCGCGTTACGCGGCGCCGCTTATCCCGATCCTGCTTACCATGGCCGGCTTCATGATGTTTTTTGCCCACTCTCCATGGTGGTTCTGCGATCGCATAGGCGAGTTTGTGATGAGGATCCTGCGCCTGGACAAGGGAGATGACGAGCAGGAAGCCCAAAATGAAGGCGGCATGGATAAATCAGGTGAAACACTCAAAAAGCCTGCCATTAAAGAACCTGAACTTCGCCTTGAGCGCCGGGTATCCTCAAAAAACAAAGAACCTCCGCGCGCATATGACGGAAAAGGTGACTACTCGGTCAATTTCACAGGCGGCGTAAGCCCTGATGACGCTCCAATTGGCGTGGAATCTGGCGTTAATAAAATTAAAGAGCAGAAGAAGGAAGAACTTCCTCACGGCAGGGTTGAGCCTAACTTTGGCGAACAGCCATCAGATAGCCTGACCGCAAAAGACGCGACGCGGGAAGAAAGTTCATATGAGGCGCGCGATCCGGGAGCCTTTTTAGATAAGGGCAGGGATCTCAAAGACAGCTATACGCGTCGCGCAGCCGCGCCTGATGACGCTCTGTCTGGAAAAAACATCCCTCATCGGGAGAATGACAGAGGAACAACCTTTGAAAATAGCAGTTATGGATCTCAAAGAGAGCAGGATGAGAACCGCGGTCCCTCAACCATCATAAGCCGCGGCGAGGTAAACGCAGCGCCCGGAAAAGCTCCCTCCGAGAGCCAGTATGCTAAGGAGCGTAAGCCATCGCCAGCGTCTTCAGATGACGATCGCCCTGATGATAAGGTTATGCGCACCATCATAACCAGATCCGAGCCTCAGGACTATATGGACGGTAGTGATCAGGAGCAGCAGTATTCATACACGAATGTTTCTGATGGTCCTGTTTATCAGGCGGGGGCCCCAGGGGTTAAGAGCGAGACAGTAGGTAATCCGGATGGCCGCGGCAGTGTGAGCACCGTGATCACCCGAGGGGACAGCGTAACCTCGATGCAGTTTGGCCAGCACATAGACGGTTTCAATCATGACGCTTGTCAGGGCGGCAGGTATATTGAGCGCGACAGTCAGGCCTCGGTGATGCCTGATCCGGGCGCTCTGATTGATGATCGGGCGTACAACCAGGATGACGGCATCATCTCGATGGAAGAGAGCGGATTTACCGTTACGCCCTACGATGAAAAGAGCGCGCCTGAGGATAAAGCCAATACTGTAACCGCGGAGAAAGATGGCGCAAATAGTGGAAAAGAGGACGGGTTGCGCTCTCAGGAGATCCCGATCTCAGAGAAGGATCTTGACTTCGCCTCGTCCTTTAACGGCGCGACCCGCGGGGTAAACGGCAAGGTAGCTGCAGATGAAGTTAAGGCAAAAGAGGATCAGAAAGCCTCCGAGCCCCGGGGCTTTGGCGCAGATACCTCAGGCGCTCCTGATAGTCAGGACGCCTCTCATGCCGTATACCAAAACCCTGACGATGAGGAGCGCGCCGCCTTCGCGAGCGCCGCGGCCGATCCGCAAAACCGTGAGGAAGATCCCTTATGGGAGGATGACTATCATAGCCGCGATGAAAATGGTTCGGATCCTGACGCCGACGGGAACGCGGGTGCTGTCAGCGCGATGACAAAGTCAGGTGACAACGGGACAGCTGACACCGAAAATCACGCGGCGCCTGAGCCTCCTCACGCCGATGTTCATAAATTTCCGACCAAGGATTATTTAAGCTCGATGATCACAGTCCCGGGTAATAGCGAGCCTGAGGACAACTGGCGCCCGCCCTTTTCACTGCTTGACAGTAATGACGCTCAGGACTCCGGAGCGTCGGACGCCGAGGCCAGGGAGACCGGTGAGGCCATCGACAGGTGCATGCGCGAGTTTGGGGTGGACGCCAAGGTGGTCGACTATGAGCCAGGCCCGGTTATCACCTGTTTCCATATTCTTCCGGGAGTTGGAACCAGGATCTCAAAGATAGCCAACCTGCAGTCGGACATGTGCCGCGTGCTGGGGACTCCCAACCTCAGGGTAATTGACACCATAAGAGGAACCCAGCATATCGGACTTGAGGTGCCAAACGTTCACCGCAAGACCATCTCCATGCGCGAGGTGGTGGAGAGCGACGCGTTTATGCGCACCAAGGCCACGCTGCCTTTGTGTCTTGGCGAGAATACAGTTGGCGAGCCGGTGGTGGCGGATCTGGCGACTGCGCCTCATCTGCTCATCGCCGGTACCACCGGATCAGGCAAGAGCATAGGCATCAACGGCATGCTCCTGTCGCTTTTGCTCTCAAGATCTCCCTCTGAGATGAGACTTATCCTGGTGGATCCAAAGCAGGTTGAGTTCGCGCTGTACGAAGGATTGCCTCACCTCATCTGCCCTGTGATCTCAGAGCCCAAGGAGACCATGGCGGCGCTTGAGTGGTGTGTGGCCGAGATGGATCGCCGCTATGGAATTCTTTCGGCGATGAGGGTGCGTTCGCTTGCCGAGTACAACGCCCTCATCCGCGAGCAGAACGCTCAGGGCAGGCTGGTTTACGATCCGGCCTGGAGCGCCGATATGGGCGGCAGTCCTTCGCTTATGAAGCCACTGCCTACCATAGTGATGGTCATAGACGAGTTTGCAGATCTGATGCAGGCGTTTGACGGCAGACGAAACGGCAAGGGCGGCCCTTCACCTGACATGCTGGTGCAGCGTATCGCGCAGAAGGCGCGCGCGGCGGGGATTCACCTGATGCTGGCAACCCAGTCACCGCGCAGTGACGTTATAACCGGCACACTGAAGAGCAATCTGCCCTCGCGTATCGCCTACACTGTGGGCAGCGCCCTTGACTCAAGAGTGATCCTGGACGCGACCGGAGCTGAAAACCTTCTGGGGTATGGTGATCTGCTGGCGAGCATCCAGCATCTTAACCGCTCGCAGATCTTCCGTGCCCACGGGCCTTTTGCCCGCAATGAGGAGGTTGAGGCCGTGGTTGACGCCTGGAAGCAGCACTGCGGCGAGCCGCAGTATGTTCAGGGTGTGACTGACTATCATGACGATGATGAGGATGACTCAGCGTCAGAGCGTGGAGATCAGGGCGCGATGAAGCGCGATGAGCTCTATGACAAGGTGCTTGCCCACGTGCGTGATTATCAGAATGAGAACGGTGGCAGGATCCCGTCTATAACCTCAGTCCAGATAGCCTTTGGCATAGGATACCCGAGGACCAAGAAGATCCTCTCCCAGATGAAACAGGCAGGGGATATCTGAGATAAGCCTGCGTACAAAATATAGATCCCAGAACCACACGGGAGACTGTCCCCGGCGGCACTGGAAGGAGCTAGCTATCAAAAGTTTAAGCATGATGAAAAAAGAAAAAGCCAACGTAAAATCAGGAGCCTCCGCGAAGCGTTTTATGACAACGATCCTTGCCGCGCTGGTTTTGGAATTTTCCGCAGGTGAGGTCGCGGCGGCTGATCCAGTTTCTGATCTTCAGGAAAGGATCTTCGCGCACGATGAACTCTCGGCTGATTTCACCTCAAGGGTTGAGAAAAAGGGCGGCAAGGTTCAGACCTCATCAGGAACGCTTGCCCTAAAGCGCCCGGGAAGCCTGATGATGCATACCCAAAAGCCTGACGAGCTTTTGCTTTT
This sequence comes from Succinatimonas hippei, assembly GCA_004557545.1. Classification (GTDB taxonomy): domain Bacteria; phylum Pseudomonadota; class Gammaproteobacteria; order Enterobacterales; family Succinivibrionaceae; genus Succinivibrio; species Succinivibrio hippei_A. The sequence continues at coordinate 29,014 of SFGV01000006.1, forward strand.
TACCAAGGACGACGCCATCTGTTATTACGATCCTTTTGTAAACCAGCTGAGCATATTCTCAAAAAGCCAGTCATCCTCATCCCCTTTTGTCCTTCTGACAACCCGTGACAAGAGCGTGTGGAGCGGCTATAGAGTTGAGCGCGATGGTGAGAGCTGGGTTCTAACCCCAAAACGCCCAAGGGACGTTCTGTCCATGCGGATTAGCTTTGATGGCCAGAACATCAGCGCTCTTACGCTTACTCTCAAGGACGGCAGCACCTCGGTGTATGAGCTCAGCTCTGTAAAAAACAGCGTATCCAAGGACGCGTTTGACACCAGCATCCCGTCTGATGCCGAGGTAGACGATGAGCGCGGAGCAGACTGATCTCTTCGACAGTCTTGACCAGAAGAGCGCCGCAGACGGATCAGCAAAGCAGAACAGACAGGATCTGACGCCCGCCGGGCCTGATGACAAAGCCGATGAGTTCGCGCCACTCGCCGCCCGTCTGCGCCCCAGAACACTGGATGAGTACGTAGGACAGGAGCATATTCTGGGGCTGGGCAAGCCGCTTAGGATTGCCCTTGACCGCGGCGAGTGCTACTCAATGATCCTCTGGGGACCGCCTGGCTCCGGCAAGACCACGCTCGCGTTGCTTTTTGCCAGAAGATGCAACGCCGTGCTGGAGCAGATCCCCGCAGTCACATCGGGGATCAAGGACATCCGTGACGCGGTCGCTAGGGCAAAGGACCGGCGCGAGCGCGGCGTGAGAACCCTGCTTTTTGTCGATGAGGTGCACCGCTTCAACCGTTCGCAGCAGGACGCTTTTTTGCCGCATATTGAGGACGGCACGGTGATCTTCATCGGGGCAACCACTGAAAACCCGTCATTTAACGTAAACAAGGCGCTGCTCTCAAGAGCGAGAGTATATGTATTAAAGGCGCTTTCGCATGAGGATCTCTTAAAGCTTATAAATCTCGCGCTTACCTCGGATCGGGGGCTTGGCAAACGTAATATTGAGCTCGCTCCGCGTGTCGCGGACAGCCTTGCCGAGCTTGCCTGCGGTGACGCCAGACTGCTTTTGAACATGCTTGAGATGTGCTCTGATCTGGCTGCCCCCTTAAAGAATGGCAAATACCTCGTGACCATGTCGATGTTAGGCGCGGTCGCCGGAAGACGCAATATTGCCTACGACAAGGGCGGAGATGTTTTTTATGATCTGATCTCAGCCTTTCACAAGTCAGTGCGCGGCAGCGCCCCTGACGCGGCGCTTTACTGGTACAGCCGCATACTTGAGGCCGGAGGCGATCCCCTGTATGTGGCAAGAAGACTGCTTGCCATCGCGACCGAGGATGTGGGGCTTGCCGATCCGAGGGCCATGCAGATAGCGCTTAACGCCTGGGATATCTACGAGAGGGTAGGCAGCGCAGAGGGTGAGAGAGCGATCGCCGAGGCTACGGTTTATCTCGCGCTTGCGCCCAAAAGCAACCATTTATACACGGCATTCCATCGCGCGCGTGAGGATGCCAGAGAGCACGGCACACAGGAGGTACCGTTGTACCTTCGAAACGCTCCTACCAGGCTCATGGATGATCTCGGCTATCACAAGGGCTACCGTTATGCTCATGACTTTGAGGGGGCATACGCCGCCGGCGAGTGCTTCTTCCCTGAGGATCTTGCCGGCACCGTCTACTACACGCCGTCAGAGCGCGGGTTTGAGATAAAGCTCAAGGAGAAGGAAAAGTACCTCAAAGAGCGTGACGCGCTCTCTGAGGATCCGCGCTATCCCAAAGGCTTTAAAGGTAGCAAAACCACCCACAACGGGGGAGAGGACGCGTACTGAGCGAAAAAAAAACAGGTTTGACGATTGCCGCTGTAAATGCCGGCGGCACTCAGAGCGTCAAAGAGAGCGCAATCATGGTATGATCGGCGCAGGTTTTACGGGGAGGCAGGGCCTCCTCTTTAAGTTTTAAAAGATACCACGGCAGAAAAAATGCTCGACTCGAAATATCTGCGTACTAATCCAGAAGAGGCCGCAAAGCGCCTTGCCACCCGCAACTTCAAACTTGATATCCAGAAGCTCTCAAAGCTTGAGAGCGAGCGCAAGGAGACCATGGTCCGCACTCAGGATCTGCAGGCCAGGCGCAACGCGCTCTCAAAGCAGATTGGCGCGACCTTAAAGGCCGGCAATGACGCCAGCGGACTTAAGGCTGAGGTCTCAAAAATCGGCGATGAGCTTGCTGAGGTTAAAAAACGTCAGGACGCCATCTTGGATGAGCTTAAACAGTATTACCTCACCATCCCTAACCTGCCTGACGCCTCATGCCCGCTTGGCGCTGATGATACCTTCAACAAGGAGGTGCGCAAGTGGGGGACTCCAAGGAAATTTGATTTTGAGATAAAAGATCATGTCGCCATAGGCGAGGGTCTGGGCATGCTCGACTTTGAGCGCGCCCGCAAGGTCTCAGGAGCCCGTTTTGCCTTCATGACCGGCGCTGTCTGCAGACTCCACCGCGCGCTTATCCACCTCATGCTCGATCTGCACCGCTCTCAGGGCTACACCGAGGTCTATACCCCGTATCTTGTAAACCTTGACAGTCTTTACGGCACAGGCCAGATGCCCAAATTTGCCGAGGATCTATTCCACACCAGCTTAAACGGCGACGCCGACGGTGATGATGTCAACCGTCATTTCTGCCTGATCCCTACAGCTGAGGTTCCGCTCACCAACATGGTACGCGGCGAGATCATCCCCGAGAGCGAGCTGCCAATCAAGATCACCGCGCACACGCCGTGCTTCCGCTCTGAGGCGGGATCAGCAGGACGCGACACCAGAGGGCTTATCCGCATGCACCAGTTTGACAAGGTTGAGATGGTGCAGATAGTAAAGCCCGAGGATTCATGGGACGCCCTTGAGCGTCTGACCGCTGACGCCGAGGCGGTACTGCAGGCTCTTGAGATCCCATACCATGTGGTGGCGCTATCCACCGGTGACATGGGCTTCAGCTCCGCCAAGACCTACGATATCGAGGTCTGGCTCCCGGCGCAGAACTGCTACCGCGAGATCTCCTCATGCTCAAACTGCCTTGATTTCCAGGCCCGCCGCATGCAGGCGAGGGTAAGACGCAAGGATGGAAAGATTGAGCTGGTGCATACCTTAAACGGATCGGGACTGGCGGTCGGCCGTACTCTGGTCGCGGTGCTTGAGAACTATCAGAATGAAGACGGTTCGGTAACCGTTCCCAAGGTATTAAGACCTTATCTTGACGGATTAGAGGTTCTGACCAAGAACACCATCTGACGCGGATTTGACCATGTCATCTGACAGGACTGCGTCAGGATCTCAGGAGAGATCGTCATGCTGACAGCAGCGGACTATGTGATCATCGCCGTAATAGCGGTGTCCTCACTGCTTTCAATCATGCGCGGTTTCGTGCGTGAGGCCGCCTCCATACTCTCATGGATCGCGGCTTTTCTGGTAACCGGAAGGTTTTATACCACTGTCGCGCCGTTTTTCGTGTTCTCGCAGGACGAGCTGACACGCAACGTGCTGGCCGTGATCGTGCTTTTTGTGGTTACACTGATCACGCTTGGCATGGCCGGCAGGATCGTCTGTACCATGGTACGCAGGGCCGGGTTGTCGGGCTTTGACCGCCTGCTCGGGGTCTGCTTTGGTTTTGTGCGCGGGGTTCTCATAGCGGCGGCGGTGCTGGCGTTATTGCAAATCCTTTTCCATCTGCACATCCTGACCTTTCTTGAGCAGGAGCCATGGTGGAGCGGATCGCTGCTGCTTCCGGATTTGCAGCGTCTTGTAAACTGGTTCTTCTTATATATGTCATCCCCGGTTACGGGCAGCGGAGCTTGAAATATGTGCGGTGTAGTCGGAATGTCCGGTTTTTCCCCGGTTAACCTTCCTTTGTATGGAGCGTTGCAGGTTTTGCAGCATCGCGGTCAGGACGCCGCGGGTATAGTCACGGTGGATCAGTCTGGCAACTTCCATCAGCGCAAGGCCAACGGAATGGTGCGCGATGTCTTTCAGACCCGACATATGATGAGGCTGGTCGGCACAGTTGGAATAGGTCATACCCGTTACCCTACCGCGGGATCTTCAAGCGCCGCCGAGGCTCAGCCATTTTATGTGAACTCGCCCTTTGGCATCGCGCTTGCGCACAATGGCAATCTCATAAACTCCCGTGAGCTTAAGGATAAGTGCACTAAAGCCCGCCGCCATGTCAACACCCAGTCTGACTCGGAAATTCTCTTAAATATCCTGGCCTGGAAACTTCAGGACTGCTGCAGGGGAAATGATCCTAGCCCTGATGAGATTTTTGACGCGGTAAGAGGAGTTGAAAGTGAGATCCGCGGCGGTTACGCGGTGGTAAGCGTGATTTTGGGAGTGGGGCTGCTGGTCTTCCGCGATCCGTTTGGAATAAGGCCTCTGGTATACGGCACCCGTAAAACAGATGACGGCCGTACCGAGTACATGGCGGCCTCCGAGAGCGTGGCTCTTGATGTAAACGGCTTTAAGCTTGAGCGTGACGTGCGCCCGGGTGAGGCTATCCTCATTACCAATGACGGGAGATTCTTCAGCGCGCAGTGCGCCGAGCATGCCTGCTTAAAGCCCTGCATCTTTGAGTATGTTTACTTCGCAAGACCCGACTCAATTATGAACGGCGCGTCGGTTTACGCCACCCGCGTGCGCATGGGGGATAAGCTTGCCGAAAAGATCAAAAAGGAATACTCAGATCTTAAGATCGACGTGGTGATCCCAATTCCTGACACCTCGGTTGACATAGCCGTGCAGATAGCCCGTCATCTGGGACTTCCTTACCGTCAGGGCTTTGTCAAAAACCGTTATGTCGGAAGAACCTTTATCATGCCGGGGCAGGCGCAGCGCAAAAAATCCGTGCGCAGCAAGCTAAACCCGATCCACGCCGAGTTTGAGGGCAAGAACGTGCTTCTGGTAGACGACTCGATTGTAAGAGGCACTACCTCAATGCAGATAGTCGAGATGGCGCGCGAGGCCGGAGCTAAAAAGGTTTATTTCGCGTCGGCGTCTCCTGAGATCCGTTACCCGAATATCTACGGCATCGACATGCCTACCTCAGATGAGCTTATAGCCTATAAGCGGGACAACGCTGAGATCTGCAGTCTTATTAAGGCTGACGCTCTGATCTATCAGTCGCTTGAGGATCTTGAGAACTCGGTACGCGAAGAGAACCCGGAGCTTGAGGACTTTGATACCTCGGTATTCTCCGGCAACTATATAGTTCCGCCCGAGGAAGGCTATTTTGAGGAGATTGCCCGCCAGCGTTCTGATGACGCCAAGGCTGACAAGGCCTGGAAAGACTCATGCAACGACGCGCTTGATATCTACAATATCTGAAATATAGCAGCCGGGGCCATGTCTTTTGAAAAACGGGATTCAGCCTGGCCGCGCTTAATTTAAAGTCGAAGGAAGCTCTCATGAAGATCACAATAGCAGGCGCCGGATATGTCGGGCTTTCGCTTGCCACGATGCTCGCGGTAAAAAACGAGGTGAGACTGCTTGAGATAAATCATCAGAAAGTTGAGATGCTAAGGCAGCGCCGCAGCCCCATTTCAGATGAGTGGATAGAAAGATATCTTTCAAGAGAGGATCTGAATCTTACTGTGGGATCCGACGCTGAGGAATTGCTCAAGGATACGGATCTCGTGATTGTCGCCACTCCTACAAACTATGATCCACAACAGAACTTTTTTAATGTTGATTCGGTTGAGAGCGTTATCAAAGAGTCGCTTGAATACGCCCCATGCTCCCAGATAGTCATAAAGTCTACTCTGCCCATAGGCTTCACAGAGCGCTCGCGCTTAAAGTTTCATTCCGACAACATCCACTTCTCGCCTGAGTTCTTGCGCGAGGGCAAGGCGCTTTACGACAACCTGCATCCGTCGCGGATCATCGTTGGCACCCATGATCATGAGTTTGGGAAAGAGTTCGTGAGGCTGCTTGCCGAGGGTTCAGCCGAGGATCCAAAGTCGATCCCTACGCTCATCCTCAAGCCTACTGAGGCCGAGTGCGTCAAGCTCTTTGCTAACACCTACCTTGCTATGAGGGTCGCCTTCTTCAATGAGCTGGACTCATTTGCCATAAGCAAGGGCCTTGACACGGCCTCGATCATCCATGGCGTCTGCTTTGATCCGCGCATCGGCGACTTCTACAATAACCCCTCGTTCGGCTATGGCGGGTATTGCCTGCCCAAGGACACTAAGCAACTTCTGGCAAACTACCGCGACGTACCCAACACGCTCATAGAAGCCATCGTCACTTCCAACAGTGCGCGCAAAGACTTCATCGCCGCCCAGATAGTCAGGCGCAATCCGCGCACAGTCGGGATCTACCGCCTGGTGATGAAGAGCGGCTCTGACAACTTCCGCTCCTCATCCATACAGGGGATCATGAAGCGCATCAAGGCCAAGGGAATAGAGGTTATAGTCTACGAACCCAAGCTTTCTGAGGACGAGTTCTTCCACAGCAGGGTCTGCCGCGATCTTGAGACGTTCAAGCGCGAGTGCGATCTCATCGTCTCAAACCGCCTAAGTCCCGAGCTTGAGGATGTGAGAGATAAGATCTACACTAGGGACATTTTCCACGAGGAATAGGGAACGAGTGCCAAGTCTCGATCCATTGTGCTCATGGATCAATCAGGAGTCAGGATGGTATCAGCAGACGAGGAACGGCGCGACCTGGCATCCCCGTCACCTAGGGTCAGCGTGATCATGCCCGTGCATAACACGCAGGATGACTACTTAAGGAAGGCAATTGCCTCGGTTCTTTGTCAGACCCTCGGAGACTTCGAACTCATCATCGTCGACGACGGCTCTGATGCATATGTTCGCGATTGCGTGATGTCGTTTCATGACGGCAGGATAGTCTTCCATCGCTTTTACACAATCTTGGTGTGGTAGCCGCCCGCAACTGGGCGCTTGATCACGCGCGTGGCGAGTATGTGGCCTTCCTGGACTCGGACGACGAGGCGCTTCCGAACAGGCTTTACAAGGAATGCCGGTATCTTGACGCTAACCCAGGGGATGGTCTTGTCTACAGCAACGCGCGGGTTGTCGACGATCACGGCGAGGAACTGTCGATCGGGCTTTTCGAGGAGAAGCCAGAGAACCTTGTCGGGTGCATGCTCCTCAAGGGCAACTGCATCTGCATGTCGTCAGTTATGGCAAGGCGCGCCCTCATAGAGAACTGCGGGTCCAGGTTCCAGAAAAAGTACCTTGTAGCCGAAGACTACGCCCTCTGGCTTTCGTTTCTTGGAAAAGCAGGCTTTGGCAAGCTCGATGACAAGCTGGTCATATACCGCTACCACCTCAAGAACACATCCCAAGCCAAAAGGCACCTGATGATGTCGCTGACCTTACGGGCGCAGCTTGATGCCATAAACGCAACTCTCGGATTGTCGATTAGCTACCTACCCTGGGCCAAGGCCCAGAGCATCAGTCCAAAGCGTCTCTCGGCGCGCGAGATCTCATCAGTGCTTGACGCATTCCTGGCCATTGCGCTCGCAATGGAGCAAAAGGGCGAGTGGAACAGCTATGCCAGGCTGACTGTCATGTCAAAGCTCAAGAACATCGCTGTGCACGCACACGGATTTTCAAGACAGAAGGCGATCTGGTCGCACCAACTTCCAGCAAAGCTCGGGACTCCCTTCTATTTCAAGGTTTTCTGCCTTGTCACCAGGATGGTGTGACAGATCCCTGCCTGAAATAATGGTTCTGTAAGATACTGATGAAAGCGTGATTTCCGACGCGGACTTCTCCCGATGGCGGGTTAAGTAATTGGGCCGGAAGAGCGCTGCTGTGTTTTGTAATTGAAATAAAAAGGAAACGCGCGAATGGTGCGACTTAGTGGACTCGAACCACCGACCCCCACCATGTCAAGGTGATGCTCTAACCAAGCTGAGCTAAAGTCGCAATAGAGATGCAAATTTTAAGTGGTGCGACTTAGTGGACTCGAACCACCGACCCCCACCATGTCAAGGTGATGCTCTAACCAAGCTGAGCTAAAGTCGCAAGACGTTGCTAATTATACACATGGCTAACAAAACATCAACCTGTTTTTGAAATCCGCGTGCCCGGGGTTTATACCGGCTCATCATAAAATCCTTTCTGACAGGTCAGTTAATCCGCGCTTTTTCACAGGAGTATAATCAGCACTGTTTTCGTTGCTTTGCACAAGGACCCGGGTCGTAACCGCAGGTCGGATGCAGGGGATGAATTTCACTTCTTTTTTAATGGAGCCCGGAGATGCGAGTATGCATCGGGGTTTTGCAATATGCCTAAAATTACTCTTCCCAATGGCGCGGTCAAGGAATTTGACCATCCTGTTTCTGTTTTTGAAGTAGCCCAGAGCATCGGACCGGGACTTGCCCGTTCATGCGTAGCCGGCAAGGTTAACGGCGTGCTTCATGACGCGTGTGATCTTATAAACGAGGATGCCAGCGTCAGTATCATTACACCCAAAGACAAGGAAGGCATAGAGATCATCCGCCATTCCTGCGCGCATCTGCTGGGACATGCCCTAAAGCAGCTCTGGCCGCAGACCAAGATGGCTATCGGCCCTGTCATTGACAACGGCTTTTACTACGATGTCGATATCGATCACAAGTTTACCGCTGAGGATCTCGAGGCTCTGGACAAGCGCATGCATGAGCTTGCCAAGACCGATTATCAGGTCAAAAAAGAGGTAGTCGACTGGAACAGGGCTCATGAGATCTTTGAGGAGAGAAACGAGCCCTACAAGATCCGCATCCTTGAAGAGAATATCGACAGGAATGACAAGTCAATCGGTATATACCATCACAATGAGTATGTGGATATGTGCCGCGGGCCTCACGTTCCCCACATGTCATTCTGCCAGAATTTCAAGCTTACCCACTTTGCCGGAGCCTACTGGCGTGGCAACTCCAAAAACAAAATGCTGCAGCGTATCTATGGTTGCGCCTTTGCCACCAAGGACGAGCTTAAGGATTACCTGCACCGCCGCGAGGAGGCTGCCAAGCGCGACCACCGCATCCTCGGCAAGCAGCTTGATCTGTTCCACTTCCAGCAGGAAGCGCCGGGCATGGTGTTCTGGCACAACGACGGCTGGACGGTTTACCGCATAGTTGAAAACTTCATGCGCAAGATGTTGCACAAGTATCACTACATCGAGGTTAACACTCCCCAGATCATGGACAGAGTGCTCTGGGAGCGCTCCGGACATTGGGACAAGTACGCCGAGAACATGTTCACCACCGAGTCTGAGAACCGTCAGTACGCGATTAAACCGATGAACTGCCCGGGCGCCATCCAGATCTTCAACTCAAGAACCCGTTCATACCGCGATCTTCCGATCAGAATGGCTGAGTTTGGCAAGGATTTCCGCAATGAGCCTTCAGGATCACTGCACGGACTTCTGCGCGTGCGCGGTTTTGAGCAGGATGACGCCCATATCTTCTGCACCGAGGATCAGATCCTCGATGTCGTCTCAGACTGTATCAAGATGGTCTATGAGGTTTATGGCGTATTCAATTTCCATAACATCGATGTAAAGCTTTCAACTAGACCTGAAAAGCGTATAGGTTCTGACGCGGTCTGGGACAAGTCCGAGGGCGATCTCAAGAAGGCTCTTGAATATAACCATCTTGAGTATGAGCTCCAGCCTGGCGAGGGCGCGTTCTACGGTCCTAAGATCGAGTTTACCCTGCATGACTCGCTCGACAGAGCCTGGCAGTGCGGTACCGTTCAGCTCGACTTCTCGCTTCCCGGGCGCCTTGATGCCCACTACGTGGGTGAGGACAATCAGGAACACGTTCCTGTAATGATCCACCGCGCCGTGATTGGCTCGCTTGAGCGCTTTATCGGCATGCTTACCGAGGAGTACGCGGGCTCCTTCCCAACCTGGCTCGCCCCGGTACAGGCGGTGGTCATGAACATCACGGACGCCCAGTCTGATTACGCCAAGGAGGTCACCCAGAAGCTTGATGACGCCGAGATCAGAGTTCGCCCGGATCTGCGCAATGACAAGATAGGCTTTAAGATCCGCGAGCACACCCTGATGCATGTTCCTTACATGGCCGTATGCGGCGCCAAGGAAGCTGAGCGCGGAGTGGTGGCGGTGCGTACCAGAAAGGGTGCGGACTTGGGGCAGATGTCGGTTGATGACTTGATAAAACTCATCAAAGCGGATATCATAGCGCGCAAGTCTATGCCGGAGGCTGACCTGAAAATCGAGCAGGAACGCGCGGCTAAGGCAAAGAAATAGCTTTTTTCTCTGATATAACCCAGTGAAAACGCGGGGTCCTGGGCGGCGGGATTTTATCCTCCTGTTCAGGACCCTGATTTGGTACAAAGGAGCCTTGCTATAAACAACAACAAACGTACCGGTAAAACGTTTCAGAAGAACCGGATAAACAATGACATAAGATGCCGTGAAGTGCGTCTTTTAGATCAGGATAATCAGGTTTTGGGCGTGATGGCTACAGTGGAAGCGCTCCACATGGCCAGAGACGCGGGAGTAGATCTCGTAGAAATCAGTCCCAACGCCAATCCACCGGTATGCAAGCTCATCGAGTACGGCAAGTATCTCTATGAGAAGAGCAAGGATCAGAAGAAAAAGAAGCAGAAGATTGTCCAGGTGAAGGAAATTAAATTCCGTCCCGGGACCGACGAAGGGGATTATCAGGTTAAACTGCGCAACCTGACCCGCTTCCTCGAAGAGGGCAACAAGGCCAAGGTGACGCTGCGCTTCCGCGGACGCGAGATGGCGCATCAGAATATTGGCTTCGATGTTCTCAAACGCGTAGAACATGATCTATGCGAGGTGGCCGGTATCGCCCAGGTGGAAGCCGCTTCCAAAATGGAAGGCAGGCAGGCCTCGATGGTGCTGGCTCCCAAAAAGAAACAGTAACAGGGAACAAAGTCCGAGATCCGGAAGGATTGAGGCTCCTGTTTTGTATAACAGCCAACTAATGCGGAGTAATTAACAATGGCTAAGAAAGTCAAGGTCAAGATGAAGACCGACAGGGGCGTTGCAAAGCGCTTCAAGAAAACCGGTAGCGGTCACTACAAGTGCCGTCACCAGAACCTGCGCCACATCCTCACCAAGAAGACCACCAAACGCAAGCGTAGCCTGCGCAAGATGATCTACGTCAAGAACTGCAACCTGCGCGCCATTACGCGCCAGCTGCCTTACGCGTAATTCCGGAGGATATGGAAAATGGCAAGAGTAAAGCGCGGTGTTACCGCTCACGCACGTCATAAGAAGGTTCTGAAAGCCGCCAAGGGCTACTACGGTGCCCGTTCGCGTACCTACCGCACTGCCGTACAGGCAGTGACAAAGGCAGGTCAGTACGCCTATCGCGATCGTCGTCAGAAGAAGCGTCAGTTCCGTGAGCTGTGGATCGTCCGCATCAACGCGGCGGCCCGTCAGCACGATCTGAGCTACAGCCAGCTGATCAACGGCCTGCACAAGGCCAATATCGAGATCGACCGCAAGGTTCTCTCCGATATGGCGATCAATGACAAGGCTGCTTTTGAGGCAATCGCCAAGAAGGCCAAGGAAGCTTTAAGCGCCTGATAGCCAAGCCATTTGATATCAAAGGGCCGCGTAAGCGGCCCTTTGTGTACGTAGTTTTAACAAAACCCTCCCGATGGAGGGCTTTTGCGTTTTAGCGTCTGCTCATAGCCTTGACGTTGCGCATCTCTCTTCCAGTATAGATTTGGCGTGGTCTGCCAAGGCGCGAGTCCTTGATGGTCTGCATTTCGTTCCAGTGCGAGATCCAGCCTATGGTGCGCGCCAGCGCGAAGATCACCGTAAACATCGAGGTTGGGATCCCGATGGCGTTTAAGATGATGCCTGAGTAGAAGTCGACATTCGGGTAGAGGTGGCGCGAGACGAAATAGTCATCGTTTAACGCGATTTTTTCAAGCTCGGTCGCCACGTGCAGCGCCGGGTTGTCGGTGATGTGAAGCTCATCGAGCACCTCATGGCAGGTATCGCGCATCACAAGGGCGCGCGGGTCAAAGGTCTTGTAGACGCGGTGTCCGAAGCCGAACAGCCTGAATGGATCGTTCTTGTCCTTGGCTCTGGCGATGTACTCGGGAATACGGTCAACTGAGCCTATCTGCTGAAGCATGCGCAGGCAGGCCTCATTGGCGCCTCCGTGCATCGGTCCCCACAGTGAGGCGATACCAGCGGCGATGCACGCGTAGGGGTTGGCTCCTGAGGATCCGGCGAGTCTTACTGACGAGGTTGAGGCGTTCTGCTCATGATCAGCGTGCAGGATAAAGATACGGTCTAGGGCCTTTGCGATAACCGGGTTTACCTTGTATTTCTCGCATGGTGTCGCGAACATCATGTGCAGGAAGTTCTCGGCATAGTTCATGGAGTTGTCAGGGTAAACGAAAGGCTGGCCTATGGAGTATTTATAGGACATGGCGGCCAGGGTAGGCATCTTGGCGACCAGGCGAATTGCGGTGAGCTCACGCAGCTGCGGATCGTAAATATCCATGCTGTCGTGGTAGAAGGCCGATAGGGCTCCTGCGACACCGCACAGCACCGCCATAGGATGGCTGTCGCGGCGGAAGGCCTGGAAGAGCGATTCCATCTGGGTGTGCACCAGAGTATGGCGCTTTACCCTGTTCTCAAAGGCGGCGTACTGAGCCTTGTCGGGAAGCTCGCCCTTGAAGAGCAGGTAGCACACCTGAAGGTAATTGGTTTTGGTCGCCAGCTGATCGATCGGGTATCCGCGGTAGAGCAGTATGCCCTTATTTCCGTCGATAAAGGTAATGCGTGACATGCACGAGGCGGTGGATACGAAACCCGGATCGTAGGTAAAGTAGCCTTTCTTGCCAAGCTCACGTATATCTATGACCTCAGGTCCCATGGTTCCTTTGAGAATTGGAAGCTTGATGGGATCCTTTCCCGGAATGTTTAATACCGCGTAGCCTGTCTGGGTAGGCAGATCTTCCTGGTTTGACATGTATGTGTCCTGAAATCTGAATTGGTTTAATCTTGGGTTAACTATATCCAACAGCGAGGGAAAACTGAATTTAACCATCAAGAGCCCTCAAATGCACCGCGATGGAACAGCACAAGGGCGTGCAAACCGTGTCTCTCTCAATTAGAATCAGCACATTGCAGTAGAAAAACGCGCGGTGGATCCTCAATGTTACGCGATGCCGCGCATATTCAATAAACTCAGGATCATCAATCAAGATGGAAAAAAGAATTCTCCTCACAGAATGCGCCGACGCCACTGGTCTTATCGCCAAGATCACCGATACCTGCTTTGCTCATTCGTTAAACGTCATACGTCAGGATCAGTTTGCCTCCCATGAGGACAACAAATTCTTCATGAGATCGGTGCTTGAGGGTGATTTCTCAAAAGCAGATCAGATAATTGAGGAGATCAAATCCAAGCTGCCCGAGGGTGCCAAGGTTTCCTTAAACGATCAGCGCCGCCGCAGACTCTGCGTGCTGGTAACCAGGGAAGCGCATTGCCTGGGTGAGCTTTTAATGAAGACCTATTCAGGGGCGCTTAACGCGGATATCGTCAAGGTAATAGGGAATCATGAGGATTTAAGAGCGCTGTCGGAGAAATTTGACGTTCCATTTGAGTGTTATGAGAATTCAGACTACTCAAGAGAGGATCAGGAGAAAAAAGTCATGGCGGCCATTGACGGGTGCAGACCTGACTATGTGATCCTCGCAAAGTACATGCGCATTCTTTCGCCTGGGTTCATAAGCCACTATCCTCTGGGCAAGCTCATCAATATTCATCACTCATTCCTGCCCGCGTTCATGGGCGCCAAGCCTTATTACCAGGCCTTCTGCCGCGGCGTGAAGATCATAGGCGCCACCGCGCATTTTGTGACTGACAATCTCGATGAGGGACCAATTATCGAACAGGACGTCATCAAGGTTAACCACCGCTATGATCCAGATACCCTCGCCAAGGCGGGACATGATGTCGAGCAGATGGTGCTTTTAAGAGCCGTAAGCAAGATCTTAGATGACAAGGTCTTTATCCATGGCAACAAGACGGTGGTTTTTTAACACTCTTTGAAAGGTGCCGGAGGTCAGAAAACCCCGGCATTTTTTATCTATGAGAAAGCAGAGTACAGGGGGGAAGATGGCTGAATGTTCAGCAAATCCGAATACCCGGAGAATTGGCTGGATTGATTTTGCAAGGGCCATAGCGATCCTGCTTGTGGTTTTCACCCACTGCCATGAAATCTCAGAATGGAAAGAAATCATTCCTGTAAGCATAGCGTACAGCATTGACAGACTGGGAGTGCCGCTCTTTTTTATGATCTCTGGCGCTCTGACGCTTCCAAAGGCTTCCGCTATGTCACCGTGGGCGTTTTACAAAAGACGCCTTAGGATACCGCAGTTCATTTTCCTGATCTTTTTCTGGACGGTTTTGACTAACGCGATTGGTCTTGTGGTGACTGAACATTCAAGTCTCGCACGTAGTTTCAATTTTGCCTTGCAAAAGCGCAATGGCATTTCTTCCAACTACGGACTTGCTGTTCATATGTGGTTTATGTACGCGATCATATCGATCTATTTGCTGATGCCTTTTCTTGCAAAACTCGCCGTAAAACTCAGCACTCGCGAGATAGTGATCCTAATCGCGGTAATGGTTCTGTTATATCAGTTTAACGACACGCTGAGAATCGTCCTAAAAATTCATCCTGACAATTATCGCTACGCTGAAAAAAATGATTTCGAAGCATACTTTTCATATTTTCTTATAGGTTTCCTGATAGCTCACAGGATAAAAATCCAGTCATGTTTTAAGGTAAATCTTGGTCTTGCTTTGGCAATTATAGTAATGGCGCTTTTTTCTTTAGCGCTTGATCTGCGTTTTAATCAGGCTATACCAGGAGGCATCCACTGGTATTCATACTCTCTGGCGATCTTCATTGCGGGTGTTTGTATATTGGTATTAATAAAAAATCTGACATCAAAGCGCTGGAAGTTCAATACCCCAAGATATGTATATCTATTAAGCAGATATTCCTTTGGAATATACCTTTCTCATGTGTTTTTCATTTATCTCGCGAAGGTAATAATGCAACGCGTCGGGTACACGCCTGACAATATGTACACAAACGCAATCATCCTGTTCGTGTTCTCGCTTCTCTCCTCATTTGCTCTGACCGCGCTATTGTCAAAACAGAAGTATCTGAAATTTCTGGTTATATGAAAAGAATACCGCGGGTGGCCATCGCGCCGCCCGCGGTATTCTTAAGTAACAAATGAAGCGCTTATGGCGCAAGACGCTCAGGCTTCTGCCACACGCCGTTTTCATCCAGATGGTAGATGAAGCGGTCGTGCATACGGTTTTCACGACCCTGCCAGAACTCCACGGTATGGAATTTGACCCTGAAGCCGCCCCAGAAGGAAGGGAGAGGGATCTCGCCTGACTTGAATTTTTCCTTAAGCTCCTGGAACTTGGCCTCAAGGATCCCGCGGGATGAAACCAGATGAGACTGGTGCGATGCCCAGGCGCCGATCTGGCTACCGCGCGGACGGGAATGGAAGTATTTGAGATCCTCTGCTATAGAAAGTCTTTTGGCCTCACCTAAAAACATCACCTGTCTTTCAAGATAGAACCATGGGAAGAGCATGCAGATTTTGGGATTGCCCTTGATCTGCTGGGCCTTGCGGCTGCCAAGGTTAGTGTAAAACACCAGCGAGTCACGGTCATAATTCTTTAAAAGCACCATGCGCGAGTATGGCTGCCCTTCAGAATCAACTGTGCTTACCACGACGCCGTTAGGGTCATAAAGACCTGACTTGATGGCATCGCCAAGCCATTTTTCAAAAAGATCCATGGGGTGGGCCGTGAGATCCTTTTCATCAAGCCCCGACATGGTGTAGCTGCGTCTTAATCCTGAAACGTCAATCATGATGATGTCCTCCTTTACAAACAATAGCACGAGCGGCAAAAGGGGTTAAATAAAAATAGAAAACGGATCCGGAGCAGGCAGAAATGGCTGACGCATGCCACATCCTGCCCTAAAAAAGTTAAAATAATGGATGTATGGATGTCAGAACGGACAAAATGCGCTCTGACCCAAATTCAAACAGCATTATCAGGACACAACACAACATGAATAAGTACGGTGAGACCGCTCTGGTCATCAACTGCGGCAGTTCTTCAGTTAAATTTGCCATTCTCGACCCTAAGGATGGGCGGGTTTTTTTAAGCGGAATTGCCGAGGCTCTCGGACTTCCTGAGTCCAGGATCTCATGGAAATTTGAAGGTCAGAAGGAAAAGTCCAAGGCCAGCTTAAACGGTGGTGATCACGAGAAGGCGCTTGAGTTTCTGGTCAAAGAGATCCTTTCAAAAGATCAGGATCTGCATGACTCGATAGTAGCCTGCGGTCACCGCATCGTTCAGGGCGGAGATATTTACAGTGAGCCCACTCTGGTAAATGACGAGGTTGAGGCGAATATCGCCAAGGTTATTCCTTTCGCTCCGCTGCACAACCCCGCGCACCTTCAGGGTATACGCGCCGCCCGCAAGAGCTTCCCTTCAATCCCTCACGTGGTGGTCTTTGACACCGCGTTCCACCAGACCATGCCTCCTGTCGCCTACCGCTACGCCATCCCTGAGGAATACTACACCAGACTGCATATCCGCAAGTACGGCGCTCACGGTACTTCCCACATGTACATTTCACAGGAAGCGGCCAAGATGATGGGCAAGAAGCCTGAAGAGGTCAATCTCATCACCTGCCACCTGGGCAATGGCGCCTCAGTATCCGCGGTCAAGGCCGGCAAGTGCATGGACACCTCAATGGGCTTAACCCCGCTTGATGGTCTCGTGATGGGTACCCGTTGCGGCAGCATCGATCCTTCGGTGGTGTTCTTCCTGTGCGAGCGTGACCACAAGACCCCAAAGGAGGTCGAGGATATCTTCAACCACAAGTCAGGTCTGATGGCGCTCTCCGGCATTTCCTCAGACATGCGCCCGATCTGCGAGGGCTATGAGAAGGGTGATGAGAAGTGCAAGCTTGCCCTTGAGATGTTCTCCTACCGTCTTGCCAAATTCATCGCCTCCTACTACATCCCGCTGGGTCATGTTGACGGAATAGTGTTCGCCGGCGGCATCGGCGAGAACTGCTGGGAGGCGCGCAAGCTTACCTGCCAGCTGCTGCGTGAGCCCTTCGGTGTGGAGCTTGATGAGGAGCTCAACGAGAAGGCACTGGCCCGTCTTGGATATGAGGGCGGAATAATCTCCAAACCTACATCAAAGATCAAGGTCTTTATGATCCCGACCAACGAGGAGCTGGTGATCGCGCGTTCTGCCATGAAGTTTGTAAAACGCTGATAGAAAACTTAAAGCCCTGCCTCGGCGGGGCTTCTCCCCAAATGGCGGTCAGCCATTCCAATCATTCGCATCTCTGATAACTTTTTGGATCTCTTTTAATGGAAAAGGTGAAGACCCCAACGCTTGTCCTCTCCAAAGTTGATGACAATCCCCAGACCAGCTTTTTTCGCGGCTACCGCCAGTTCTGGCGTTTTTTAAAGCCTTATGTCTGGCTTGCGCTGCTGGGGCTTCTGCTCACCATACCGGTAGGAGCGCTTGACGCGGTAATGACCGGATTTTTAAAGCCCTTTATGGATAAGGTGATGGTAGGGCAGGATCGTCAGTTCGCGTCCATGGTGCCTTTTTACATTATCGCCTTTACCGTGGTTCAGGGGCTTTTGCTTTATTTCTCAGCGCTTATAAACGGATATGTAGGCGGAAAGATCTCACTTGACATCAAAGCTGCGCTTTATAAAAAACTGCTTTCAATGAGCACCGCGTTTTATGACTTAAACAGCTCAGGCAGCGTTATTTATCGTTTCTCAACTGACGCCGAAACCGCCTCGTCAGGTCTTATTACCAATATCAGGCTTTTTCTGACCAAATTCTTCTCATCACTCTCCCTCATATGCGTGCTCCTGTACAACTCTTGGCAGCTCTCGGTGCTCGCTATAGGCGTGCTGGTGTGCCTCATACTGCCGATGTCGATAGTGCGCAAGCGCATCAAAAAGATCATCTCAAAGTCGATGAAGCAGAACACCAGAGTGGTGACCATCTACAACGAAACCTCGGAAGGCTCCCGGGTGATTAAGTCCTTCTGTCTTAAGGATCTTATGTACGAAAGATTCATGGAGGTGATGCGTTATCTCTTCTCCATGAATATAAAGCTCGTGCGCGACACCAACTGGCTTGCTCCGGCGATGCATCTTATAACCGCCTTTGGAGTCGCTGGAGTGCTGTATTTTGGCATGCACCTTATCTTGACAGGCGTAATTACATCAGGCGCGTTCGTAGCCTTCCTCGCGGCTCTCATCATGCTCTATACGCCAATCAAGAGTATTGGCAATAATTTCATTAACGTGCAGCAGGCGCTTCTGGCTCTTGATCGCATATATCAGGTATTGGATGAGCATTCATTTGAAGAGCAAAAGCAGGGAGTCGCGCTTGACCATATAGATGATCTTGATTTTGACAAGGTACGCTTTGGTTACACCAGCGAGAAAGAGATCTTAAAAGGGATCTCTTTTAAGCTAAAACGCGGAACCAAGGTAGCGCTTGTGGGAAACTCCGGAGGTGGCAAGACTACGGTATGCGCTCTCATACCGCGCCTTTACAATCCTGACAGTGGCAGGATCTTAATTAACGGTATTGATATTCGTGATTACGCTCTTGACTCATTGCGCTCAAGGATAGCGGTAGTCTTTCAGGACAACTTCCTTTTTGAGGGAAGCATACGAGAGAATCTGATGTGCGCGAGAGAAGGAATAACCGATCACGATCTTAAAAAAGCGGTTGATGAGGCCTGCCTTACTGAATTTATCGGGACGCTCCCGCAGGGGCTAGAAACTCAGATAGGTGAAAAGGGTCTTAGACTTTCAGGCGGACAAAGACAGCGCATAGCTATAGCCAGAGCAATCCTCAAGGACGCTCCTTTGGTGATCCTGGATGAGGCCACCTCGGCTCTTGATAACAAGTCAGAGAAGGTTGTTCAGCGGGCTCTGGATACGCTAATGAAAGGGCGCACAACCATAGTGATAGCTCACAGACTTTCAACAATTATGGACGCTGACGAGATCCTGGTTATCAATGATGGTGAGATAGCTGAACGAGGCACTCACAAGGATCTTCTGGCAAAAGACGGCGCCTATGCCTTGCTCTACCGTTCGCAGTTTCAGAATATCCATCACAGCGAGAAGACAGACGCGAATGAGGATAAGAAAGTCGGTTAAGCGAGAAGTCAGTCACATAGCTGAATTCAGAAACTAAGATTAAGACTTTCCCAACGTTTCACAATAGTTGGGCTCTTTGACATACCTTATACAGAGAAGTTTTTAAAGCTGTGCGGGGCGGAGAACGCTGTATATATCGTCAAATCCTCACGCTCTGAGGTTGTGCGTGAAATTGGAGAGTGGCTTTTTAACACCGTATTCCCTTGCTTTGGCCTGTCGGCTAATCTGACCAGGAACGCCCTGTTACGTGACTACCCCCAGCTTGTCTGGGCAGAAAGATTAGCAATGTGATCTTGGAAAATGAGGGCTGAGACTCTACAATAAATGGTGAGGGCGCAAGGCTTGCGCCGTGCGCCCGTGGTGATTCTGAACTTACCAGACAGGGGTTGACCAGGCTAATAAGCAAAGAATCAGCACAATTAGAATAAAGAGTTTCGTTGTAACTCTCCTTTCTAAATTGTAGAACTAGGTTCTATGCTCCTTGCTAGATCTGTACCACCAGTTCCAGCTAGAAGCTAGAACCACCCCGTCAAGATCTCTCTTATCATTTCTTATAAATAAGTATAGTAAATAATCGTATTCTTCACTCAATCTTGAAAAATCTTCATTGAATGACTACCTCAAATGGTGAGGGCGTAAGGCTCGCGCCTTATACCCTCTAGCGATAGCTCGCAATCACTACTGTGAACCCTCACCCGACTTTAGTCGGGTGAGGGTTCACTGGTGTATTCTTTCGCTCGTAATCCTGTATCCGGCGCTATGGATTAGCGTCCTTTGGGCGCAGGCTGTCTTCCAGTCCTTAAAAGCAGACCTCTAAGACCTAACTTTTGCGTTCCTCCGAATTGCTCACAATCAGGGTTGAGCGTGAAGGCACGGTAAGCGCTCTGCCAGAGCAGAGTTCTTTTATGAACTTTTGCTGCAGCTCATCAGAGGTTCTGGTAGCGCCGTAACATGAAACAGATAGTGTTTCACGCCCAAGCATCTCATAAAGCGAATCCAGTCCCTCTCCATGATCAGTGCGTCTGACGTTACGTCCTGAGAGGGGAATCAGTAAGGTTTCGCCTGAGTCACTGCTATGATCCTCTCGGCAGTCATCAGGAAGATACATAGCGCATAACAGCGGAAAGAGCATCGACTCCTGCTGGATATGCACCTGCTGATGGGAGGCGTTTACGAACACAATTGAGAATCTGCGATCGTAAAGCCTGATGAACGCGAAGTAGGCTCCGCCTGAGGCTATGAATACCATGGTACCGCGTGAGAGCGCGGGGTTCTCGCGGCGCATCGCGGCAAGCTCCGAAAGCATGTCCTGAATATCCGCGCAGCAGGGGCTGGCGTGGTGATCACGCATGGATGCAAATGGGATCATCGAGGTGGGACCGATGGAACCTGAGGCGATTACGTCTGCGAGCTCATCGCCCTGATAAATGCATGGGATCCCGCGCCAGGTGTACATGGCAGCCAGAGCTGCCATGTACAGATTGCGATCTTTACCTATAGCCATATAAAAACGCGGCAGTGATGAGTTATCCAGCTCGTTTATAAGACAGACTTTCTCCTGCTGGGACAGACCTACAGCAAATTCCTCACAGGCGCGGCGTAAATCTTCACCGGTATAAGGAACAGGATCGCCTTCAAGGCTGGTTCCCGCGAAGAAAGCACGCATCGGGCGCAGAAAACCGGTGTAATTGATGGTGCCATCGACATTATTGGCGCTGTTTAAGGCGTATCTCGGATCGGATTTGAAGTTGCCGACCATAAAACAGTCGATATGGGTTTCACGGGCGCTTTTGCAGATCTGGGCTACGCGCTTTGGGTTACCGCGCGAACTGCCGTTATCGCCGACCTCGGCGACCTGATCAATTATCCAGCCGTCTATGGCGTAGGGCTGACGCAACCACTTGCGGGTAAAGCTGTTGGGACCCTCAAACATGGCGTAGCGGACCTCGTGGCTCGCGTAATCAAGCTTTGGGAGCGTAGCGAGGTTGAGGTCGTAGCATGGCTCACCGTCTGAGTTAAAGGTGTAGTACTCGCGGTAGGGTGAGTCTGAATGGTGAAGCGCTCCTTTACCGGTGCGCTCCTGACGGTCAAACCAGGGATGGGAGTCACCTGTGTGCGCAAAACTGCCATGGAGCAGGATCTTCATCTCATATCCCATGGTGAGGGCGCGCAGGCGCTTTAGTGCGCCATTGCCTCCAAAGTGAGGATCAACGGTATCAAAGTCTGAGGTATCTTCCTTGGTTACGGATGGGGATTTGAAGATCTGATTTAGGATCACGCAGTCACAGCCAAGGCCGCGGATATAAGGAAGCATGTCAGAAACCCCGTCAAGATCTCCGCCGCAGTGAACCGAGTTGAGATCGGTATATTCAAAGTCACGCTCACGCACTGGCTCTTCGGCTGAAACTTTAGTTCCGTCTACGGTAAAAAAGCCCTGAGATGAGGCAAAGCGGTCTGGAAGCACCTCGTAGCAGATGAGATCAGGCGCCCACTGGGGATGGGTATTGAATACCTCATAGGCAAAGCAATGTTGCAAAAGAGGCATCTCGCGCGACATGCCAAGCGAGCTGTACCAGACTACATCCTGTGCGGTCTGATTTCCATCCTCGTCCGGCAGGGAAAGCAGGCAGATCCTGAAACAATAACGCTGAAAATTAACCCCGCTGCCGATATCCATCTGACAGCTGTAGCGGTGAATACCCGAGCTTGATCCGGTATAGGACATCAAAGAAAGCACAGGCTCATGCTGAGGGAATGTCACAAGGCTTATCTTTAGTCTCTTGTGATTGGCACCGCGCACATAGAGTACGGCATGGTTTTGCAATCTGCCTGGCCCGGTGCTGGTGTGGAAGCACTGGAAAGGAAGGCATTGGCGCGGCGATGAGGTATTCTGTCTCATTTTTACTCCGAAAGACTGGCAAGCGCGAGGCGCAGTGTCTCGTAAACCATAACGGCGCCCTTGATCTCAGCCCTTTCCCTCGGGCTGTGCGGGCTTATGATGGTAGAACCGATTGAGGCCATCTGAAGATCTGGACACAGGGTATGAAAGCGCGCGCACTCAAGACCGGCGTGAATAATAGCGTTTTGAAGCGCGCTACCTGAAACTTTGCTCCAAGCTGATGACAGAGCTTTTACAAGGGTACTGTCAGATGGAGAGAGCCAGCAGTCATGATAGTTTGAAAATTCACAGACGGCTCCTGAGAGCTCAGCGCAGGATTTTAAAATGGTAACAATCTGGTTGAGACCAGCATCCGTGAGCGAGCGCGGCATCAGCTTTATGCAGGCGGAATCGTCCGCGAGTATGACACTGCCGAGGTTACATGAGCTCATGGTCAGGGTCTTTGCCTTGTCATGAAAACTGAGCGCTCCTGAAGGCAGGGCGTTTAAAAGGTTTAAAAGCTCAATTGAGCACTCTGCGCTGAGAGACTTGCTCTTTGGTGAACCTTCAGTGACCTTAAACGTAATTTCAGGATCTTCCTTGGTATATAAGGATTTGAGCTTTTCAAACTCTGAGCTTAAAGCCTTTTTAAGAGACGCAACGCTTTCATTTGGCACATTGACTGTTACATCGCAGGATGAAGGGATGGCGTTGCGGGCTCTGCCGCCTTCAATTGAGCTTATAAAAAACTCAAAATCATCTGAAAGCGAGAGCAGTGTCTGCGTGGCAAATTTGATCGCGTTGGCGCGACCAAGAGCGATGTCAGAACCGCTGTGACCTCCGAGAAAACCCGTGAAAGTAAGTTTAAAAAGCGAGCAGTCAGGGGTCTGTACCCGCTCAAGCGGAAGTCTTATATCCGCGTCACATGAACCGGCGCAGCCTGTGAACACGTAGCCTGAATCCTCTGAGTCAAGATTTATAAGATACTCAGCGTCCTTGAGATCAGTCTTAGTGATGGCCAGCGCGCCTTTCATCGTGGTTTCCTCCTCCACGGTGAAGATGGCGGTTATGGGACCGTGTTTTAACGATGGATCATCAAGCAGGGCGAGGATTGTGCAAAGCCCCAGACCATCATCGGCGCCCAGTGAGGTGCCGCGGGCCTTAAGCCACCCGTTGTCTTCATAAACCTCGATGGGGTCTTTCAGAAAATCATGAGAGACTCCGGCATCCGAGGCTGGGACCATATCCATGTGAGCCTGCAGAATTACCCCGGGCTTATTCCCAAGACCCTCTGAGGCGGGAGCGTTTATGATCACGTTGCCTGCCTCATCAGTACGGCAGGGCAGGGAGTGCTCCTTAGCAAACTTCGCTATCCACTCCGCGACGGCGCTCTCGTGACCTGAGGTTCTCGGGATAGAGCAGAGCTCTGAAAAGCGAGAGAACAGTGAGCGCGGCTGCAGTGATGAAATATCTCTTGTCATGAGCGCCTCACACGCGAACGCGATTTGCTGATGATACTGATGCCTGGGTCAGATAGATAAGGCGCAGCAGATTGCGCTCGTCATTTCCAAGTTGCAGAGGATGAATAACTGCGTTCTTGGTTTTCTTGGTTCTTGCGGTGGCCTGAATACGGCTGCGGTTGTCGTTTATCGACATCTTTTGTCCCAAAATTTAAGAGCAATGAAATAAAGCGCGTTTGGTTTAAGCGTACTTTTGCATTGCTGTATTTTAGCTTTTTTATAAAGGCAATTAGGAAAAAGCGCGGATTTTTGATCTCGTTGTATAAGGACAAGGCCTTTAACGCTTTGGACTTAATGCGCAAAAAGCCTAAGATCATGAAACAACGTTAATGCGCGGGAAATTTTATTGGAGCTAAGCATGCCTTTTGACGATTACATGGAACAGGCGTTGGATAAGATAAGCGCTAAAGGTCTTTTAAGACAGATCCAGCCGATGGAGCAGTCAGAGGGGCTTGTAACAAGAGACGGCAGGAGACTAGTAAACCTCGCGTCAAATGATTATCTGGGGCTGGGGCAGGACAACGCTCTTCGTGATGAGTTTATTGAGGAGCTTTCAAAAAATCCGTGCTATTTCTCATCATCAGGATCAGCTCTGCTCACTGGCGCGCATGAAAGTTATAAAAAATTTACAGATACGATAGAGAAGTTGTACCCGGGGCGCCAAGCGTTACTTTTTAATTCAGGTTTTGCCGCCAACAGCGGAGTTATACGCGCGCTGTGTGAGATCCCGGGGACTCTTGTATTAGCCGACAAACTCTCCCACGCGTCCATAATCGATGGTCTGACAGCGCGGGGCAAATCAAGATTCATGCGCTTTGCGCACAATGACGCTGAGTCCTTATCAAAACTTATAGCTGATTATGGGGAGGGATATGAACGCATTCTGGTGGTGACTGAGTCCGTATTTAGCATGGATGGTGATGTGGCGCCATTAAAAGAAATAGCCAGGATAAAAAAATCCAACCCCAAAGTCTCGGTATATGTTGATGAGGCTCACGGTTTTTGCGTATACGGACCTAAAGGTCGCGGTATGTTATGGCAAGAAGGGGTGGATGAGTGCGCTGATTTCGTGCTTTGCACCTGCGGCAAGGCTTTGGGATCAGAGGGGGCATTTGTGCTTTGCTCAAAGACCGCCCGTGACTATTTCATAAACACCGTAAGACCGCTTATATTCTCAACCGCCATCGCTCCGGTGTGTCTTGAGCACAGCGCGTTTATGCTGAAAAAGTCCATTGCCGCTGACGACAGGCGAAAGCGCCTTTCCCTTATATCATCAGAGGTCCGTGACACCTTAAAAGAGTGCGAGATTGCCTGCCCTTCCACAACCCAGATAGTCCCGTTTATATTGGGCGAGAACGAAAAAGCCGTTGAGGCGGCGGAGATCTTCAGGGAAAACGGTTTTCTGGCGATGCCCGTAAGATATCCTGCGGTCGCCAAGGGAAGCGCAAGATTAAGATTGTCGCTGTCATCGGCAATCGATGACTGTGCGCTTGAAGATCTTTTGAAACTTATACGAAAACTGGGGAATTCGTACTGATAATAAAGAGGGAACTTCGGTTTCTCGCGGATGATTAGTGTCGGATGAACATGTTTGAACTTACATTGTTTTTAATGGGCTTGTGCACATCATTTTGGTTTGAACCGTAACGCCGATAGAGCCAGCGATCGTCTGAAACCATCCACAGTACATTGTGTTTTCGCAGTTTATCCATAGATTATGTTGGTGGTCATCGTTAGGCTTTGTTCCTGAAGTTTTCTAGCTGAAATACGCGTCATGATGAGCGTCAGCGCACCATAATGTAATATGGTCGGCGATAATGTCTTACGTCAATACGCAGACTGGACGCGAATTTTTTTTCGTTTCTCTAAGGCAGTTTTCAACGCATACGCGCTGATGATAAAGACTGCTCATTTCAGCAGGCGTATGCTAACGAGCGCCTCCTTTAGAAGATTTATATACTGCCGCGCTGTATGCCGGTATCGCGGAGAGTTTTTGAAAAAGTATATTTATATATTGACAACTGTGAATGTATATACTATAAAAAGTGTATTCCCCGGAGGTAAAAGTCATGGGACTTAGAGAAGACGTCAGAAGAATAAAGGCGCTTACAGATGAGAACCGCCTCGCGATCATGATCGCACTCCAGCATGGAGAGAAGTGCGGATGTGATCTGTTGGAGGAACTGAATATCACGCAGCCGACTCTCTCGCATCACATGAAAATTTTATCCGACAGTGGTCTTGTTGATTATTACAAAGATGGGAAATGGATGCGTTACTCCATTTCTGCGAACGGGGTCAGGAGGTTTCGTGAAATGATCGGTTCCTACGTAAGATGTGACTGTGAAACAGACAGTAGCGTATCCTGTGGATGCAAGGAAAAGAAGTAATTGATTTCTATCATTTAGGCAGTCCCTGGGAGTGCCTATATCAAGGTTATAGACATAGATACATTTCAATATATCAAACTATTTAAGGCGAAGTCATGAACAATCAAAGCAAAGGGATTAATACATTTCAGCGTTATCTATCTGTGTGGGTACTGCTCTGCATGGCTGCAGGAGTAACGCTGGGATATTTTGTCCCGGCCATTCCTGACACACTATGCAGATTTCAGATTTCAGGCATTTCGATTCCTATCGCTGTTCTCATCTGGGTCATGATCTACCCCATGATGATGAAAGTTGATTTTCAGAGTGTAAGACAGATTGGAAAGAACAAGAAAGGCCTTCTGGTCACGTGGGTGACGAACTGGCTGATCAAGCCATTCACCATGTACGGGATTGCGTATCTGTTTTTGTTTGTCATATTCAAAGCCTTCATATCACCGGGACTGGCAACAGAATACCTTGCCGGGGCAGTGCTTTTAGGCGCAGCCCCGTGCACGGCAATGGTATTTGTGTGGAGCGCGCTTACAAAAGGAAATCCCGCTTATACGGTCGTACAGGTAGCTACAAACGATCTTATTATCCTTGTGGCTTTTGTCCCGATCGTAAAGTTTCTTTTAGGCGTTTCTGATGTGGCCGTTCCCTACGGCACTCTGTTCGTCAGCGTATTTCTGTTTGTAGTGATTCCGCTTGTCGGCGGCGTCCTGACGAGGATAACGGTCACGAAGCAAAGAGGCGCGGATTACTTTGAGAGTACTTTTATCCACAAGTTCGACAATGCCACAACGATAGGTCTGCTGTTGACGCTGGTTATTATTTTCAGTTCACAGGCAGAGGTGATTCTGTCTAATCCGCTCCATATTGTGCTGATTGCGGTGCCGCTGACCATTCAGACATTTTTGATCTTCTTTATCGCTTATGAAGCGAGCAAGCTACTGAAATTACCGCATGATATTGCGGCTCCTGCCGGTATGATCGGCGCATCAAATTTCTTTGAACTTGCGGTAGCTGTGGCGATTGCACTATTTGGTACGACAAGCCCTGCAGCGCTCGCTACCACTGTAGGCGTTCTGACGGAGGTACCCGTCATGCTCCTGTTAGTGCGAATAGCAAATAAAACGAAAGCGAGTTTTGCGTAATGTGGACTTTTATTCAGGATCAGATCCTTGGGATGAAGTGGTTGAATGCCCTGATTGAGCAGTTGCTGCTCATGGTCGGACTTAATTTAGATAGTCGGATTGGCGGCAGTATACAGTTCTTCATTTATGACACAATTAAAATCACGGTATTGCTCTGTGTATTGATCTTTCTGATTTCTTACATTCAGAGTTTCTTTCCTCCGGAGCGGAGCAGGAAGATCATGGGAAGATTTCATGGAATAGGAGCAAATGCTGTAGGCGCTCTGCTTGGAACGGTGACACCTTTCTGTTCATGCTCCTCTATTCCAATCTTCATGGGCTTTACGAGCGCAGGGCTTCCGCTTGGGGTGACATTTTCATTTCTCATTTCATCGCCAATGGTGGATTTGGGGAGTCTTGTGCTTCTCATCAGTATCTTTGGCGTGAAGATTGCCGTGGCCTATGTAGTGCTGGGGCTTGTCATTGCGGTTCTTGGCGGGACACTGATAGAACACCTTCACATGGAAGATCAGATTGCTGATTTTATCCGCAATAATAATAGCAAGGTGGATATAGAGTCTCCAAATCTTACCGTAAAGGATCGGCTGCTCTATTCCAGAGATCAAGTCGTATCCACCTTTAAAAAGGTATTCCTGTATATCCTTGTCGGCGTGGCTATTGGAGCAGTGATCCACAACTGGATTCCTGGGGGCTGGGTGGAGACCGTTCTCGGCGACAATAATCCATTCGGAGTGATACTTGCTACACTTGTGGGTATTCCAATGTATGCCGACATATTCGGCACGATTCCGATTGCCGAAGCTCTTTTGGCAAAAGGAGCATTGCTTGGTACGATTCTCAGCTTTATGATGGCGGTTACCACACTCAGTCTTCCTTCTCTCATCATGCTTAAGAAAGCGATTAAGCCAAAGCTGCTTGGAACGTTTATAGCCATCTGTACAGTAGGTATCATCATTGTCGGATACGGCTTCAATGCCATAGCGTACTTACTGGTGTAAAGGGGGAATTTCAGTGAACAAACCAAAAGTGGCATTTATCTGTGTTCACAACTCATGTCGCAGCCAGATTGCCGAAGCATTAGGCAGACGTCTTGCGCCCGATGTATTTGATAGCTATTCTGCCGGAACAGAAACAAAGCCTCAGATCAATCAGGACGCGGTGCGTCTTATGAAGCGGATCTATGGCATTGATATGGAAAAAACGCAGTACAGCAAGCTTCTGTCAGATATTCCGCTCGTAGATGTGGTTATCACGATGGGCTGCGATGTTAATTGCCCATTTCTTCCTTGCTCTGAGAAATTTGATTGGGGTTTGGAGGATCCAACGGGACATGGTGATGAAGCTTTTATCGAGACAATTCGGATAATCCAAGCGAAAATTCTAGAACTTTCAAAGCACCTGGCGCAATAATCTACGGTTACTGTTACACCAGGTTCAGTGATCTTTTACTGAAGGAGGATAAAAAGATGAATATTAAGGTATTAGGCGGTGGCTGCAAAAAATGTGAGACGCTTTTGAGGTCCGTAAAAGAGGCGGTAGCAAATAAGGGGATTCACGCTGAGGTTGAGTACATCACCGAT
>SFGV01000062.1 GCA_004557545.1 Succinatimonas hippei
TGCGGCTGCTGCTAAAGAGGGGTTTATATGCAGCTCACTTTAAAGTCACTTTCTGAAGACCGTGCCTTGTTTGAAAAAGCGGGTATAGCCCTGCCATCCTATGACATTAAAAAGCTTCAGGAGACCTCTCCTGAAAATCCCGTGTGGGTACACATGGGAGCAGGCAATATCTTCCACGGTTTTATAGCTTCAATTGCACAGAGCCTTTTAAACCGCAAGCTTTTGAAAAGCGGGATCCTCACGCTCTCAGCCTATGACGGCGAGGCTATCCAAAGAGTCTCAAAGCCTCATGATCACTTAAAGCTCAACGTGACCCTGATGCCCGATGGTTCAAAGGAACTTGAGGTTTTAGCCTCGGTCGCGGGTGAGTACCTGATAAACGGCACCAGACCTGAGGATGATGAGAAGGCTAAGGGATTCTTTAAATCAAAGAGCCTGCAGATGCTCTCATTTACCATCACCGAGAAGGGCTACGCCCTGCGCGATATTCAAGGGGAGCTTCTGCCACAGGTACAAAAGGATTTTGAGGACGGTCCTGACAAATGCCGCAGCGCGATGGCGCTTACCACCGCGCTTTTGCTTGAGCGCTACAGGTCAGGCGCCTATCCTCTGGCGCTCGTCTCCATGGACAACTGCTCGCACAATGGTGACAAGCTCAAGACCGCAGTGCTTGAGATAGCAAAAGCGTGGATTTCACATGGGTACGCTGATGATGGCTTTATCCATTATCTTGAGGATCCGCTCAGGATCTCATTCCCCTGGACCATGATCGACAAGATCACCCCGCGTCCTGATCCTGAGGTGGCAAAAGAGCTCGCCTCGATAGGGCTTGAGGGTCTTGACCCTTTAAAAACCGCCCGCGGCTCCTTCATCGCGCCCTTTGTAAACGCCGAAAAGCCGGGCTATCTTGTAATTGAGGACTCCTTCCCGGCAGGAAGACCGCCGCTTGAGAAAGCAGGAGTGCTCTTTACTGACGCTAAGGGAGTAGATCTCTGCGAGAGGATGAAGGTCACGGTCTGCTTAAACCCTCTGCACACCGCGCTTGCCGTTTACGGCTGCGTGCTTGGCTATAAGAAGATCTCAGATGAGATGGACGATCCTCTTTTAAAGGCTCTGGTTGAAAGACTGGGACTTAAGGAAGGGCTGAAAGTAGTTGACAATCCAAAAATCATTAGTCCTGAGGCTTTTTTAAATGAGGTTTTAACCCAGCGTCTTACCAACCGCTGTCTGCCGGATACCCCGCAACGCATCGCCACCGATACCTCGCTTAAGGTTCCGGTGCGCTTTGGCGAGACCCTCAAAAACTACCAAAAGCGCGGTCTTGACGCCTCAGCTCTGGTAGTCCTCCCGCTTGCCATAGCAGGATGGTTGCGTTATCTCATGGCCATTGACGATGAAGGAAACTCTTTTGAGCTATCAGATGATCCCCAGATCCCGGATCTTAAAAAACAGCTTGAGGGAATTGTCTTTGGTGATCCTGAGAGCGTAGGCGAGAAGCTCAAAGCCGTGCTTGAAAACAGCTCGCTTTTCGGAGTTGATCTTTACAAGGCAGGTCTTGGCACAAAGATAGAGCGGTATTTTAAAGAGGAAATAGCCGGAAAAGGCGCGGTGCGCGCCACCTTGAAAAAGGAGCTTGGACTCTGAGAGAGTCCCACCTGAAGAGCCTGTAGCAGGCAGATCGTCTGAAACAGGCTCATGCTTTCCCCTTTGAAAACAAAACCCCGGGGTTATTTCTGATCCCGGGGTTATTTACGAGGACGGATCTTAATCAGTCATCGTAGTTCTTGTAGACAACCTCGATGATGTCGTAGGTCACGGTCCCCTTTGGGATGTGGATCTCTATCTCATCATCAACGGTCTTTCCAAGCAGTCCCCTGGCTATAGGGGTCTTGTAGGAAATGAGGTTTTTGGAAATATCCGCCTCATCCTCGCCTACTATCCTGTAGGTAGTCTGCTTGCCATCGTCGACATTCTCAACCGTTACGGTAGCTCCAAACACCACCTTGGGATCGCCGTTGCCCTTGAGTTTGGTAACGTCAATGATATTGGCAGATGAGAGCTTGCCTTCGATATCCTTAATGCGCGCCTCGCACATGCCCTGCTCTTCCTTGGCGGCATCGTATTCGGCGTTTTCGCTTAAATCACCATGGCTGCGGGCCTCGGCGATGGCGGCAACTATGCGCGGCCTCTCGACAGTCTTCAGCCTCTGGAGTTCTGCGCGCAGGAGTCTCTCCCCGCGCGGAGTCATGGGAGTCTGGTCCATAATGATCTCACTTTAAAAAAAGTTAAAAAAATGAACGCCTGATCTTTAAAATCAGGCGCCCGCTTGGGGTTAACTTTACCCCATAGCCCTGATTAGTGCAACCTCGGGATCCTTTTACTTGGACAGATCGTCAAAGAATTTCTTGACGTTCTTCAGGAAGCTCGCGCTTTTGGGCTTGTGGTTTACCGCGCCCTCCGACGCTCCGCTCTTTCTGACGATGGTCGCTGAGGATGATGAGACATCACCTCCGTTCAGCGAGATCTCAAGGCGTCTTAACAGATCCTTCTGCTCGGCGTTGAGATTGACCGGAGTCTCGACTACCAGCTTGCAGTAGAGGTTGCCCGGATCTCTTGAGTTAATTGACTTAACTCCCTTGCCATTGAGCCTCATCATGGTTCCGCTCTGGGTCTCGGGACGTACGGTGATCTTAACGCGGCCGTCTAAAGTCGGCACCTCAATCTGCCCGCCCAAAGCCGCGGTGGTAAACGAGATCGGTACCTCACAGTAGAGATCGTTCCCGTCACGCCTGAAGATATCATGCGGCTTTATCTGGAAGAGCACATAGAGATCGCCTGATGGAGCGCCGTTAAACCCGGCTTCGCCCTCGCCTGCGAGTCTTATGCGATCGCCTGTGTCAACACCAGCCGGGATATTGACCGCCAGCGTCTTGGTCTTCTGAACCCTGCCGGTGCCTT
Organism: Succinatimonas hippei; assembly: GCA_004557545.1. Taxonomy (GTDB): domain Bacteria; phylum Pseudomonadota; class Gammaproteobacteria; order Enterobacterales; family Succinivibrionaceae; genus Succinivibrio; species Succinivibrio hippei_A. The sequence goes on from SFGV01000062.1 coordinate 2,959, forward strand.
TGCAGTCGGGGCATGGATCAGAGACAGTCTGGCCGGTACCCTGGCAGTACGGGCAGGTCTGGGAGATGGACATAAAGCCCTGACGCACATGGATCTGACCGGTGCCATGGCAGTGCGGGCACGGGGCAGGATGCGATCCTGCCCTGCCGCCGGTACCGCCGCAGGTCGGACATTTGACAAAGGTCTTGAGGCGAATGTTCTTCTTTACGCCGCGCACCGCCTCCTCAAGCGTAAGCTCCATGCGCACCTGCATGTCGCGCCCCGGGACCACTCTGGGGCCTGATGCTCCGCCGCGGCCGCCTGCCCCGAAGATATCCCCGAAGATATCGCCAAAGATATCTCCAAAGTCAGCCGCTCCCGCGCCCGCTCCGAAGGGATTGCCGCCGCCTGCCTGAGAACCGTCGGCTCCGGCAAAGCCGAACTGATCATAGGCCGCGCGCTTTTGTGGATCGCTTAGAACCTGATAGGCCTCGTTGATCTCGCTGAATTTGGCGGCCGCGTCAGGCGCCTTGTTGCGGTCAGGATGATACTTGATGGCAAGGCGTTTGAAGGCATGCTTGATCTCGTCCTCCGATGCGTCCTTGGCCACACCGAGCACTTCGTAATAATCGCGTTTCTCTGCCATATCTAAAATTCTTCCACATGGAACTCAAAAAGGCAGGAGGCCTTATGACCACCCGCCTTTTCATCAGTTATTCAGAACGTGTGATCGCTAAGGTCACTTGTTCTTCTTGTCGTCATCGACTTCCTCAAACTCAGCGTCGACCACGTCATCGTCCTTCTTCTGGCCGGATGACGCGCCCGCTGACTGGGACTGTGAGCTCTGCTGCTGGGCCTTGGCCTGAGCCTGAGCCTGCTGGGCTGATGCCTGAGCGGCGCTCATGAGGCTTGAGGCGGCCTCCATGGCAGCCTTCTCGGCCTGCTCAATCTTGTCCTTGTCATCGCCGCGAACCGCGAGTTCAAGCTCGTTTAAGGCCTTGTTGACCTTCTCCTTCTCGGAGGCCGGGAGCTTGCTCCCGAGATCATCCATCTGCTTGCGGATGCTGTGAGCGGTGGCGTCGGCGCGGTTGCGGGCGTTCGCCAGATCCTCAAACTTCTTGTCCTCGGCGCTGTGCTCCTCAGCCTCGTGCACCATGCGCTGGATATCCTCATCGGAGAGTCCTGAAGATGACTGAATGGTGATCTTCTGCTCCTTTCCGGTGTTCTTGTCCTTGGCTGACACGTGAATGAGACCATCGGCGTCGATGTCGAAGGTAACCTCAATCTGAGGCACCCCGCGAGGAGCCGGGCTGATGCCCTCAAGGTTGAACTGGCCTAAGGACTTGTTGTCGGAGGCGCGCTTACGCTCGCCCTGCAGCACGTGAATAGTCACGGCCGGCTGGTTGTCCTCGGCGGTTGAGAACACCTGCGATTTCTTGGTAGGAATGGTGGTGTTCTTAGGGATCAGGGTGGTCATGACACCGCCCAGGGTCTCAATACCAAGTGACAGCGGGGTGACATCAAGCAGCAGCACGTCCTTCTTTTCACCGGTCAGCACGCCGCCCTGAATGGCGGCGCCGATGGCGACGGCCTCGTCAGGGTTAACGTCCTTACGCGGCTCCTTGCCAAAGAACTTTGCCACCACATCCTGAACCATAGGCATACGTGACTGACCGCCTACCAGGATCACGTCATCGACATCAGAAGGCTGCATTCCGGCATCCTTGAGCGCGGTGCGCACCGGGTCGAGAGTCTTGTTCACCAGATCCTCAACGAGGGACTCGAGCTTGGCGCGGGTGATCTTGATGTTCATGTGCTTAGGGCCAGACGCGTCAGCGGTAATGTACGGCAGGTTGACGTCGGTCTGCTGTGAGGAGGAAAGCTCAATCTTGGCCTTCTCGGCAGCTTCCTTCAGACGCTGCAGCGCGAGCTGATCCTTGTGCAGATCAACACCCTGCTCGTTCTTGAACTCATCGATGAGATAATTCATCAGACGGTTATCAAAATCCTCGCCGCCTAAGTGAGTATCACCGTTGGTCGCCAGAACCTCGAAGGTCTTCTCGCCATCAACCTCATCAATATCGATGATTGAGATATCAAAGGTACCGCCGCCCAGGTCATAGACCGCGACCTTTCTCTCGCCCTTTACCTTGTCCTCGCCATAGGCGATTGACGCGGCGGTAGGCTCGTTGATGATGCGCTTTACATCAAGACCGGCGATCCTGCCGGCGTCCTTGGTTGCCTGACGCTGTGAGTCATTGAAGTACGCAGGGCAGGTGATAACCGCCTCGGTAACCTTCTCGCCCAGGATGTCCTCGGCGGTCTTCTTCATCTTCTTTAAGACCTCAGCTGAGATCTGAGGCGGAGCCAGTTTCTTGTCACGCACCTCAACCCAGGCGTCACCGTTGTCAGCCTTTACAATCTTAAACGGCATCAGCGGAATATCACGCTGCACCTCGGCGTCATCATAACGGCGTCCAATGAGACGCTTGATGGCGAACAGAGTGTTCTTGGGGTTGGTAACAGCCTGTCTCTTGGCGGACTCGCCTACCAGCACCTCGCCATCATCGGCATAAGCGACGATTGACGGAGTGGTGCGGCGGCCTTCCGAATTCTCAAGCACGCGGACTTTGTCACCCTCGAGGACTGCCACGCATGAATTGGTGGTTCCAAGGTCAATACCTATAATCTTGCCCATATTATTTAATCTCCGAAAAACCTTTGATCCCGGATCTCTTTGACATCCGGAGATGCTTTAAAACTTTACCTGTCACTACACATGGAGTCGTCTGAGTTTTTTTCAAGGTCAGGCTTCGATATTTATTGTCTTGCCCTGAGTTTTATCCTCAGTGTCAGACTTCTCCTGTCCGTTCACGGGCTTTTTTGGCTCGTTGCTGTTTTTCGCGACAACAACCATCGCCGGCCTTACGACTCTGCCGTTTAAGATGAACCCCTTCTGCATCACGCTTAAAACGCAGTTGTTGCCGACCTCAGCTGATTCAACCATCGAGATAGCCTGATGTCTTGTTGGGTCAAAGGGCTTGCCCTGAGGATCCTCGCGTGTCACGCCAAACTCGCCTAGCTCCTTTAAAAAGAGGTTCATGGTATTTGAGATTCCATCGTAGGTCGGCTTTAAGGCCTCGTCGGCCTTGTCTATGTGCTGCATGGCAAGCTCAAGGGAATCGACCACAGGCAAAAGCGCCTTGAGCAGTTTCTCATTGCCGTATTTGCGCTCACGCTCGACATCCGCCTCAGCGCGCTTGCGACGGTTATCAGATTCCGCAGCGGCTCTTGCCATGCGCTCAAGATCCGCCTTACTCTTCTCAGCCTGATCCTTAAGCTGGGCTTTAAGCGCCTCTACCTCAGCCTGAAGAGTCTGCACCTCGCTCTCCTCGGGAAGGCTCCCGGTGGAGGTCGCGCTATGCTCATCATTCTGAGCCCTGGCGTCCTTTACGCTCTTGTCAGCCTGTACCGGAGCGTCACCGGGCTTTTGAGCCTGATTGGCCGCGCCCATGCCCTGCTCCATGGATTTTCTGAGCTCTTCTTCCTCTTTTTGCATTTTAGGTTTCACACATCAAATCAAAAAAAACGGTTAACGCTGATTAAATGGAGATGAGCTATCCGGAATTCAAGAGCTGTCTCGCGTGTTTTGGTAGAATGGAGAATAAAAGTGATTTTTAGAACCTATATATCCATGAGAAAGAACAAACTTATTGTGGCGGGAGCCCTGGCGCTCCTGCTTTCCTGTTCAGGCTGCGCCTACCGTGCCGATCTGGCGCAGGGCAACTTTGTCGAACAGTCTCAGGTAAACAAGCTGCACGCTGGCATGACCCCCGAGCAGGTACGCTTTGTGATGGGCACTCCCATGCTCATCGATCCCTTTGACAGCACCCGCTGGTATTACGTGCATTATCTGCGCGAGGGCTGGAGCGATCCCAAGATAGAGAATCTGGTTCTGCTCTTCCAGAACGGCGTTCTAGTCGATATGCAGGGTGACTTCAAGCGTCCAGCGTCCTTCGCCATCCCGCTCTCCAATTAACCGGAGGCGTACTCTTGAGCACGCGCGCTCCTGTCATGGCCGCGCTTTTATGCGCGGTCTGTGTTCTGTGTGCCTGCTCAATTGAAAAGGAGGATCAGGAGCGCATCAGCGCCGATACGCCCTTAATTGCTCAGAGCTCTGAGGATCCTCTTGTTGAGAATTTCAGAGACAGAGCCAGACAGTGCGTGCTTGGCAAAACCGCGCTCGCGCCCTTGCTGCTTACCGATTATCAGCAAAGCATGGCCGAGCCAAAGGATTTAGATTTAAAAGACAGGGGATATTTAAGGTATCAGACACAGGAGCTCTCCCTTATGATGCGAAAGTGCCTGCGCAAATCAGATCTTGAGACAGGGGGAGCGCTGCTTGCGGACTCAATTCCCGACGCTTCAGTCTGCGCGAGGATCTCGCGCGATTTTTACGCGATGGGTAAGAACGCAGAGGGCGCTTACTGGATGCGCCTTGTGATAAATCTGCTGGGGGAGATGAACGGCTACGAGCAGGCAGGAGAGATCTTCGTGCAAAGGCCACAGACCCGTGACATCGGGGCGAGGATGCTTTCGGCCTCTGCGCTTATGGGCAACAGGGAGGCCCGGGCGAGACTTCTGGACATAGTCTCAGGGAACTGAAAAGCTAAAGAATAATAAGGCATCCGGAATCCTTTTGAACTCAAAAAGCCGAAAGCTTATTCACAGCGGCCACCAAAACTCTTTGCGCGACCCCTGCAAAAGCGCTTAACATTCATTTAACAAGATCTTTCTATTATGAGCGCACGATTACAGGGTATTGGATCCAGATACGCTCAGTACAGTTTTCCACGCTGGCGCGGAGGTTTTTACATGTCAGATTTCACTCCTAAGGAACTTTCCTGGCTCTCCTTTAACGGAAGGGTGCTTCAGGAGGCCGCTGATCCGTCTGTGCCGCTTATCGAGCGTGTCCGTTTTCTTGGTATTTACTCAAATAACCAGGACGAGTTCTTTAAGGTACGCGTGGCCGAGCTTAAGCGTCAGGTAATGATCAACAAGGAGCGCGGCATCCACGAGGAGGAGGTCAACCTCTTAAAGCGGGTTCAGAATGAGGCCGCGCGCTATCAGATGACCCTAAACGAGATCTTCCACCAGCTGGTGGAGGAACTTGCCCAGAACAATATCTTTTTGCGCGATGAGAAGAGCATCAGTGATGAGCAGAGAGAGTGGGTCGTAAGGTACTTCAGGCACCACGTGTTAAAACACATCAACCCGGTCATCATCGATGAGGAAACCGATCTGGTCTCATTCTTAAAGGATCAGTACACCTACCTCTTCGCGCGTATGTCAAGTCCGGATGGCAACTCCTACGCTCTTATAGAGATCCCTACTGACTATCTGCCGCGTTTTATCAAGATGCCGTCCGAGAATAACTCAACCACACTGATGTTCCTCGATGACGTGATCCGCATGTGCCTTGACCAGGTATTCAAAAACCTCTTCAAATACGACACCATCGAGGCCTACTCCATCAAGCTAAACCGCGACGCCGAATATGACCTCTCGGGTAACCTCGACAAGTCACTGCTCGAGGACATGTCAGAATCTCTGAAACAGCGTCTTAACGCCAAGCCGGTGCGCTTTGCCTACGACGCCCAGATGCCTAAGGACTTCGTAACCTTTATGGCAAAGGAGCTTCGCTTAAGCTCCATTGATTCGCTGATGCCCGGCAACCGCTACCATAATTTCAAGGACTTTATGTCCTTCCCGGCCGCGGGCGGCGAGGGCATGGAAAACGCCCATTTAAGCGAGGTCCGCTCAACCGCGTTTGATACCGCGGGTACTCCCTTTGAGGCGATTGCCCGCAAGGATGTGCTGCTCTACTACCCGTACTACTCATTTGACTATCTGACAGAATTCCTGCGTCAGTCGTCATATGATCCCAAGGTAACCTCCATCAAGATCAACATCTACCGTGTGGCCTCCAACTCACGTGTAATCAACTCGCTGATTGACGCGGCCAACAACGGCAAGAGCGTAACCGTGGTAGTCGAACTTAAGGCGCGCTTTGACGAGACCAACAACATCAAGTGGGCCACCAGGCTTACAGACGCCGGTGTAAAGGTGCTCTTTGGTCTGCCTACGCTTAAGATCCACTCAAAGCTCGTGCTGGTAACCCGCCGCGAGGGTGACAAGCTGGTGCGTTACGCACACATCGGCACCGGTAACTTCAACGAAAAGACCGCCAAGATCTACACAGACTTTGCCCTCTTTACCGTAAACAAGGCGCTTACCGATGAGGTTGAGGATGTGTTTGAGTTCATCGAGTATCCGTACACCAGACCGAACTTCTCACATCTCATGGTCTCTCCTATTAACGCCCGCGACCGCATCACCGCTATGATCGAGCGCGAGATCTACTTTAAAAAACAGGGCAAGCCCGCTTATATCCACTTTAAGGTCAACAACCTCGTTGACCGCGGCATAGTCTCAAAGCTCTATGAAGCCTCTCAGTCTGGCGTAACCATCAGAGCTATCATCAGAGGCATGTGCTCACTCAAGGCAGGTGTTCCCGGACTTTCCGAGAACATCTACATCACCTCCATAGTCGACCGTTTCCTCGAGCATCCTCGCGTGATGGTCTTCTGCAATGGCGGAAATGATGAGGTTTACATCAGCTCCGCCGACTGGATGACCAGAAACCTCGATTATCGTATTGAGGTCGGAACCCCGGTGCTCGATCCTGATCTCAAGGAGCGTATCAAGAAGATCCTCGACATTCAGGAGCATGACAACCGCAAAGCCAGGATCATCGACGAGAAACAGCAGAACGTCTACGTTACCGCGGCGCCCGGAGAGGCTCCTTTGCGCAGTCAGATCGCTATCCATGATTTCCTCGAGCAGACCGAGGAGGGACTTCTTGCAAATTACCTTAATGAGCAGAAGACACAGAAGCAGAAGTGAAAAGCCTCTCTGAGATAACGATGGAATGTGTTTAGGTTTCCGGTAAAAGAATAGGGATCCTGAGGAAATTCCTCAAGGTCCCATTTTTGTCACTGCGCGACTGCTTTTCTATTCCCTTATCGCTTACCGCATTCCCTTATTTTCTGCCAGGTTTTAAGGGAAACATCAGGGAGAAGTGAATGCTGGATTTATTATTCACGTTTAAAACAGGATATCAGGGAACAATGTCTTTCACTGAGTTTAAGCTCAGTTGAAAGCGCGCTTCTAAAAATGCTCGCGTCCTGAAAGCTCAAGCGTGAAGGAGCCGGAAAAATACCTGCTATTACCATCTGGGACAATAAAGCGTCGCTTATTTTATTGTGAGCATGGACAAGACACCGCAGCGCGGATCCGCAGGGTGATAAAAGCCGGTTCAAAGGTCACACGAAAATAAGCTCAAAAACAGAAAATGACGCTCGAACACGGTCAAACCCGGTAGTAAGTCATACGCTACTGCCAAGCTGTAGCGGTAGTATCATCTAACCCATTTATAAAGACATCTTTGCTTGAGATATAAGAATTTCCAGCATAGGATCTTCAATTATCTGGATCAGAATTAAAGAATTACTCCGGGAGAACAGCATGCGGTCTGAAAAACAAGTTGACGCCGGCACTGAAAGCTTCAGTGAGATCATTGACGGCAACTGCTACTACGTAGACAAAACCCGTTTCCTCCGCCCGGTATTTGCCACCCCCGGCAAGGTAAGGCTCTTTACCCGTCCCCGCCGCTTTGGCAAGACCCTGACCATGAACATGTTCCATGAGTTTTTAAACCTGGACTTTAAAAACCCTGGGGACACCAGCCGTCAGGAGCGTCTGTTCAAAGGTCTTGATGTCATGAAGGACACCGAGTTTGTCCAAAAGTATATGGGACAGTACCCCGTGGTGTTCATGACGCTAAAAAGCGTTTTTGGCGAGACATTTGAAAACGCGGTGGGAAAGCTCGCCTCACTTATTGTTTATACAGCCTCCAATTTTGATTTTTTAATAAAAAGTCCGAAGCTTAGCGATGAAGAAAAAGAGAAATTTA
>SFGV01000063.1 GCA_004557545.1 Succinatimonas hippei
TCCGGAGGCGAAGGTCTGGAGTTCGAATCTCCACAGGCACGCCACTTATACCAACGATTTAGAGCCCTTTTTGAGGGCTCTTTATTTTTGCCCGTATGGAATATGTATGGATTTGTCAGAGATCAGAGAACTCCTTTTTAGGGGCAGTAACAACTCCCGTTTTTGTATTGAGTATTTTGTCGCCAAATGGAACATAAGAACCTCGTGGACGAAATATAGTTGGGATTCTAGATTTTTTACAAAGAGGTAACTCTACAAGAAGTTGCTTTCCAACGTCCATAGCCTGTTTATATAACCCCAAGTCTTTTTTGTAAATAAGAGTCAACATTTCATTATTGTATACATTTCTGTTAGATTCCCAGTTAAGGTATGCATATGTTAAATCGCCATGCACTGCTTGTAGATTAGCATAAAATAGTACGATTTTCTCAATCGTATTCACTGATAACAGTGTCATGTCTGTAGCAAGTTCATTGTAGAATTTGAAAGCAGAATTAATATCTATCGAATTTGGTATAGTCTGTGGAATAGGGGTTTTACTTTCTGCTTTTATTATGTAATCTTGTATTAACACATCATATTTCCAAAATTTACATGCCTTGATTATATATTTTATTTCTACATAGAAGGCGGCCGCTACAGATTCTCTCTTTTGTTCTTGCTCCATATATGTTTGGTATAGCCCAAACACTCCAGTAGCACAGGCACCAAGAAGCCCACCAGTTATTAATTCCCACATAACCCATACCTCCTATTACAACAAATGCCCCGCGAAAGCGAGGCATTCGCTTATTTTTGATTTAAATTTAAGATCATATCTCTCAATAATGCTTTCACTTATATCTCTATAACCTCCCTACAGGTCTCAATAAGCCCCTCCAAAGTTTTTCTTTCCGTGCTAAAATTTCATAATTTCTATAAGCCATCTGTCCGCAACATATTTAAAAGTAAACCACAATCTTTTACTAAATCTAGAAGAAATCTCATTCTTAAAGCCTCCTTCTCACTCTCCTATAATCGCTAATATTTCTTTTACGTGAACTCTGAGTGCCGCTAGTTCTATTATTGAAATTGCTGAACGTTGTTGTTCCAGGAAATTTTACCTTTTTACCTGTCGCCGTAATGTCCCTTGCATTGTAGCACTACGACAGACCCGTCGTCGTCCATCTCATAAACCAGACGATCGGCCTCATTAATTCTCCGGCTGAACCTGCCGCTCAAATTCCCAGTCAATGCTTCTGGCTTACCCGTTCCGGCAAGAGGGCCGTTACGGCCGATATCCTTCAGCAGCGCGTTGATCTTTGCCAGCGTCTTCTTATCACACAGCTGCCACTCAAGATACTCCTCCCAGCCCACGGCCGAAAAGGTAATCCTATTCACGCGCCATCTCCTCAAGCTCTTCCATCGACCTCACCACGACGTCCCCCGATCTGACCTGAGCGACAGACTCGCGCAGAGCCTCCATATTGGAGCGGCTGTAAAACGGATCAATAGAGACCTCAAAAGGAATGCGCCCCTCGCGGCTCATCTTGCGCGCGAAAATCGTAATCGCCGTTGTCATATTCATTCCCAGCTCATAACAGGTGCGCTCCATATCCCTCTTAAGCTCTTCGTCCATCCTGATATTGACATTGGTTGTAGGCATACTATATCACCTCTCTGTAATTAAAATTATATGCAATATGCGCACAATGTCAATATATATGTGACTAGATAAGAAACATTATCGCCATGCGTCATCCGTTGTATGAGCAGCGACTGCCGGGGCTGGCGTTTGACATCGGTCGATTCTGTTATACACCGCGGAGGTCAGCTTGATTTTTTGCATCCCAGACCATTATGTATCAGCAAAGCCTTTTTGATAGACATATCACCTGATATACGGTATCTATTTTGAACGCTAAAACGCCATATCTGAAGCCCCCAACGCAGCAGCATTAGAGTTAAAAAATATAGACGCGTTGTAAATTAAAATATACTTTATAAACCTGTTAATAGTGATTATACCGCCAGCATAGTTCTATACAATATATACCGTCTCTTCGCCGCTTATTTCTCCTACTGCAATTTTGTGATCGTAGAAACTGACACTGACAATGAAATAGGTAACAAAAATTGTTCGTTTTCGTTTTGTAAGCGGCTTAATTTTCCCTATTGAAAATTGAAAACATTTTTTGTTGGCTACAGATCCACAAGCCTAATAATGTGCCAGATAGTCACCGCTTGTAAATCCTCTAAAGAACAAAGGATCAGTTCAAGCGTATTCTTGAGTTCGAATCTCCACAGGCACGCCACTTATAAAATACCCTCGGCGGCAATATCTTAAATGATTTAGGTGCGCTGATTGCAGGTGATCGGGATGGGTATTACTGTGTCTATCACGCTTTGCATGCCCCAATATCCTTGATACGGCAGGGGCTGTTGCCTTTTCATGTGACGAGCACGCAATATTATATTATATGTGCCGCTGCTTCGCCGCGCATCGGTAATATTGAGGGTTAAGAAACATGTGATAATTATGAGAAAATAATGTAAATTTAGTCTATTGTCATCGGCAGGATAGTTTTTTTACGATATGTTATACTCAGTTAAAGGTGTTTTTCGTTTCGCTTGTTCTCCGCTGATTCTTGCGGCGGCGCGGCGGAGCCGAGCAGCTCCTGATGATTCCAACGAAAGGAGAGCGAGTCGATGGCCTGTTGGACCGGACGGTGTCTCCGGCTCTGTCACAGAGAATGCTGAAAAAATTTGGACTGAGCAACACTATCCTCTTTTCAAAAATGGAAGAGGCTTTGAAATCGGTCCTGCCGATTGCGGCGATAGTCTTCGCCGTCTGTTTCGCGCTTGTGCCTGTGCCCGTCGGTGCGCTGCTGGCCTTTGTCTTTGGTTCGATCCTCCTTGTCATTGGAATGGGGCTCTTTACGCTGGGGGCCGATATCGCGATGACGCCGATTGGCGAGCATATCGGTTCGGCCGTTACACGAACGAGGAGCCTGTGGTTCATCCTGCTGATCAGCTTTCTTGTCGGCAGCTTTATCACTGTTTCGGAGCCGGATCTTCAGGTCCTTGCGGGGCAGGTCCCCAATATCCCTAACGCGGCCATTATCGGGGCGGTGGCAGCCGGCGTCGGCGTATTCCTGATGCTGGCGATGCTGCGTATATTCCTAGGGGTACCGCTGCGGAATGTTCTGATCGTCTCTTACGCGCTTATCATTATTCTGGGCTTTTTTATACCTGTGGATTATATCGGGGTCGCCTTTGACTCAGGAGGCGTCACCACCGGGCCGATGACTGTACCTTTTATCATGGCGCTCGGCGTTGGCGTGGCTGCCTCCCGCAGCGACAGCAGCGCGCAGAACGACAGCTTTGGTCTTGTGGCCATCGGCTCCATCGGCCCGATACTTGCGGTTCTGATACTTGGCCTTCTCTATCCCGGAGGTGGCAGCGAATATACGCCGGTGGTAGTGCCTGATATTGAAAATTCTCAGGAGCTTTGGCATCTCTTTGCCGTTGAATTCCCGCGCTTCTTTTATGAGATCGCCCTTTCCGTACTGCCGATCGTCCTCTTTTTCCTCGCCTTCCAAATCTTTAAGCTAAGGCTCTATGGAACGGAAATTATCCAGATCACGGTCGGTATCCTGTATACTTATCTTGGATTGGTTCTCTTTCTTACCGGCGTGAATGTCGGCTTTCTGCCCGTTGGCAATTATATCGGGCAGCTGATCGGAGGACTGGAGAACAACTGGGTGATCGTCCCCATCGGTATGGTGATCGGTTACTTTATCGTCATGGCCGAGCCTGCCGTCCACGTGCTGAATAAGCAGGTGGTGGAGATAACGGCCGGCGCGATTCCCAAAAAGGCGATGAGCGTCAGCCTCTCGATCGGCGTCTCTATCTCTGTTGGGCTCGCGATGATGCGTATCCTGACGGGGCTGCCGCTGATGTGGCTCATCGTTCCCGGATATGCGATAGCGTTGGCGCTGAGTTTCATAGTTCCACCTATCTTTACGGCGATCGCCTTCGACTCCGGCGGGGTGGCTTCCGGGGCGATGACGGCGACCTTCCTGCTGCCGCTGGCGATGGGGCTTTGTTCGGCGGTCGGCGGTAATATTACACAGGATGCATTTGGTGTGGTGGCGATGGTGGCAATGACGCCGCTGATCACCATTCAGCTTTTGGGACTGCTGTATATGCGCGGCGTCTCGGCGATGAAGAAAAATGAGCCTTGCCTATGATGGATTTGCTTAAACCTACAGGTTCGGAGGGGAGCGGTTATGAACGGAGTTAGTTTCGTGATTACGGTCGTTCAGCGCGAGTTGAGTGACAGCTACATAGATTTTTTTCATAAACATGGCGCCAACCTTGTATTCAGCTATCTCTGCGAGGGAACGGCGCAGAAGAAGGCGCTCCATCTGTGGGGGCTGGAGAAAAAGGAGATGCAGATCATCTGCTGTCTGTGCGGTTCGGAGGCTGCCAACAGGCTTCTTGATGGGCTTGTGTCGGAGATGCGGATAGACGCGCCGAATGCTGGTGTGGCCCTGATGCTCCCCGTGGACGGTGTCTCCGGAGTATCTAACGCGCAATGTCTGCCGGAAGGTTTGATAGACGACGAATTTAAGAAGAGGGTGGAAGATATGCAGTATTCGCTGATTGTCGCGATTGCCGAAAGGGGCTACGTCGATATGGTTATGGATGCGGCGCGTGAGGCCGGAGCGCGCGGCGGTACCGTCATCCACGCTAAGGGCACCGGAGCCCGCTTTGGCGCCAAATTTTTCGGCCTTACTATTGCGGCGGAAAAAGAGATGATCTACCTTGTCACCAGCAGTGAGGGCAAGGAAGCCATTATCGACGCAATCATTGACAAGGCCGGTCCCTCCACAGAGGCGAGGGCGATCGCCTTTACGGTGCCGGTTGAGCGGGTTGCGGGATTCTCAAAACTTTGAGGATTTTCAAAGTTTCAATATATAAAAGAAAATGCCGTCGGAAGAGAGGCGGTATTTTAGTCGTAACCATGGCCGGATAAAGACAGGTAATTTTGAAAAAATGCCTATAAAATTTTGTGTCGTACCCTGACGTAGGGGCGCGTGTATTGTGTCCGGTATATTTTTCGATATGGGCTTCGTTCATCAGCCATTCAAAATGTCCATATGCGGTCTTTTATCACTGTTCTAATAAAACCGAAATTACTAATGGGTTATCCTCCGTTCGCGGAGCATGGCACTTATGTAAACGAAGAGGCCAATCGGTTTTCATGAACGGCAGGTATGAAACGGCGTCGTTGATTTGCTTTTTCAGATATCTTTCATAACTATATTATGGTAAACTGTTTATTGGATAAACTAAAGTCTTTGCCCGTGCCGCTGGGGCTGTAAGGCCGGGTTTTGCAGGCGTTTTAAGCTTTATTCTCTGGGAGTGGACGATTATAGATATCTGCAAAAGAGGTGCCTGTTTACTTATTTATATCGTCTTTTTTCTCGTGCTGAATGCGCATATTGCAGCCGCTAACGGGCAGGGTGAGGCGGTAAAGATAGGCTTTTATGAAGACGGCGATTATATGAGCCGGAACAAGAGCGGCGAGTATGTCGGTTTCAACTTCGAGTATTTTCAAAAAATCACCAAGTATGCCGGCTGGAAGTATGAGGTTGTTGACGGCAAAAGCTGGGAAAATACCCTTAATATGCTCGAAAGAGGAGAGATCGATATTCTCCCCGCGGTCTATTACAACGACGAGAGGGCTAAAAGATTTCTTTTTTCACAGAGGCCGATGTGCAGTATCTATTCTACGCTGAATGTACGCGTAGATGATATGCGGTACGATTATGAAGATTTCTCGTCGTTTAACGGCATGCGCGTAGGCGTGATAAAAGATGGTCTGGACGCCGAGTATTTTAAGGAGTACTGCCGCAAAAACGGTTTTTCCGTCACGATCGTCCCCTATAGGGAGACCGCAGATCTTTTGTCCGCCCTTGACCGCGGCGAACTTGACGGCGTCGCCATATCCCATCTTGGAAAGAACAGTGTTTTTCGCAGCGTGGCGCAGTTTGCCCCGCAGCCGCTGTATTTCGCCGTGGCGAAAGACAGGGAGAGGCTGGCCCGTACCCTTGACGAAGCGATGACCACGATAAAGCTGCGTGATCCATACTACGAGCAGAGGCTTTTTGAAAAGTACTTCGCCGTCAACGCTTTGCAGCGGCCGGTATTTACCAGGGAAGAGATGGATTATATCCCTAAAGCGCCGACTTTAAGGGCCGCTTATAATTACACTGAGGCCCCTTTGGAATATACTGACCCAAAAACCGGAGAATTTAAAGGTATCGTAGCCGATATGTTCCGTGTTATCGCGGCCTATTCCGGTTTGACATTTGAATTTTTGCCGGTCCATAACCGTAATGAATCATGGAATATGGTCGACGGCGGCAGCGCGGATATTATTTGCGGTGTGGCGAATGATTACCTGTGGGCGGAAAGAAAACATGTTAACACCACCGTCTATTATTTACGCGCGCCATTTGTCTCCGTCAGCGTAAGCGGCGTCTCCGTCCGTAAGCGTATTGCTCTGCCGGAGGGCTGCTACTTTTCTCAAAAGATAGCGGAAGATAATCCACAGGCTGAGGTGCTCTATTATCCCTCGATCAGCGACTGCTTTGACGCTGTCGCGAAAAAAAGGGCCGATGTCACATATACGAACACCTATGTTGCGAATTACCTGCTGTCGGAACGAAAATATGAAAACTTCAATATGGCTGTGCTGAGCAACTATTATGACGATCTCAGCATCGGGGTTTCTAAAAGCGCCGATCCCCGCGTTTTCTCCATATTGGATAAATGTATTCAGTATATTTCCCGTGAGCAGATGGATTCAATAATCCTTGATAATTCCGTCATCTCAAGACCGGTGACTCTGCGGCGGATCGTCAGCGAATATCCGTTGGCGGCGGCCGGCGTGACGAGCGTTGTCTTTCTTGTCATTATCGGGGTCCTGGGCTACATAGCTGTCACGAACGCCGCGAATAACAGACGCTTCCACGCGCTGCTATACGTAGACGGCGTTACGGGGATATTCAATCTTAATAAATTCCGTCTGGATGCGGAGAAGATGCTTAAGGAGGCCGGGGATGATCCCTTGGCTCTCGTATACATGGATATCAATCAGTTTAAGACGATCAACGACAGCTTTGGTTTCAAGGAGGGCGACGAGATACTGAAACTGGCGGCGCGGACGCTCAAAGAAAACACCTCTCCCGACGAGTGCTGCGCGAGGGTATCCGCAGACCAATTCGTACTTCTCCTGCATTACAGCGATTGGGACGGGCTGCTGTCGCGGACGAATCTCATCGCGAAACAGATGGGCGCCGCGGTGGCGGCGATGAAGAAATCATATTCCATCTGTCTCACCTTTGGCGTCTATGTCACACAGCGCGGAGACAGCCCCGACGTCTCTCTGCTTATGGACTTTGCCAACTATGCGAGGATAAACGGCAAGAACACGGGTAAGAGTGTGACCCTGCGGTATGACGAAAAAATGCGCCAAGAGGAGCTTCGGCGCAGACATCTGGCCGATATAATGGCGCCGGCCCTGCAAAACGGCGAGTTTGTGCCCTATTTTCAGCAAAAGACCGATATGCGCACGGGGGAGACAGTGGGGGCCGAGGCGCTCGTGCGTTGGCTCCGCCGCGATGAGGGGCCGATTTCTCCCGGTGATTTTATCCCGTTTTTTGAGAGCAACGGCTTTATTATTGAGATCGACCTCTATATCTATGAACAGGTCTGTAAAACGATAAGGCGGTGGATGGACAGGGGGGTACGCCTCTTTCCCGTGTCGTCCAACTTTTCAAGGCTGCATTTTGAAGACCGGAATTTTCCCTATACCCTCGCTGAGATCGCGGACAGATACGGTGTTCCGCATGAATATCTTGAGGTGGAGATCACGGAAAATATTCTTATGGAGAATGTCGGGCAGATGCTGAGCCATCGTGATCTGCTGAAAAAACTGGGATTCCTCCTTTCCATAGATGATTTTGGCTCAGGTTATTCGTCGCTCAGCGTTCTGCAGCAGCTCTCCGCCGATACGATCAAACTTGACCGGAGCCTCATCTCCGACAGCTGCCATGAGAGGCGCGGAAGAATTATTGTCCAGGGGATAATCTCTATGGCGAAAGAACTGGGCATCGATGTAATTTGCGAAGGCGTTGAGACGAAGGAACAGGCGGAGATGCTGATCGGGATGGGATGTATCGCCGCACAGGGATTCTACTACGCCAAGCCGATGCCGCTGGATGACTTTGAGAAAAAATTTCTGCCATAGACAGTTGTAGTGTACGCATTATATTTCCTGCCGTTGGTGCGGCAGAGGGAAGTGAATCTGTGAATTCAAAAATTTTGCATTATCTTGTGCTCGTTATATTTGTATCCTCGGTGTTTTACGCCTGGCTGCTGGACTGGCGGCCCGGGGTCGTCGCCTGGCTCGTGCTCTCGGTCTCGGGGCTTGCCGCCGTAATGTCCGCGGCGATAATATTTCTCGACGCCAGAAAATAAGACGCCGCGCCTCTTCGAGCCTTATTTACCGTAAGGGCATCCTGCCTGTACGCTGTACAGCGATTAAAAATAAAAAAGTCCTGAAAACTCAAAGTTTACAGGACACGATATCTGCTGGCGGAGAGGGTGGGATTTGAACCCACGTAGCGGCTCAGCACCGCTAAGACGATTTCGAGTCGCCCGCCTTCGACCACTCGGCCACCCCTCCCCGCATCTGAAGGACATAGAGCATTATACTCGATTTTTATAACTTTTCAAGCTCAATCTCGATAAAATATGTTTTTTGCCGTATAATCCCTGACATATGTTGTTGATATTCTGTAATTGTACTATACTTATATGCCATAAACTTCTAAAGTTAACAAAATGGAGGGCAGAAACGTGGCTTCAAAAAAATTTTTACAGACGACTAAGCGGGAGACCTTTATCATCATCGGTCTTTACCTGTTGTTTTTCTTTTGGTGGTATATGACCGCATACGGTTTTGGCGACGACCCGTCGCAGTACCGCTATGTATTCGGCTTTCCTGAATGGTTTTTTTACAGCTGTATCGCGGGCTATGTGGGAATATCTTTTATCCTGTGGATCGTGATCCGGCTCTTTTTTAAGGAATTGCCGCTTGATGAAGAGAGAGATGGGGTAAGAAAAGATGGTTGACCATATGGGGATGATCGTGCCGCTGATCCTGTACTTTATCCTGATTATGGGGATCGCGCTATGGGGCAGCCGCGCAGCCGGTAAGCGGAGCGACACCAAGGGGTTTATGGAGGAATATTTTATCGGCAGCCGTTCGATGGGCGGTTTTGTACTCGCAATGGCGATAATCACGACATATACGAGTGCCAGCAGCTTTGTCGGCGGCCCCGGCGTCGCCTATAACGTCGGTCTTGGATGGATACTTCTCTCAATGATCCAGGTGCCTACGGCCTTTCTTACACTCGGCGTGCTGGGCAAACGTTTCGCGCTCATCGCGCGGCGCACGAACGCGGTGACTATAACGGATTTTATCCGCGCCCGCTATGGCAGCGACCTCGTGGTGATCCTCGCATCTCTGTCTCTTCTGGTATTTTTCATGGCCTCGATGCTGGCGCAGTTTATCGGCGGCGCGAGACTCTTTGAGTCCGTCACGGGGTATTCCTACCAGACGGGGCTGCTGATTTTTGGACTTACTGTGGTCATTTATACGACGGTCGGCGGCTTCCGCGCCGTAGTGCTGACCGATACGATCCAGGGAGTGATGATGCTTTTCGCCTCGCTTGCGATCCTCTACGCGGTCATCACCGCCGGCGGCGGTGTGGAGAGTATCATGCAGACGCTATATTCAATAGACCCCCAGCTTCTGACTCCCACAGGCGGCGGCAACGCGATCCCTAAGCCCTTCATACTCTCCTTTTGGGTGCTCGTTGGCATCGGTATCCTAGGACTGCCGCAGACGACGCAGAAATGTCTAGGCTATAAGGATTCGCGTTCGATGCACAACGCGATGATCATCGGGACCTTCGTAGTCGGCTTCACGATGCTGGCGATGCATCTTGTCGGTGCGATGGGCCGCGCCGTAATTCCTGATATCACGGTTGGCGACCTTGCCGTGCCCACGCTTACGGTACGCCTGATGTCACCATTCTGGGCGGGGATATTTATCGCGGGACCGCTCGCCGCGATCATGTCGACGGTGGACTCGATGCTGATCATGTGTTCGGCGGCCATCGTAAAGGATCTTTATTTCCACTATATCGTGAAGAACGACGAGAGCCGTCTGTCGCCGAAGAAGGTACGCGGCATGAGCCTTGTGGTGACAGCGGTCGTCGGCGTGCTGGTATTTTTCGCGGCGATGAAGCCGCCCTCTTTGCTCGTATGGATAAACCTCTTCGCCTTCGGCGGCCTCGAGGCGGTATTCTTCTGCCCGACGCTCTTTGGCCTCTACTGGAAGCGGGCCAATTCCACGGGCGCCATTTTGTCGATGATCTGCGGCGCGGCGGCCTTCTTCTGGTTCAACATCACAAAGACGAGTATCGCCGGTACGACCGCCATCGTGCCGACGCTGGTTATCGCGATCGCTGCCTTTGTCGCGGGAAGCCTTCTGGGCCGCCCTGAAAGCGAAGAAAAGCTCAAGGTTTTTGAAATCTAGCATCATAAATCGGCGTTTATAAGCACGATTTGCGTCATAAAATGGGGGCTCCGAATCCTCACCGTATGAAGATACGGTTCCGGTATCGGAGCCCCCATTTTATTTAGCAACTCGCACTTCTAAACGCCGATTTAAGTTTGCTTTTTGAGAGGAAGCTGTGCTATACTAAGGAGCGGTGTATAGCACACACAGGCGTTGACGCAAAGGAGGTTCCCGCAG
>SFGV01000064.1 GCA_004557545.1 Succinatimonas hippei
GGGTGACGCCATTACAGCCCAGCGTCTTATCGGGAATAGACTGAAGACTTTTATTTCACTTCGGGTCTACGCTAACAAAAGCGCCCCTGAGAACTTCTATGAAGGCTTTATGGCCGGAATGCTCTCAAGCTTTGGTGACAAGCTTGGCGATCTTAAAGTGGAGGACGAGGCGGAAGAAGGCTACGCTGATATAAAGTTCAGCTATGACAATGAACTGAGCGCTATGGTAATTGAGATCAAAGTCGCTAATAACCTGACACAGGCCAAAGCTTACGCGCAAAAGGCCATAGAGCAGATAGAAACTAAAAACTACGCTCAGGAATTTATAGATCAGGATGAGACCTTTAACGTGACAGCCGTGGGGCTGGTCTTCTATGGAAAGAAATGCGTAGTGGCTGTCAAGAGACTTAAGTAGCGTCAGGAACACTTTAGTTCAGGTGTGTTTTCAAACTGCAATGTGTTTTCAAACTGCAAAAAATATAACGAGTTCTAATTCGACAGGGACGATCGCGCTCTCTGTCCGGAGTACAACCGCGTTGAAACACCACCTGTCAGTCAAATCCTTCTGATTTTTTTGCTTTCTTTACTGGAGCTAAGCTTTTTTTGACTTTGACGCGTTTTTGACGCCGTCATGACGCGGTCATGACAGACCTGCTATTACCATGCCCTCAAAAAAAGGACATGGCAATGACCTGTTTATCATCAAGCTCTTACCTGCTGTTAAAACGCGCCGCCATATGGTGCGCGCTTGTCACTGTATTTCTCGCCTCTGTGCCGCTTCACGGTCTTGATGATCTGCTGACTATGCCGTTTTATGGCAGCTCAGGCTTTATCCTGCGCGGTAACGGCGTAGTTGAGCTTTTGCACAATTACGCGGGCAAGGTCCCGCCTGCTCTCGCGGCGCTGTGGTTCCTGCGCGTGGCGCTTTTTCCCCGGAATGTCGTGAAAGTTAACACTATTTCCCCAAGAAAAGCCGCGCTGTACGCCCTGCTTGCCATGCTTCTTTCAATAGTTCTTGTAGGTCTGTTAAAGAAGCTGACCGGCATGAACTGCCCATGGGATCTTAAGATCTACGGCGGCAACGCCGAGCATTCGGTGCCTCTTTATGAAATGCTTCAAGGCAATTTCAGCGGTCACTGCTGGCCAAGCGGCTACAGCGGGGGGATCTTCAGCGTATACGCCTGGTGCTTTTATCTGTGCCTGCGGGGTAAAAGCAAAAGAGTAATTATTCTGTCTTTCACTCTTATTACCGCGCTTGGACTTTTAGGCGGAGTGCTGCAGATGGCCCGCGGCGCGCACTTCCCAAGCCACATCATCGCCGCGATGACCTTTGACTACGCCTTGTGCTTTTTCATAATGTCAGGCCCCTTAAAGCGCGCCGCGGCCGCCGGTGTCGTCAAATCCTCAGATGAGGGCTGATGTTATGAAGCTTTCTTTTAAAGCCAGATCCTCCGGCGCCTCCCTGTCACATACCGCTTTAGCGGATCCCTCCGGCTCAAAGCTCAAAAGCTTTCTCATATTCATGCTTTGCGGAGATCCTTCCGCGCGAAAGCCAGGCGCTGTCCGCTACGCGTGGTGGATATTCCTGCTTGCGCTATGGTGGTGTACCGCAGCCTCACTGCCCTTCTGGCAAATGTCATTAAGCCCGCTTTCAGATAATCCTGCGGAGCTCGCGTGCTTTGCTCTGGCGACAGTTTTGTGTCTGGTATTTGCCCATACCGCCTTACTGCTTTTCATTTCAGCGCTTCTGCCATCGGTTATCTCAGGCATCCTGATCACGCTGCTGGGGATTGCCGCCGCGACAGCCTTTGCCTTCTCATCACGCTATCACGCGGCGATGACCCCTGAGATGATAGAAAACGCCATACAGACCAATACCTCTGAGGCGCTCGATCTCATGACACTGCCGCTTGCCGCGGACTTTCTTGGCATTCTGGTTATTCAAACTCCTCTCTTTACCAGATTGATCAGGGCCAAAGCGGCAATCAGACCCCGTTTTTATATGTTATTGCTCGCGCTGGTCTGCCTGGTGTCATCCGCATCCGCCCTTTTCACGGATTTTTCAGGCATCGCTATCTATATGCGCGAGCACCATGACGCGCGCTATTTCATAACTCCGTCAAACGTGGTTTCCTCATCAATCAGGACCCTGACACAGGACGCCTCAGCAAATAATGTCAGACGTGAAATCATCGACAAAGCCCCGGTTTTAAGTAAGAAAAGGCTTG
Source organism: Succinatimonas hippei (assembly GCA_004557545.1). Classification (GTDB taxonomy): domain Bacteria; phylum Pseudomonadota; class Gammaproteobacteria; order Enterobacterales; family Succinivibrionaceae; genus Succinivibrio; species Succinivibrio hippei_A. Next base: position 2,229 of record SFGV01000064.1, read on the forward strand.
AGGGCAGGCCGGTGGTCGTGGTGACGGTGGTAGGCGAGACCGCCCGCGCGAAAAACTGGGGGCTCTCCGGATATTCGCGTGACACCACCCCGGAGCTTTCAAAACGCGATGTTATAAATTTCACCGATGTCTCATCCTGCGGCACCTCTACCGCCGTCTCCGTTCCCTGTGTCTTCAGTCTCCTGCCAAGAACTTCCTATGACAAGAAAAAAGCCCTGGCGATGGAGCAGCTGCCATCGCTCCTCTCCCGCGCCGGAGTCAAATCTCTCTGGATAGACAATCAGGCCGGAAGCAAGGACGCCGCGGCCGGGATCGATGAGAAACCGCTCTCGCAGGTTCTTCCGGATAAGATCTCAAAAGCTGTCTGCCCGGCAGGGGTATGCCCGGACATGGCGCTGGTTCGCGCTGTCAGGGACAAGCTTCAGGATGTAAGAGGGCCTACCGCGCTTTATCTGCACATGATGGGAAGCCATGGACCTGCCTATGCCGACAGATATCCGCCATCATTCCAGCACTGGGGACCGGTATGCCGCAAAAATGATCTCAGGCAGTGTCAGCTAAGCGAGCTTCGAAACGCCTATGACAACACCATCTTCTATACCGACAGCGTTCTTGGCGGGATCATAGACGCACTCAAGGCGCGCAATGATCTTGATACCGTTTTAGTGTATTTCTCAGATCACGGGGAATCGCTTGGAGATGACGGCTTCTTCCTGCACGGGGCGCCCTACGCCATCGCTCCGGCGGTTCAGAAAAAGGTGCCGATGATCATGTGGTTTTCAGATGGCTACGTAAAGCGTACCGGTCTTGATAGAAGCTGCCTTTTAAAACGCACCGCGTCCGCCGTCTCGCATGACAACATTTACCACACCCTGCTTGATCTCAACGCCGTAAGCTCAAGAACCTACGATCCGGCGCTAGATCTTTTGTCGGGATGTGAAAAGACTTCCGGAAACTAGACTGCCGGTGGCAGCCTGTCGCAAACAATGCCGCAACGTCCGGAAGCGCTGCGGCATTTCTGCGTAACCTTAAATGCTCAGAGCTCTTTACCAAGAGTCACGGTAAAGCGCGATCCTTTACCGCTATTGCTCTCAAGAGAGATCTCCCATCCGCGGTCATCGCAGATCCTCTTTACAAGCGAAAGACCGATCCCGTGCCCCTGGCTTGTCTTTCCGCGGTAGAAGGGCTCAAAAACTCTCGCCTGCTCTTCATCAGACATACCACGTCCGCTGTCTTTCACGCTAAAGCCTCTGCCCGAGATCTCAATCGTCACTCCGCCTTTTTCCGTATAGCGCAGCGCGTTTGAGACCAGATTGTCCATAACCGTAAACAAAAGCGAGAACGGATAAGCTTCGTCTTTGCCCTCGCCTTTAAGCTCAAGCGTAAGATCCCGCGCCTCGGCTTTTGCCTTTTCGCTCTCAATTACCCTTAAGGCAACCTCCCTGAGCGTTACCATCTCGTCATCAGCGCTCTCACGCCCGCCGTCTCTTGCAAGCGCGAGCAATACCTTTACAAGACTTGTTATCCTCTCGCAGGCCGTCTGAATGCTCTCAAGCTTGTTTTTCTGCTCCAAAGTAAGATCGCCTTCTTTTAAAAGCTCACAGCCTGAGCTTATCACGGCGATCCTGGTACGCAGCTCGTGTGACAAATCCGATGAGAAGAAACGCTCCTTCTCAAGCAGTCTGAAGACATGACGGCAGGCTCTGTCACAGGTAAGCGCGAGATAACCTATCTCATCATCAGGTACCTTTACCTTGAGACTGCCGCTGCCGCCTTTTTCAATAAACCGTGAAATCGCGTTTGCAGCGAGTCTTGCTGGTCTTAAAGCCGCGGTCACCCTCCAGGCGATAAGCGAGAGAGAGAGCACATACATAAGCGCCGCTATACCAATGACGGTTATGCCGTATGCCTTCTCCATCTCCTCAAACTCGGTCTGATCGCTTTGTATGACATAGCGGTGATCGTTCTTGTCGATGATATAAACATAATACGAGTTCTCAGTCCCCTCATACTCCGAGTAGCCGCTCTCAAATCCATGGTAGCGCCCGGGGATCCCGGATATCTGCTCGGGAAATCTTGGATCATCGGTAAAGAATTTCTGATCAGGATTGGCAAAGCCCGTGCGCTCGCCGTCAGCGCGCGGCCCGTTTGAGATCGCGTTCTCAAGCTCATAGTAAAGCTCACTTGACAGCAGACTACGCTCTATTACCGGCACCTCCCTGAGCATCACAACCACACAGGTAAAAATCACCACGCCCAGGATGATCCCTGAGCTTAAGAGGATGCTGGTTCTGGTTCCGATAAGCCGTTTTACTTTATTTTCCACAGGTCACACCCCACCGGCGCAAAACCACCAGCCAAAGCCCGGTTTGGTTCTGATAAGTTTTTTGTCATAAGGTTTGTCAAGAACATTTCTAAGCCCCCACATCGCGCTTCTCAGGCTGTCAGAATCCGGGATCTCATCTCCCCAGATCTCCCGCTCGAGACTTGAGCGGGATACCACCGCGGGGGAACGCTTCATCAGGATTTTAAGGATCTTAAACTGAGTAGGTGTCAGAGCTATGACATTGCCGTCCCTGGTCGCGGTATATGCCCCAAGATCAAGCGTCACCGGACCTGATCTGATAACCCCGGTGACCCCCGCTCCGGAGCGGCGTAGCAGCGCTTTGATCCTGGCTGAAAGCTCCTTTAGCGAAAAAGGCTTTATAAGATAATCATCAGCCCCGCTTTCAAGCCCCTTTACCCTGTCGTCAACCTCGTCGCGGGCGGTGAGCATAAGCACCCCGAGATCAAGCCCCCGATCTCTTATTCTTTTGCAGATCTCAAAGCCATCAAGATCCGGAAGCCCGACATCAAGCACGCACAGGTGGAAGGACCCGTCCTCAAGCGCGGCCAGCGCGCTCAGGCCGTCACTGGCGGTCTCACATTCATAGCCTTTAAGACGCAAAAACTCGGACACGTTCTCCCTCAGCGCGTCCTCATCATCCACAATCAGGATCCTCTCACTCATGATTCTTACCTTTATTCATTGTTTTCAACAATTTTAATGCATTCTCTGATCGGGGCTTTATAAGGCTTGTGGATTATTTTTTAAGACGCAATTGAGACAATCTCTCATTTTGATTTCAGATTATTGATCTATTGCATACAATTAAATCACATCAAATCTATCTGAAAAGGAGTTTGCAAATGGCATCAGTATACGACTTCACCGTCAAGACCCTTCAGGGCAAGGAAGTTTCACTCTCATCCTACAAGGGCAAGGTGCTGCTCATCGTCAATACAGCTTCCAAGTGCGGTTTTACCCCTCAGTACGAAGGTCTTGAGGCGCTCTACAAGAAATACAAGGATCAGGGACTTGAGATCTTAGGCTTCCCATCAAACCAGTTTGCCCATCAGGAGCCGGGCAACGCCGGTGAGATCAGCGAGTTCTGCAAGGTCAACTACGGCGTGACCTTCCAGCTTTTTGAAAAGGGTGACGTGCGCGGCGAGAATGCTCAGCCCCTTTACAAGTACCTGACCTCGGTACAGGGCTTCAAGGGCTTTGACATGAAGCACCCAGCCGCCAAGATCCTGACCGATTTCATAAAGGAGAACTGCCCTGAATATATGGAGGGTGATTCGATAAAATGGAACTTCACCAAATTCCTAGTAGACCGCAAGGGAAATGTCGTGGCGCGTTTTGAACCTACCACCGTGCCTGAGGACATCGCCTCTGCAATTGAGAAACTGCTTTAAGGATCAAATCGCATGAATCCAGAAGACCGGTTGCTTCTTTCAAATCAGCTGTGCTTTCCCATGTACAGATGCGCGCGCAGGATCATCAGGGCTTACGCGCCACTTCTGAAGAGTCTGTCGCTCACTTATACCCAGTATCTGGTGATGATGGTGTTGTGGGAGAGACGCAAGATTAGGGAAAAAGAGCTATGCGAGCTGCTGGATCTAGATTCGGGTACTTTAAGCCCCCTTATCAGAAAACTCTGCCAGAGAGGGCTTCTGACTAAAAGCCGCCTTGAAAAAGACGCCAGGGTGCTGGCGCTGGAACTGACTGAAGACGGCCTTAAGTTACGCAATCACGCTCTTGATGTACCGGTCGAAATGGCCTGCGCCATGGGCTTTGATAAAGACAACGCAGCCTCGCTGGGCTCCCTAAAAGAGCAGATAAACGCGCTCTCAGAGCAACTTGGCAAAAGCATCAAAGCCAGCAAATACAAATAGCTTTTCACTTCTCCTCCACCAAAAGACCGCGCGTCGCGCGGTCTTTTTTTTACGGTTAGATTATTAAGAGCGCTTTATACACTCTCACGCCCTCGGACTGATGCGTTTTTTCAGGATCCGCTTTAAGTTGAAGGGCAGCGCGACCACCAGCGCGAAGACCACCGGCACCAGATAGAGCCCCGGAAAAACCCACATTCTCCCGGCGTTAATCATGTTGCGGAAGGATAAGAGCAACATGTAATAGGCCACATAGAGCAATACGGCCTGCCAGAGTCTTGAGAACCTGCCCTGACGTGGATTTACCATGGCAAGCGGAACTGCCAGCATGGTCAGCACGAAGACCGCGATAGCAGGCGCGATGCGCCATTGCAGCTCAAGTCTGTAGCCGCGGTCTGATGACATTAACAGCTCAGAGCTTGAGATCTCCTGGATCTCATCGCGCGATCCTGATGAGTCCTGACTTATTCCCGCGGGCATCCGCATGGTCTTAAAGCCGGCGACGCGGTAACGCCCGTAAGGCGCGAGCGGACCTTCATAACGGTAGCCGTCTTCAAGGTTTAGCCACTTAAACCCGTTCTCGTCAGTAGTCATGTGGCCATGCCTGGCGGTTGACATCGCCCTGCCCGCGCCATAAAAGGTATTGGTCATGACGTAGATATTGCCAAGCTTGCGTTTGTCGCCGTTTCCGCCTTTCACCTCTTCAATAAAGATCACATGCTCATTGCCGTTTGAGTTGAAACTTACAAAGCGCCCGCTGTCTATAGGAAGGTACTGGGGATCGTTCTGGGCCTGACGCGTCAGCTCCTGCTGGGCCGCGGCCGAAGCGGGCATAAGATACAGTCCGTTTATAGCGCATATAACTGAGGTGATGAAGGCAAGGGAGAGCGCGATAGTCATGATATTGCCAACCGAATAGCCTACCGAGCGCATAACCACCATCTCAGAATCAGATGAGATGCGCCCTATGGCTATGAGTACCGCGACAAAGAGCGAGAGCGGAAGCATCAGATAGGCGATTGAGGGAATGGAGTACAAAACCATGCGGTTTATGATCTCCATCTGCATCTCACCTGATGTCGCGCGAGCCAGATAGCGCACGTAACTCTGGCAGAGGAATACCAGCAGCAGCACTACGAGCGTTATGATCTGTGATTTTAAAATCTCACGGAAAATGTAGCGGTTGAGAATCATATGACATCCTTACCTTTAAGGGCATTCACCCACGCGCGCATCATGGCCGCGGGTGCGCGCGGCGGCATAAGATCCGTTCCGCCCCGGAACGTCTGTAGAGTTCTGTAGGCGTTCATAAGGTGGTCGGCGCTTAACAGCGCAGTCTTCTGACAGGGTAAAAGCGCCAGCAGCGGCAAACGCTCTATCCTCACTCCGGCCTTGTATTTTAGATCCTCAAGCACAAACTCTGAGAGTACCCGTACCATGAGATCAGGGCTTAGCTTCAAAAGCGCGTTTACCGCCCCATCAGCCGCTCCGTGAGCGTCAAGGGCCTGCGCGAACGCGCTTAATGCCGCTAAAACCCCGGCAATTTGCGATGTACCTTCATCACCTTTTAAAAGATCAAGCGCGCCCAGTGGCGCACCACCGGCAAGACACAGCGCCAGAGATGCCTGTTCATCAGGGCAGTTGCCAAGACTCTGGCGTATAAAAGCGACCCCCTGCTCCTTTGCCGGCACGTGAACCTGAATCTTAAAAGCTCTTGAGAGTATGGTAGGGAGCATCAGATCAAGACTGGTCGCCATCATGATTATGAGAGTGTTCTGAGGCGGTTCCTCAAATGTCTTTAACACCGCGCTGGCCGCGTCCTGACGCATAAGCTGCGCCTCTGAGATCACCGCACATTTACCCCGCCCAAGCGAGGCTGACTCATTTAAAAATGAGCTCATCTGCCTGAGCGCGTCTATGCGCACAACTCTGGATGGCGAAACGTCCTCATCATCGCTATCAAAAGGCGAGTGGGTAAGGTCAAGCCCGTCATGAGCCATGGCCGCGTCACTTGCCCTTACCCTCAGATAATCAGGATGGGTTCCCGCGTTCATAAGCTCGCAGGATCTGCACGCGCACGCGCTGCCGTCTTTATGATCAAGGCAAAGCGCCGCCCTGGCCGCGGCGAAGGCGAGTGACGGACCGCCAAGACCATTTGGGCATGAGAAAATCACTGAGCCCGGCAGCCTGTTCCCAGACAGCGCCGAAACGAAAGTCTCAAAGGGCTCCTTGAGCCATGGATAGAGAGCGAAATTCATCTAAGCCCAAATCTCTTGCAAATAATTTCCTCTGCCATCGCGCTTACCTTGTCTCTGGGCAGCGAGGCGTCAATGATTCTGATCCTCTCAGGATCAGCCTTCTGCTCTGAGAGAAAAGTCCCGCGCACTCTCTCAAAAAAATCCGTTCCCAGGCTCTCAAAGCGGTCGGCACTCCCGCGCGCCCTGGCGCGTTCCATTCCGGTGTCTACATCAAGATCAAACAGCAGCGTGAGATCGGGCTTGAAATCTCCGATGGCGACTTTTCGTACCGCGCGGATCTCATCCATGGAGATCCCGCGACCGCCTCCCTGATAGGCTATGGTTGAGAGATCATAGCGATCGCAAAGCACAGCCTTTCCCGCCTTCAGCGCCGGTATGATCACCGTACGCGTAAGCTGGGCGCGGGAGGCGTACATCAGTAAAAGCTCGGCGCTGTCGCAAAGCTTATCGTCAGAGCGCTTTTCCTTTAAGATCTCGCGCATTTTCTCAGCGCAGGGGGTGCCGCCGGGCTCTCTCAGACAGAGCGTGTCATAGCCTTTTGCCTTAAGGAACTCGCTTAAAACCGGGATCTGGGTACTCTTGCCGGCTCCCTCCCCTCCCTCAAGGCTAATAAAGATCCCGCTCATTTCTGTCTCCTCGCAAGAATGTACTATGACCTTCAGATCTCCAAAAATCACTGCTTTTTGGAGGAAGTCCCGGACTGTTTTTTTGCGTTTGATGATTTTACCCGCGCTTTTGAGTTTTTTCTAACCCCGGTGTTCTTTCGCGATGTCGAGCCGACAGCCGCTTTTTTCCCGCTCTTTGATCCTGTCTTTGAGGCTTTATTGTCAGTTTTCGCGTTCTTTTCTGCCTCACCGTCAGCTGTGCCCCCGGAGCCCTTCTCAGTCGCGGCGCTCTTTGAGACAGAGCTGTTTGTGCCAGACTGTGGTTTTGCCTCTGAGCTGTCAGAAATAGTCAAATCAACCTCACCTTTTTTGGAGCTGACCCCGGCATCCTTGTCAGCGCTGTCTGTTTTGGCCGCACCATCTGCCGTTTTGCTTTCGTCCACCACGCTGTCAGAGCCTGATTTCACCTCTTTATCAGACACTGCCTGCTTTGCGCTGTCTTTACTCTCAGAGGCAGCGTCATCCCCGCCATCGGATTGCTTATCTGAAGCTTTTTTAACGTCCTCTTTACTATCCTTAGCGCTCTTATCCTGACTGTCATCATCAGTTGCCGCCGCGCTCTTTTGTTTTTTATAGTCGCTTACCTTCTTACGGTAATCCGACACCGCGCGGTTGTGATCCTTAAGATTGCTTGTGAACACATGCCCGTTTGACGGATCTATATCGGCGGCGACAAAATACAGCGCCTGTGTGTCATCAGGATGCAGAGCCGCCAGGATTGAGCTTTTGGATGGCATGGATATGGGGGTAGGCGGCAACCCCTCTCTGGTATAGGTATTGTAGGGTGTGTCTTTTCTAAGCTGCGCTTTGGAAAGTCTTCCTGAGAAATCAGGCGAGATCCCGTACATAACCGTAGGATCAGTCTGAAGGCGCATATTTTTTCTCATACGGTTGTAAAAAACCGCCGCAACCTGTGGTCTTTCAGCGTCTATGGCGGTCTCCCTCTCGATTATGGAGGCTACAATCAGCGCCTCATAAGGTGTTCTCACATAGACCCTGTCAGAGCGTGACGGCCATTCCTTTTTCATGAGCTTTGCCATATCGCGTAGCGCTTCTCCAATGGATCTGGAAACACGGCTGGGGCTTTTTATCTGATATGTCGCGGGAAGAAGCAGACCCTCAAGGCTTGAGGCGGCGCCGCCTATGGCCGCGATGAGAGTCGGATCGGAATGAAGTGTGCTGATTATGAAATCAGCAGGAATATTCATCTCCGAGTACACCTGATCACAGCTGCCGCAAAAGCGCTTTAAGGTGCGTTTGACATCGCTAAGAGTAGATCCTTCGATTATTGTGATTGTCGGGTAGGCCTTCTCCGAGGTCTTGCCCATTACCATTAGCGCGAGGATCTGCTTTAAGGTTAATGTGCCGTCAATACGGTAGTTTCCCCGCTGGATGCTCTGAAGCTCTGGATGCCGCTTTACCCACAATCTGACTATAAAAGAAGGAACGTCCGCGCCCATCAGATCCTCGCTTACATGAGTGGCGGTCATC
>SFGV01000065.1 GCA_004557545.1 Succinatimonas hippei
TTCTCTTAAAATCTTGCAAAAAATGGATCCTTTCATCAGGATCCATTCATATGCTTTTCTTTTCTCGCGCCGCGCTTTGCTAAAGTATCAGTTAGGGCTTCATAACCTTCCCATCAGGCGCGATATTTCCCGCGATAAGAATTGGCTTCGCGGACTCATCAGAACGGTAACTTCCGCGCGGACAGTTTGAGGCGAGAGCAGACAATACATCGCGCTCTCTAATAGACATTACGGCGTAAGAGCGGTTGTAGGCGTCAAGGTAACGGTGATCCTTATGGCTGTAAGTGCGCACCTCAACTCTGTCTTTGTACAGATAAATTGAATTAGTCCAGATCTCACTGCCCTTCCATGAAGGATTGTGGATATCAACCACCGCAGTTCCAATCTGACGGTTAACGGGGTTTGAGAAGCTCGCGCTGGTGGGCCTTGTATGGGTATGCCCGGAAACCCAGAACATTACCTGGGGATTTGATGCCAGAAGATCTCTGATCTTCAATGAAGGCTGGGTGAAGTTGCGCTCGCCGTTGCCGGGGTAATCTTTAAGGAAACTGCCCTCAAGCGGAGTGTGGCAGAAGATGAGAGTTGGAGTGTCACGGTTTTGCTCAAGTGTCATGGAAAGCCAGCCTAGCTCACGCTCTGACAGTTCACCTGCGTAGGGCTCATCACTTTTATCCGGCACTCTTGCCGCGTCTGTCTTGTCAGGTGAGAGAAACACCAGAAGATACCCGCCCAGTCTTTTGGTGTAATAGAGATCTCCAAAATAATCAGTATACCGGCGTAGATGCAGGAGCCTTTCCATCGGGCCTGCCCTGCGCTCGGTGCCGTCAGACTCCGGAAACTCACTGTAGACCACCTCATGGTTTCCCGCGACAAAAGCCTTGGGGAGTTTTATGAGATCTGTAAACTGCTTTGCCAGCTTGTATTCAGACGCGGTGGCGTATTTCTCAACCAGATCACCAGTGAAAACGCAGAGATCGGCGTCCTTCCATGAGGTTATCTCCATGGCGGCATTGCGTTTGCGCTCCATGATCTCAGAACGCTCCTTAGGATCACGGTTCTTGGTGCCGTAATGAACATCGCTTAGCACTACAATGCGGTGAACTTCCTCTTCATTCTTAAGCTGGTTCAGATCATCCGGATTTGCCTGAACGGAGAATACTGTGAGTCCCAAAGCCGCGGCCAGAGCCGGAATTATGAAGATCCTTCTTCCTTCCATTTAGTCTTCCTCTTTGTATCTATTTTCACCAGAAAGACTAGGTATTGGCTGTTAGCTAAAAGCCAAAAGCCTGATATTGAATGGTTAAATAAAGTTAATTGCGGTGATGGATGAGGTGGAAATTGTGAAATTACAGTCTTTAAGTGTTAAACCAGTCTTATCAGGATCTCGCAATTATCAAACGTCGTATAGTCACTGATCCCGTGGCATGTTGTCTTCACTGTCCGCTAAGGCAGCCTCAACGTGGCTGTTTTAGAAACTCAATTGCTTTCTCGAGCATAGTTTTTTCATGATCGCTAAAACAAAAATAATCGCGGCCACGAATTCTCTGTATCGTTGATTTTAAGATGAGAAAGGCAGGTCTTTTATCTTCTCAATTTTATAGTCTGAGAACTCGCATTTAATCTTTGGCGGGACTTTTAGCTCCACGTTGTAGAGCTCACTGAAATTGCGCGAGGTAATGTCGCAAAGAGCTTTTTGTGAAATGCCCTTTAGCTTTGCGATGAAGTTTAAGGTATAGCGCGTGAAAGCAGGCTCGTTCTGAACGCCTCTTACAGGAACCGGCGCGAGGTACGGGCAGTCGGTCTCAACCATGATGCGGTCAGCTGGCACATAGTTTAAGACCTCACGTACATTCTCTGCGGCTTTAAAAGTAGAGATCCCGGTAAATGAGATCAGAAACCCAAGGTCAAGACACTCACGTGCCATTTCAACGCTGTCTGTAAAGCAGTGGATCACCCCACCGCAATCGCGGGCATTCTCAGAGCGCAAGAGCGCAACCGTATCCTTATGAGCTTCTCTTGCGTGGACACATACAGGCTTTTTAAGATCGACCGCGATGTCGAGCTGTCTTGCGAAGGAATCCATCTGCGCTTTGCGTTTTTCGGGCTCATAGAAATAATCAAGCCCGGTTTCGCCGAGAGCTACGCATTTTGGATCTTTTAAAACCGCCTTGAGATCATCGTCCTTCCAGTCAGGGCAATTATCCAGGTTTAAAGGATGGATCCCGCAGGCAAACCAGATATTAGGATATGACCTGAACATCTCAGCCATTTTCTGGTATTCGGCGATGGTGCACGCGATGGAAAGAAAATGGCTTACCCCGCAGCTGATAGCGCGGGATAACATCTCGTCCTTGGATTTAAAGGCTTTGGTGGTGTAATCAAGCGAACTTAAATGGCAGTGCGAATCGACCAGATAAGTCATTTAAAGTACTCCTTTTGCATGTGCAGAACGTGGTCAACACACGCTTTGAGCCCCTGCTCCAGTTTTACCTCAGGATTGATCCCAAAGATCCGTTTGAACTTGGCCGGATCGGCTTTAAGGCTCTTTATTTCTCCTCCGGGTCTTTGCTCTGAGATGAAAGATAGCTCGGTAGAGGTTATCTTTTCAAGAGTGTTTATGATCTCAGTAGCGCTGACCGCTTCTCCGGTGCCGATGTTAACTACATCATAATCAGTACCATCGGGCAGAAACACATCACAGGCCTTTGCGATCGCTTTAACGCAGTCATCTATATACATATAGTCTCTGGCGCAGCTGCCATCATCGTAAAGTTCCATAGGGGTGCCAGTAAGTAGCGCTCTAATAACGTCACTTATAAGGGTGTCCGGACGCTCGTATGGGCCGTAGATATTGAAAAGGCGTAAGGCGAGGGAGCGAATGCCGTAGAGCCTCGCGTAGGTACTGGCGACGCATTCCATCATGCATTTGCTTGAACCATAGATAGACTCAGGCTTGAGCAGATTGAGATCGTCTTCCACAAGCGCGCGGTCATGGTTACCGTATACGGCGGCAGATGAGGCAAACACAAGTCTTGGGCGCTGATCCCGCGGAAGAGCCCTTATGCCTTCAAGCACGTTTAAAAAACCACGAAGATTATTATCGAAAAAAACATCAGGCGAGAGTGACGACGCACTCACCGATGTCATCCCGGCAAGATGCAGGATCACGTCAAAGCCGCCGTCAACAATCATGCTTCTGACAGTTGCCGCGTCAGCGCAGTCCACTACATGAAAATCAAGTCCTGGGATACTGACATGTTTTTGATTTGAAAGTAGCGTGACATCATCTAGCTTTAACGCCCGGATGCGTTCGTATTTGATAAACGCCGGGTATGTAAAATCGTTGAAATTGTCAATTCCTACGATCTCTCTTCCTTTTTTCAGGGCGTTCGCTGCGCAGTGCATGCCGATGAAGCCTGCCGCGCCGGTTATCAGGATCCTGCCTGCCATAGATTATCTCCTTAAATTTGTACACCCGGATATCTGAAATACAGCTCAGGCAAAATTGCCACCTGAGAGCTTCAATACCAGCGTCTTATCCCTTTTTTTCTTACAAAACGCGGAAGCGCCGGATCAACGACCAGACTGTCTCCAATCATGTAGGCTCCTGGAAGGCTCTTTAACGCGTCAAATTCACCATGATCGCGAAGCGCCGACCTGCCGATGATCCTGTAAGCGTTCACGCACTCGTTATAAAGTATGTCCCTTGGTGGCTTTTCACGGTAAGTAAGGTCCGGGGCTATAAGCTGCAGAGTCCATGGATGCGGGATCCCGGTTACGCATACCTTTTTAATCCCGCTTTGAACGCTGTGCGCCCTAACCGTCCTTACAGCCTGCGCCGGGCTTAAATAGGTGTTCATCTTGGGCATCGCGAAGCCTAATGTCAGCATAGCCGCCATCACACCCGCTCCAAACGCCGAAAGTCCTCTTATCCCATCTGAGTTTATGGTCTTGAATACGGCCAGCGCAGTGAAAAGCATGATAAAGATGAAGGCTGTCACCACAAAGACGCCGTTTAAAAGCGCGAAATCGTCGTTAAGAATATAGCTTGCGATCAGAAGAACGCCAAATGGCAGGAACCCTGCGATAAGCAGTCCTTTTTCGGCTATGCCGCGACAGCCGTTTTTCTCAAAGTAGGCTATAAGAAAGTAGGCAAGTGTTGGAAGAGCAGGCAGCAGAGATGTATCTGACTTACTCTGCGGGATCGCATAAACCGCAAAAACCGCGATTGGAAGCGCCGCGCAGTAAATAGCGCGGACCGGAGCAGTTTGACGGTCAAACGCGATTGTGCGTATAAGAGCGTAGATAAAGCAGGGACCTGCCGGAAGGGTGAGCAGTAAAGCCACAAAGATAAACCAGATGATCCCGTGCTCATGCCCGGCGTTTCCGGTGAGTATATCAAGCGGTGAGTTTACGAAGGTCTGCGTGAAGTATTCGCTGCCACCTTCTACAAAGGCCATAAATCCCCAGATAATGAACGCCGCGAGCGGGGCTATGAAGAAATATGGCCTTATAACACTGAAAAACGCTCTTACGCTTCCTTTTACCAGAAGCACAAGAAGCACGCATAAAGGCGGCACCGCCAGCCCGAAAAAGCCGCGCTCAAGCACCAGAAGAAAGAAAAGCACGGGTATGGCAATACGCCCTTTTGAAGATCCCTGAGATCCGTCTGTGAGAAGTTCTTCGGTACGACGCGCGAGCAGACAGACGCAAAGCACGCAGAGAAAACAGAAGATCATGCTTCCTCTTGCCATGAAAACCGAAAGAACCATGTAAGGCATGGCGATGACTGAGATAATCCCGGCGCTGCTGAAGGATTTTAAGATCAGGGATGAAAAGGTGTGCTCAAGGCAGATGAGCATGAGCACGAAAAGCGCCAGATTGAATGAAAGCAGAAAAACCGAGGCCTGACCACCCTCAAGCTTAAGTCCAGCCATGCAGATCCAGTAATACAAAGGAGCGGCGGCGTCAGCGCCGTAAGCCTGTTCGTCAAAGAAGAAGAATCTGCCCTGAGATAAAGCCGATCGGGCTATCGCGACTGTATTGAGTTCGTTTACCGGACTGAGATCGCGCAGAAAAACCGTCTGCAGCGCGCAGATCACGAAGATTGCGCACAGGATCATGGCGGTTTTTGAAATTCTCATTGTTTGTGTCGGGTCTTAACGCAGTGATGGATTATGCAAGTTTAGGAAATAAATTTCGCTTTTCAACCATGAAGGGGTTAGCCCGGTCAGCGGTTTTGCAGATTGCCGTCGCTTACGGCCGGATCCAGATAATGGCGGCGCATCCAGAGAAACACCATAAGATCACAGCTTCCGCTGAGCGCCATGCGCAGCGCTGAATATCCAACTCTGTGGTGTCTTTTGTAGGAGACATTTACGGCAACTACACGGTTACCCGACATTGCAACCAGCGCTGGCAGAAAAGCGTGCATGCCCGAAAACCATGGCATTTCCTTTAAGATCTCAGTGCGGCCGAGTCTTATAGGACAGCTGGCGTCTTTAAGGCCGTCACCGGTGACCATACGGCGCACCGACGCTAAAAAACGGGTCATGAGATGACCTGCCAGTCCATGTTTTTTAAAATTACGCTGACCACATACCAGCGCCGCGTCATGGATCTCCGCAAAGAGTTTGTCGAGATCTTTTATGTCGGTTCTCATCGCGCTGTCAACATAAGCCACATAACGCGAATGAACCCGGAACAAACCTGCCTTGAGCGCTCCGGTTAGGCCTGAGCACTTTAAAAGAGAAATATAAAAAGCGTCCTTTACGCGCATGCAGTAGTCACGTATAAGTGAAAGTGACTTGTCATTTGAACAATCATCGATGAACATCACGCAAAAGTGTCTGGAGCTCTGTTGCTTGTATAGGTCAACTCTCCTGAAGAGTTCTGGCAGAGTATCTGCGTCATTGAATACAGGAATGAGTATCGTGAGTTCGAAGTCGGCGGTTGAATTCATGCGGTTCTATTGAAAAATAAGCAGGTGCTATAATGTTTTTGTCAATTTTACAATTTTTTTTGGATTTGTGACATACATCATCGTTTTTGTCAGAGGACGCTATGGCAGAAGAAACCATTTTTACCAAGATCATCAAAGGTGAGATCCCTTCAACAATCATCTATAAAGATGACATGGCCTGCGCCTTTTTGGATATCAACCCTAAAGCCGAGCACCATGTGCTGATAGTTCCGGTCAAGCCAATTCCCACCATTTCTGATGTCGAGCCCTGCGATGAGCCCATGCTTGGTCACCTTTTCACGGTAGCACGCAAAATAGCCGAGAAATACGGTGTTGAGAAGTCCGGTTACAGGCTTATCTTCAACTGCGGTCCTGACGGGTTGCAGGAAGTCCCTCACATCCATATGCATTTCCTGGCTGGCGGCAATCTGGGGCTTGCCGGCTTCCCGGTTAAAAAGGCCTGATCAATGCTAAGACGGGACATTACGCTTTTATCAGTACTCACCGCCGTTCTCTGCGGCGGCTGTTCGGTAATCGACAATTTTACCGACTCAGACCGCGGACCCGGGGTGCAGATTGAGGATGACTCACCCGACGCGGTGGCCAAAAAGAATGACCACGGCGCCGCCTCAAGGGGAAAGATTTCAAACAAGGCCGCCGAGAAATCAGTCAGGAAGGCCACGGCTGCTGATAATACTGCCCAATCCTCTCAGGCGCAGGCGAAAGCCGCGGCACCGAAGACTGTAGAGACAAAAACTCCAGAGCCTTACAAGGATGTCAATGAGGAAGCCGCGCTTAAGAATACGGAAGTGTCGGAAAGTGAGCTTGCGAGTACCCGGAAGAACGCTGAGAACGGCGTCAAGGATGGACCTGATGAGAGCGGTAAGCCTGAGCAGCAGATAGCCGTTGATGATGAGACCGCCCGAGAGGTCTCCGATCTTCCGGATTACGCGACGGTTTCAGGACGTCAGTCCTGCCCGGTTTCCTTAGGTCAGAGCGCGTCTGACAAGGCCTCTGAGCTCACAAAGGCGCTTACATCCAAGCTTAATGTCGACAAGGGCGCCATCTATGTTGCGCCGACCGTGATCCCTGATGAGTACAGTGACTGCGTGAGCGATGTAAGCTCTGTCATCGCCTCAGCGCTCTCAGCTTCAGGCAAATTCCTGGTCGCCGATCCTGCGAAGGTTCAGGTCGCGCAGAACAGCGGTTCTGCTACCCTGATCCCCCGCATGGTTCGTGAGTGCCGCAGAAACGGGATCCCGTACCTTGCGGTAAGCGTGGTGCACAAGATAGGCGGCAGGGTCTCTATTACCGTGCGCATCATCAGGGCGGATACCGGTGTCACTTTGACCCAGTCCTACCGCAGGCTCTGATTTTTCATAACCCCGCCATGGCGTGAAGCATACGCCGTGGCTGTATTTTTCAAGGCACCAGTGTGCCTTTGTGGATTTCTGCACATCATGATCACTTTTTCAAATCTTTCGCTAACAAGAGGCTCAAGGGTGCTTTTTGACGGAGCCGCCGCGAGCATCTATCCCAATGAAAAGATAGGAGTGATCGGACGCAATGGATGCGGAAAGTCCACTCTCTTTGCCGCAATCAACGGAGAGATCACTCCTGAGGAAGGACAGATCTCTATTCCCAAAGGCTATGTCATAGCCTCGGTATCCCAGAAAACTCCGGCTCTGGATATTCCCGCGATTGATTACGTCATCGAAGGCGACAAGAACCTCTCGGCGCTTTTGAAGAAAAAAGAAGAGATTTACGCGTCAGGCGATGGCGTGATGATCGCGAAAATCGAGGATGAGCTTGGGATCGCCGGAGCGTGGACCATCAGGCCGCGGGCAGAGGAGCTCCTGCACGGACTTGGATTTGCCCAGGATGAGATCCAAAAGGCGGTAAAGGATTTCTCAGGCGGCTGGCGCATGAGATTAAACCTCGCGCAGGCTCTTATCTGCAGATCGGATCTGCTGCTTCTGGATGAGCCTACCAACCACCTTGATCTTGATACCGTGATCTTTTTGGAAAACTATCTGCGCTCATGCAGGAGCACTATTTTGTGTATCTCGCATGACCGTGATTTTCTGGACCATTTCTGCGATCACATCCTGCATTTTGAGTCAGGCAAGCTGGTGCTTTATACCGGAAACTACTCGGACTTTGAGCGTCTTAGGGCTGAGAGAATTAAAAACGAACGCGCCACGCGCAGGCGTGAGGAGGCCGCGCTTGCCCATATGCAGAGCTTTGTCGACAGATTCCGCTACAAGGCATCCAAGGCCCGTCAGGCCCAGAGTCTTATCAAGGCTATGGACAAGCTCAAGCTTACCGCGGTAACCCAGGAAGAATCTCCCTATAACATCTCCTTCCCTGATCCGGAAAGAACGGTTGACGTACTCGCGACTATTACCGGGCTTAATGCCGGGTATGAGGCGGCAAAGCCTGTTTTAGAGAACGTCAATCTCATGCTTCTGGCAGGTGATCGCGTCGGGCTTCTCGGACGCAACGGTCAGGGTAAATCAACTTTTATCAAGACTCTCTGCTCGGTGATCCCGCCTTTATCCGGAACGGTAACCATTGGCAAGGGGGTAAAGATTGGCTACTTTGCCCAGCATGAGATGGAGTCGCTTCGCCCTGAGCTTACCGCGCTTGACCATCTGCGCCTTATCGACAAGAACGCCCGTGAAAGAGATCTGAGATCATTTCTCGGATCCTTCAGCTTCTCAGGCGATAAGGCCGTTACTCCGGTTGGCACTATGTCAGGCGGCGAGCAGGCAAGGCTGTGCCTTGCCTTAATCGCCTATCAGCGCCCTAACCTGCTGCTTCTGGATGAGCCTACCAACCACCTTGATCTGGACATGCGTGAGTCGCTTTCAATGGCGCTTGCCACCTATCCCGGCGCTCTCATAGTGGTCTCCCATGACAGGCATCTGCTTGAGTCTACGGTTGACCGGCTCTGGCTTTGTGACAGCGGAAGCGTAAAGGAATTTGATGGCGATCTGAATGATTACCAGAACTACCTTTTAAAGGAAAACCGTGAGTTCTCAGAAAAGATCTCAGGCAAGAACAAGGCGACGCTCTCAAACGCGGCAAAGGTCGAGAAGCAGAAGCTCCGTCAGGACGAGCATGGCGGCAGGGAAGCCCGCAAGGCTCAGGCTGCCTTCAGACAGAGCTTAAAGCCCTTAAAGAGCGCGATAACCAGGCTTGAGAAGGAGCTTGATGAGAAACGCGCCCTGCTCTCTGAGCTTGACGCCAGGCTCTCTGACAGCTCCTCCTATGGATCTGACAGCTCAAAGCTTCAGGAGCTTTTAAAACAGCGCGCCGCGACCGCCTCTGAGTGTGAAGCTCTTGAGAACGACTGGCTTGAGAAATCAGAGGAGCTTGAGGAGCGCTCACGCTCATTTGAAGGTTGAAAAAAGCGGGGATCTCATCCCCGCTTAACAATCTCAAAAGCTTTTATTTGTCAGACGCGGTGGACTTTTTGATCCTGGGGCCCACTGATGGTCCTCTGTATACCTCAATAATATCCTGACCCAGGATCTTAAGAGTATAAACCGGTGGATCCTTGATGGAGGCAAGTCTCGCGTAGTCTGAAGCGTCACGCCCGAAGAAATTGTTTATTCGATAGTCCGCAAGCGGGCACTCTACCTTCATGAGCCTCTCACGCATCTGAGGCTTGAGCGCGATGCGGTTTGCCCTGAAGATATAGCTCTCATTGCAATACCTGACTATTCCTTCCTTCTGATCTTTAAGCATCCACTCATACGCCAGGTGAGTAGCGCTGCCCCAATAATCCACATCGTAGTTCTGATACCAGGGCTTTCCTGCAAAGGCGTTGAAGTACACCGCCTGCGCAGGATGGGTCATAAAGAGCACGCAAAGCATCAAGAGCGCTCCGGCGCCGGTACAACCCCAGACCGCAAAACGGATCTTAGGCTTGTCCGAGAATACAGTCTTCATACTGTAAAGGCAGTAGCAGGCCGAAAAAAGCATAGGCGGGTAGACAAAGTACATCTGTCTCCAGCCGTTATAGAGCGAGGAGTGGAAGACTATAACGGCAAGAACCGATCCGAAGACTATCACATGGCAAAAGAGCATGGTAAGACTAAGCGGGCTTGCAAGTGACGTGACAAAGCGGTTTGACAGCAGTTTTACGACCTTTCTTATATAAAGCAGAAGACCAAAGCCCCAGAGCAGCAGTGTGAAGATAGGGGTTGTGATCCCAATCCATACCGGAATGTAGTGCCAAGGAAGATTGTGATCGTCGACCATCCTTCCCATATACAGGATCTCGCCGCCATGACGGAACACTGACATATTGCGGAAGACCTCGACAAAACGCTCAAGGGTGTTTTCCCAAAGATAAGGGAAAAAAGCCACCATCAGGATAAAAGAGGCGAGAGCGTAAATGACAAGCTGTGTGAGGTTTTTAAGGTAACTTCCGGTCAGAAGCGCTTTTACCACGAAGATCCCAAGCGTGGTTGCGAAAAAGGCCACTCCTATGATGCGGTTGTCGATTAAAAGCGCGGTTGAAAGCGCGTGCAGCAGCACATCAAAAACACTGCCTGAACGTAGCATTCTGGTGAGAGTCCAAAGGTTCACGCAGGCAAAGGCTACTACCGCCATGTCCTTGCCATTGTAGAAACTTTCGGCAAAGAACCTTGGCGAGAGCAGGAAAAGCAGCACGGCGATATAACCATAGCCTTTTGAG
>SFGV01000007.1 GCA_004557545.1 Succinatimonas hippei
CTACTCTGTTATCGACTAGACCAGTATCTACCCCGCTATTAATGAGAGAAAGATAAGCTGAAATAGAAATACAGCCGCACCCAGTCACACCGGCTTTTGAAAGTATAAGTTTCAGCTGATCTGCGTTTTCGATATAGTGCCACTCGTCACCGTCAATGATCTGATCCAGCATCTGACCATGAACAAATTCAGCAGATACTGCTCCAACCTGTACGTCAATATGAATTCCGTCAGCACACGATGTCAAAATAACTCTGGCTTCCAAGCTTACAGGGGAGAAAACAAGGTCAGGAAAGCAACTTTCCAACGCCCCTTCATGAATACCATCAAAAACGAGGTCACCTTTTTCCATTGCATCATATACATCCACTGCCTCCAGATGAGCTAATTTCTTGCCTTCTCTTATGGCTATATGATTGCCGGATCTTATCCAGCTCATTTTCTGCTCCTTACAGAAATAACAATATCACCTTCACTATCTGTCTCATATGGAACCGCCACACCGCTTTGATCTTTCTTAACCATATCTGCTGCCGGTTTGTAATCAAGAACCGGATCCTGATACCCATCAAAACTGTAAGTCGGGCCGTTCTCTGTCAAAGTAAAATTTGAAAGGTCTGAAACAATATCAGTCATTCCTGCTTCACAGTAGCCCGCTACAATATCCGGAATAAAATCTCCGGATACTGCCACAAGGGAAAGCATATTCAGAATAACTGACTTATGAAAATCTCCGCGATCTACTGTCTTGTTTCCTGACCACCAGCTGTAATCAGTGGCAAAACGCCACATGCGCATTTTTGCAGTATCTGCATCCTCTTTTTCATACCCCTTAAAAATATCATCACAGGCTTCTAAGAAAAGTTTCCGATCAACAGCCCCCGGTGTATTTCTGAGTGCAGGAACCAGTGCTTTAGAGCTTTCACCCATATACTCACAAACTGCCATCAGATCTTTCTTGTACTTCATAAGCTCTGTATATACGCCAACAGCATATGCAGCCACAACGAACCACTGATTCGGGACATACATATACCCACCGGCAGGTGATGTTATAAATGCCGTGTACTCATAAAAATCTGCCATATAATTTCTGTCTCTCAGATAACTGGCAAATTTCTCTTTAAATTCATCCGTAATTTGGACATCCTTTTGCGCACAGGTTTCCTGATAATGAAGTGTTGTCTTTCTTATTAGGGCACATAGATCTTTTAAAACGATTTCCATACAAATTCTCCCTAAAATAACAAATTCCTTCTTAATCAGGTCTGTTTTTACATTGCCTGATATTCATAATTCAGTTTCATATGGATGAATGCGACAGCATCATGTAAAGGCGAATTCAGATTAAATCTCCAGTCTGTTCTGTGTCATACAGATCCATTATCTACGTTTACTACACCAAAGTTTTATGATAATGGACATTACGAATGTCATGACTTACTTAAGGTTGTGCCTTGGTTTGAACCCAAGAAAAAAATGATTTTCAATTGCCATTGTTGAATGTCCGGTTAAGATAATTTTTAAATATAAGTATAAGGGTACCTGAAAAGACGGATTAAATAAAGTCCTGTTAACCCTCAGTCAGGATCTTTGCTCTTGGTACCACTATCCTTTGAGCACTGATAAAGGCTTAAATATTTGGCGGCCTCATAACCCATGTTGGCAATTGAAAGCCATAAGCCTGCCCTTCCATCTAAAAATCCTTTCCTGAATACATAGGTCCTTATAAAGCAAAAGAGCGAACGCAGAGGGATCATGGCAAGGCTGGTGGTTCTTCCCGCTCGCGCTCTGTTCTCCCCCCACAGCGCGGCGTATACGGCCTGCTTACGCCAAAAGCTCTCAAGATTTGGGTAGGAGTAGTGCAAAAGCGGGTTTTTAAGTCTTATGACCTTTGTATCATCAGGCAGCGGCACATCCTCATGCACCAGCTTTTCATCAAAGTCTGTATGTCTTCTGTCATACAGACGGCGCTTGAAATCAGGATACCAGCCGCAGTGACGTATGGGGGTCCCAAAAAGATATGTCAGTCTTGGGATCTCAATGACGGTGTTCTCAGAGAGCTTGCCCGTGAGATCTTTTAGCTCGTCCACGAGCTCTTTGGTGATCCGCTCATCACTGTCCAGATGCAGCACAAGGTCAGTATTGGCTTTTGATACCGCGAAACGGCGCTTATGGCCAAAGCCCTTCACGTCCGCCGGGACATCGATAACTCTCGCGCCGAGCGAGCGGGCAATTGAGCAGGTGGCGTCCGTGCTGTGCTCATCGAGCACCAGGATCTGAGCATCAAGCGGCATCGCGCTCTTTATACAGTCCCTGATCCTGAGCTCTTCATTATGGGTGAGAATGATTACGGTAAGTTCCATGCGTCCTCCGCGATTTTGGTTATGAGAGTTTAGCGCATGGGTGAGTCAAAAAACCCGGCGTGAAGCCGGGTTTTTCAGAGAATGATAAGTAAGTCCTATCAGACCTTCTCGCGAATGCGGGCAGCCTTGCCGTTGAGCTGACGGAGGTAGTACAGCTTGGCGCGTCTGACATCACCGCGACGGGTTACCTTGATGGAAGCGATCAGAGGGGAGTGGGTCTGGAAAACACGCTCAACACCCTCGCCTGAGGAGATCTTGCGGACGGTGAAGGATGAGTTCAGGCCGCGGTTGCGCTTGGCGATGACATTACCCTCAAAAGCCTGCAGACGGGACTTGTCGCCCTCGACCACGCGGACCTCAACTCTTACGGTGTCGCCCGGGAAGAACTCGGGGATATCCTTGCGGAGCTGCTCTTTCTCAAGCTCATCAATGATGGGATTGCTGGACATTTCTAATACCTGCCATTAAAAAACAAAAATCTTTAACTTTCCCTTTCGCGGAGGTATTCGGCAAGAAGCTTCGATTCCTCTTTAGAAAGTTCCCGCGACTTTATAAGCTCGGGACGACGCTCATAGGTACGCCCCAGAGCCTGCTTAAGCCGCCACCGCCGGATCCTTTCGTGATCGCCGCTCATCAAAACCTCAGGTACCTTAAGACCATCGATGATCTCAGGTCTAGTGTACTGGGGGTAATGGAGCAGCCCCTGCGCGAACGAATCCCTTTCGGCATTCCGGATATTCCCGAGTACCCCGGGAACCATCCTTGAAACCGCGTCGATGATGCACATGGCAGGAAGCTCACCCCCTGACAGGACATAGTCACCGACTGAAACCTCCAGATCGACTTCAGTCTGAAGGACGCGCTCATCAATGCCCTCGTAGCGTCCGCAAACGAGGATCATCGAGCCCCAGTCATGGAATCGGGTGACCAGAGAGTGATCGAGCCGCACGCCCTGAGGGGACATGCAGACTACCTTGGTTCCGGATGGCGCATCCTGTCTTGCGGCATGAAGCGCGTCGCGAAGCGGCTGGACGCTCATGAGCATCCCCGGTCCGCCCCCGTAAGGTTTGTCATCCACGGAGTGGTAGGCGTCATGGGTGTAATCTCTGGGGTTGTATAAATGAACCTCAATAAGTCCGTTTTTACATGCCCGTTTGGTTACACCTGAACCCGTAACCGCGGAAAACATTTCCGGAAAGAGCGAAACACAACCAAACCACATCATGGTCAGTAGTCTTCGCCCCACTCTACCCTAACCGTCTTTGAGGAGAGATCAACCTCTTTGACGATCGGGCCAGCGACATACGGTATGAGGAGATTATCCTTCTTCCCGTGTGCCGGGCGGTCAGAGGGAGACACTTCCATTACGGGAGCGGCTCCATGATCCCAAATTCTCAGCACTTTGCCGAGCATTACGCCTTCAAGACCAATCACGTTGCAGCCAATCAGATCCTGCAGGTAAATGGCTCCTTGCGGCGCCCGGGGCAGGCTTGAGCGCCTGATCCCTATTTCCATCCCCGTGAAGTTTTTCCCTTCCTCCGGAGTGGAAACGCCACACAGCTTTACGATAAACGCACCGCCGTGCTGCGCATAATCTTCAACCCGGACCTCGCGCCATTCCTCCCCGCGCCGGCGGATGTACCATGGCGAGTAGTCAAAAAGGTCCTCGGGTCTGCTTGTGAAAGACTGAACCTTGATCCAGCCCTTCAATCCATAGACCGAACCCAGCCGGCCCATGGGACGCGGTAAATCTCCTGCCTGTTGTACGGCAGGTGCCATCAGGCCTGCGCGCCCTCAGCAGGAGCCTCGGCGGCTTTTGCCTCCTCAGCGGCCTTCTTCTCGGCCTCAGCCTTGGCAGCCTTCTTGGCGGCCACAGCCTTCTCGTGTTTCTCCTGTTTGGCTTTCAGAACAGCCTCAACGCCCATCTCGTTCTCAACGAGCAGACGCTTTACGCGCTCTGAAGGCTGCGCGCCCTTGGCGATCCAGGCGTTGATCTTCTCAACGTCAAGACGCAGGCGTACTTCTTTGCCGGTGGCGATCGGATTGAAGAATCCGAGCTGCTCAATGAATCTGCCTGAAGCAGCGTAACGCTGATCGGCGACAATAACGTGATAGAAAGGACGTTTGTTGGCGCCTAAGCGACGTAAACGAATGACTACCATTTCGCATTACCTTTAAATGTGAACATTCCGCAGGGCGGAATGTTAAAACTACTAAAAATACAGTCGCACCATTATACGTTCATTCGGACAAAAATCAAGAATTTTCCGAAGGCGCGTTGGAAGTCTCAGCGGCCGGGCATTCCGGGGAATCTGCCCGCGCCCATCATGGACTTCATCATGCCGGCCATACGGCCGAACTTGCCGCCCTTCATCTTCTTCATCATCTTGCTGATGCCGTCAAACTGGCGCAGGAGCTGATTGACCTCTGAGATCTGCACTCCGGCGCCCATGGCGATGCGGCGTTTGCGCGAGGCCTTGATGATCTCAGGATGAGCGCGCTCCTTTAAGGTCATGGAGTCAACGATGGCTATCATGTGATCGATCATCTTCTCGTTGAGCTTTCCCTTGATCTGATCGGCTATCTGACCCGCGCCCGGCAGATGGGAGAGCAGTCCGCCCATTCCGCCCATCTTCTTGACCTGTAGCATCTGGGCCTTGAAGTCATCAAAGGTGAAATCCCCGCCCTTTTTGATCTTGGAGGCAAGCTTTTTGGCCTCGTCAACGTCAGTCTTGCGCTGCAGATCCTCAATAAGCGAGAGCATGTCGCCCATATCAAGGATGCGCGAGGCGATGCGGTCAGGATAGAAGGGCTCCAAAGCCTCTATCTTCTCGCCCATACCTATGAACTTGATTGGCTTGCCGGTTATCTCGCGCACCGACAGCGCGGCGCCGCCGCGGGCGTCACCATCGGCCTTGGTTAAAATAACGCCGGTCAGGGGCAGAGCCTCTGAGAAGGCCTTGGCGGTGTTAGCCGCATCCTGACCTGTCATGGCGTCAACCACGAAAAAGGTCTCAACCGGATCGAGAGCCTTGTGCAAAAGGGCTATTTCCTTCATCATCGCCCCATCTACCGCGAGGCGTCCCGCGGTATCGACGATGAGCACGTCATAGGCCTCAAGCTTTGCCTGATTTAAGGCCGCCTTTACTATATCAAGCGGTTTTTGCGAGGTGTCGGAGGGGAAGAATCCCGCGCCGCAGGACTGAGCCAGAGTTTTTAACTGGTCGATGGCGGCCGGGCGGTAAACGTCGGCTGATACCAGCAATACCTTCTTTTTGAGCCGCTCCTTGAGATAAAGCGAAAGCTTGGCGGCGCTGGTGGTCTTGCCGGCGCCCTGAAGACCTGCCATCAGGATCACCGCGGGCGGCTGGTGGGCCAGGTTAATTGCGGAATTCTCCCCGCCCATGGTATTTACGAGCTCATCGTAAACCGTGCGGATGAACTCCTGTCCCGGGGTGAGGCTTAACGCTACCTCCTTGCCAAGAGCTCTCTCCTTAACCCTGGTCGTGAAGGACTTGACCACCGGCAGCGCGACATCGGCCTCAAGCAGGGCCGTGCGCACCTCACGCATGGTGTCCTTTATATTCTCTTCGGTTAATCTGCCCTTTCCGCTGATGTTCTTGAGCGTACGGGAGAGTCTGGAGGTAAGGTTATCAAACATCCTGATGCCTCATGCGTAAAAAAAACTCCCCGCGATTATATCATCGCGGGGAGGGATGCTTTGGGATGGAAGCTAGTAGTCGTAGGCAAATTCCTGATCGCGGGCCACCACATTTGGCGGCATGCGCTTTTGCAGCTCCTTCTCAAGATACTGCTGCTTAAGCCTGCTGTACTCGTCAGTGTAGTTTGAGTGATAAAGCCAGCTGTAGGCCTCCTCATACATCGACGGGCTGCCAAATCCGCGGATCAGCATGTCAGCCCACCCGAGCCTGCCGGTCTTTGAGCCCAGCACCGCCGAAGTGTGCATGTAACGCTCGGAGAGCTTGCGGTTCTTGGCGACAAAATAGCCGTTCTCATAATAAAATGACAGACGCTCAAGCGCCGGAGCGTAGGCGCTCTGCGCGGCTTTTTTCATGTAATCAAGCCCGAGATCCTGATCCTTTGTCACGCAGACCCCGTTTATCAGCATGTCGCCCCAGGCGAACATGAACGCTGGGATCTTTACGAGTCTCGCACGATCCTCAATATCCGGGGTGAACTGGCAGCGGTCATGATCATGCACAACGCTGAAGAGCATCTGATCCTCAATAATGCGGTTTAACTGCTCTGTGGTATAGACCTCGGTATTGGTGCCGTCAGGCTTGACCTCATCCTTGAGAGCCTCGATCTGCTCCTCCGCGGCCTTTGCCTGGGAGCTGGTCACGGGATCAAAGGATGAATGCTGCAACGCCATAGCGCTGCATGGCAGAATAACAAGCAAAAGCGCTAACAGCCTGCCTTTACCCATGTGCCACCTCTTGAGAACTGTCCTTACTTAAAAATGATCTCATACCTGATATAACGGCACAGCGCTCTCAATCTTTATTTTAGGAGACGTAAAAAGCCGCCCGGAGGCGGCTTTTTTAGTAAGAATGGCTTCTTAAATTACTTGTTCTCAGAGGCCCACTTCTTGCCGAACTCAACACCCTTGGTGATGTTCTTCTTGAGGGTCTCGACAGCGCCGTCGATGGCCTTCTGCTCAAAGGCGGAAACCTTGCCGAAGTCGATTACCTTCTCCCAGCCGTTCTTGCCGAAGAGCACGCGCTGCGCAAAGAAGTCAGCGTACTTGGAGCCGCTCTCGACATATGCGTTCTCGGTTACACCCGGACGACCCTCGAGGCCCTCAACGATCTTAAGGGCAAAACGGGCGCCAGCGGCGGCCATTGACAGGGTGGCTGAACCAGCGCCGGCCTTGGCCTCAACAACCTCGGTACCGGCGTTCTGGATACGATCGGTAAGGGCGGCGATACGATCCTCAGGGATCGCGTCGGTGCCTAAGATCTGGGAGAGCAGCGGAATGATGGTGACGCCGCTGTGACCGCCGATGACGTTGATGCGGATATCCTTCTTGGATACGCCGAGCTCTTCGCCAAGGAAGGTCTCAGAACGGAGGGTGTCGAGAACCGACACGCCGAAGAGGCGGTGAGCGTCATAAACACCGCGGGCCTTTAAAACCTCAGCGGCGATAGGCACAGTTGAGTTAACCGGGTTGGTGATGATGGCGATGCAGGCCTTCGGGGCAGCCTTGGCAACGTTGTTGACCAGTCCTGCGATGATGCCGGCGTTGATGTTGAACAGATCATCACGGGTCATGCCGGGCTTGCGGGCCACACCAGCGCAGATCACTACAACGTCGGAGCCCTTTACACAGGCCTGAATAGGATCAGGATCATTAGGCTTGCCTGAAAAACCTTCAACTGCGACATCGGTAGGGATGTGGCTTAAATCCTTGGCAACGCCCGGGGTAACCGGAGCGACATCGTAGAGGCTCAGTTCAGAACCTGCAGGAAGCTGGGTCTTGAGTAATAAGGAAAGGGGCTGGCCAATACCGCCTGCGGCGCCTAAAACTGCAACTTTCATGAATGACTCCTATGAAAGATCTTGAAAAAATCTGAGGTCCCGTGTCGATGCCTTAAGGCGGCATTCCCGGGTCCCGCTCAACATTGTTATTTTGACATCCTCAGCCGTGAAATTATGGGAGCCAGCCTGCGATCCTCGTAAAACCGCGTTCTGATCCTCAAATATCCATACCTCAGTACAAGGCATACGGCGAGTTGTAAGGGGTTAAATCACGCCCTTATCCAAAACATCTGCATTATAGCATTCTGAGGCGCGCATAGACCTTGAAAAAGCGTCCAACCCGTTGACATACAAACATGAATTTAACAATTGTGAGCACTTAACAGAGCTTTTGTGCCTTCATCTGGTGCCATACATTCATCTGTTGTCGCACTGCGATATAAAAGCGTTCCATTTTTTTGTTTAGCGCGACCATCCTTCAGTGTGAGCCTGTCCGTCCATCTACTTTGCCCGAGTGCTTCAGATAATGCCGGACACAGGCAAAAATCAGAATTGTCAGCTGACCTGGCATGACGGTGTTAAGGCCGTCATGCTTGACGAACTCAACGGTATCAGAGCCGCTTAATTTTGTTTCGGCTGCTTCGCTTCCTGAGCTTTCATTTCCGCCTTCTCGGCTTCCCAGATCTTCTCGTGCTCCCGCGCCAGTTTAAAGCTGAATAATCAAACCCGTCTGATTTCAGGCAGGGCGATGCATCGCATGGCTGTCTAGTTGAAAGGAAGCGTGTGGGATTACTGGGATGCAAATAACTCACTGGCGTTTCTGGCGTTTGAATGGTGTTTGTCCCAGGAGCGTTGTCGCGACCAGGCGCCGGATCCCTGTATACTCTTAACGCCAACAACGAAGCAGGCCGGGATCATCTGATCCCGGCCTGCGCGCGTTTGCCATCAGGCTTTATAGAAGGTTATTTCTTTGAGAAATCCAGCAGAGTGTAGATCTCACCCTCTTTGCCATTTAAGCAGGCGGTATTCTCAAAATACTCCTCTTTTGTAGGAAGTCTTCCAAGCTTCGCGCTCACTGCCGCGAGCTCGGCTGAGCCTAAATAGCAGTTTGCCCCGTTACCAAGGCGGTTGGGGAAATTTCTGGTGGAGGTTGAGATAACCGTGGCGTTATCCCTCACTCTCGCCTGGTTGCCCATGCACAGCGAGCAGCCCGGGATCTCGATGCGCGCGCCCGCCTTGCAGAAGATCGGGAATAAGCCCTCATCTGAAAGCTCAGAGCGATCCATGCGGGTAGGCGGGGTGAGCCAGAGTCTTGAGGGAGCCTCAGCCTTCATTCCGTTTAATATCGCCGCGGCGGCGCGGTAATGACCGATATTGGTCATGCACGAGCCGATGAATACTTCATCTATATGAGTACCAGAGACCTCAGATAGGGTCTTGGCGTCATCAGGATCGTTAGGGCAGCAGACTATAGGCTCATCGATCTTCGAGCAGTCAATCTCAAGCACCGCCTTGTAGCTGCAGTCGGGATCAGCCTCGATAAGCTCCGGCCTGTCAAGCCAGTCCTGCATGGCCTTAATGCGCGCCCTGAGCGCGTCGGCGCTCTCATATCCGTCTTCTATCATCGACTGCAAAAGCGCGATGTTCGAGCGCAGGTAGGTTTCAACGCTCTTTTGTGACAGCCTTACCGAGCAGGCGGCGGCCGAGCGCTCGGCCGAGGCGTCTGCAAGCTCGAAGGCGTGCTCCACGCTCAGATCCTCAAGCCCCTCAATCTCGATTATTTTGCCTGAGAAGACATTGACCTTGTTCTTTTTAGGAACGGTAAGCAGGCCCTGCTTTATGGCAAAGTACGGAATGGCGTGCACCAGATCGCGCAGGGTTATGCCGGGCTTGCGCTTACCCTTAAACCTCACCAGCACCGACTCGGGCATATCAAGCGGCATGCTTCCGGTGGCCGCGGCGAAGGCCACAAGGCCAGAGCCTGCCGGGAAAGAGATGCCAAGCGGCATTCTGGTGTGCGAGTCACCGCCGGTACCCACCGTGTCAGGCAGGCACATGCGGTTGAGCCAGGAGTGGATCACACCATCCCCCGGGCGCAGCGCGACACCGCCGCGGCTTGTAAAGAACCCGGGCAGGGTCTTGTGGGTTTTGACATCAACCTTGCGCGGATAGGCCGCGGTATGGCAGAAGGACTGCATCACCAGCGGCGCCTGGAACTTAAGGCAGGCAAGATCCGAAAGCTCGTCACGGGTCATGGGTCCTGTGGTGTCCTGAGATCCAACGGTTGTGATCTTAACCTCGGCGTACTGCCCCGGGCGCAGCCCGGGCAGGCCGCAGGCGCGGCCTACAATCTTCTGGGCTCTGGTATAGCCACCCTGCGCGCTTACGGTACGCGGACGCGCGAAGATCTGATCCTCGCCCATGCCAAGCGCCTGACGGGCTCTGGCGGTTAAGGCCTTGCCGATGATGAGGTTGATACGTCCGCCCGCGCGCACCTCGTCAAGCAGGGTCGGGGTCTTTAAGGAGAACTCGGAGAGCACTCTCCCGCTTTCATGATCGAGGATCTTTCCTTCATAGACCTTAAGATCCACGACATCCCCGCGGTTCAGTTTTGAGACATCTGCCTCAAGTGGCAGTGCGCCAGAGTCCTCAAGCGTGGTGTAGAAGATAGGCGCTATCTTGCCGCCTACCACGAATCCGCCCTCGCGCTTGTTGGGAACAGACGGAATATCGCGGCCGATGTGCCATATAAGCGAGTTCGCGGCGCTCTTGCGTGAGGAGCCGGTACCCACGACATCACCTGTAAAGAGGAGCGGGAAGCCCTTGGACTTGAGCTCTGTAATAAGCTTCAGAGGCCCGACCACACCTTCCTGATCAGGCTTTAGATCAGGTCTTGCCATCTTGAACATGGCCTTGGCGTGAAGCGGAATGTCAGGTCTTGACCAGGCGTCGGGCGCCGGTGAGAAATCATCAGTGTTGATCTCGCCTGAGACCTTGAACACGGTTAAGGTTACGCTCTCAGGAAGCTCCGGTCTTCTAGTAAACCATGAGGCCTGAGCCCAGTCGGACAAAAGCCCCTTCGCGGCCTCATTGCCGCTCTTTGACAGGGCAAGCACCTCATCAAAAGCGTCATATACAAGCAATGTGTCTGAAAGCGCGGCGCGGGCATTTTGCGCAAGTGAGCTCTTTAAAAGCGCCACCAGCTTTGAAACGTTATAGCCGCCCTTCATCCCGCCCAGAATTACCACCGCGTCGGCCGGGCTTATTACAGGTGAGCTTACCCTGCCGCTTGCGATGTCGTAGAGGAAATCTGCCTTGACCTTCGATGAGGGATCAACTCCCGGGTTTACGCGGTTTTCGATGAGATATCTGAGCTCCTTTTCAGATCCCTTTGGAGGATTTTTCAAGAGTTCACAAAGCTCTCTGGTCTCCTCCCCGTTCAGCGCAAGCGGCGGGACACCCAGGGCTTCACGGGATCCTTTCATGGCATAGTAATCTTTCAAATACGAAGGCATGATTTTCCTCTGTTCATGTGTGTTTGTGCGTAAATTCTGCTGTCAGATCCCGCTTAGCGCCGCGCGTACCCTTTCCCAGTCAAACCATGGACCGGGATCGCTTTTGCGCCCCGGGGCGACATCGCTGTGACCCGCGAGGTTCTGCCCTATTCCGGGGTAACGGCTCTGCAGGGCCCGGATTAAGGGGATAAGACTTTCGTACTGCTCATGAGTGTATGCACACCATGAGCATCCCTCAAGTTCGATGCCCACGCTGTAGTCATTGCACTCTTTATGACCATGCCAGGAGGAACGCCCGGCGTGCCATGCCCTGTCATTGCACGATACGTACTGGGTTATCCTTCCGAAACGGTCGATGAAGAAATGCGATGAGCACTTAAATCCGTAAAGTCTTTTGAAATAAGGATGCTCGTTGGGATCAAGCGTGCCTGTGAAGAGTTTGTCTATATAGCCCCCGCCGAAGGAGTTTGGCGGAAGCGAAATGTAATGGATGACGATGAGACTTACAGCCTCATTCTCAGGACGGCGGTCAAACCAGGTTGTCGGGACCCTGCGTGCCCCGTCAAGCCAGCCGTCCTGTCCTATAAGCAAGATCAGGCCTGCAAGGGAGCGCCTTCCCTGGCGCCCAGGTACTCAATTCCGACGGCACGATCGCGCTCGAAGGTAGTGAGCTCGTAGTTGGCCGGATCGGAGAGCAGGGTGCGCAGCAGCATGTTGTTGAGCGCGTGACCGGTCTTGTAGGCCTTAAACTGCCCAAGGATAGTGTGGCCGCTCATGTAGAGATCTCCGGTAGCGTCGAGCATCTTGTGTTTTACGAACTCATCGGGGTAGCGCAGTCCCTCAGGGTTTACCACGCGGTAATCATCAAGCACCACCGCGTTATCAAGCGATCCGCCCAAAGCCAGATGATGGGAGTGCATGAACTCGACATCCTTCATAAAGCAGAAAGTGCGGGCTCTTGAGACATGCTCGGCGAAGGCCCGGCCTGAAAAGCGGTAGGCAAAGTGCTGCAGCGCCGGATCCATCGCCGGATGATTAAAGCTGATCGTAAGATCCATGAGCAGTCCCGCGGCCGGGGTAAGTTCCGCCCACTTGTCGCCATCCTCGACTCTGACCTTGCGTACAACCTTGATAAACTCCTTGGGAGCGTCAAGCTCGCGGATCCCCGCCTCTGAGAGCAGGTAGATGAAAGGCTGTGAGGAGCCGTCCATCACAGGAACCTCCGGGGCGTTGACCTCGACATGCAGATTGTCGATGCCAAGCGCGCACAGCGCGGCGGTAAGGTGCTCGACCGTTGAGATCCTGGTGCCGTCATCACTTACAAGCGTGGTGCTCAGCTGGGTGTCGCGCACGTTATCGGCGGAGCATTTGATGGAGACATGGGGATTGAGATCGGTACGGGTATACACGATCCCGGTGCCGGCCGGGGCGGGTGAGAATACCGCCTTGACCTTGGTGCCTGAGTGCAGACCAATCCCGATTACACTTACAGCCTTTTTTAAGGTTCTCTGTCTGACCATTTGAAAGCCCAAGCCTCCATCTGAAGATTACGGGCGCATTCTACCACACGAAAAATCCCGGTGGCACAGCATAGAATTAGAGCCGTTCCGGCTTACGATACACGAAAGCCTTCCGGCTTATACAGCCGGAAGGCTCTTTGATGTCAGTAAAAACTGAGGATTTTTCGCGTTTCCTTATTCTGACTTGTTGCGGATGATCGGCGGGAGATCCCAAAGTCCTGAATCATCATCGCTCTTGGTGCCGCCAACCGGAAGCTCGGTAGGCTGCTCGCGCTCACCCTGGGTTGAGAAGCCCATCGCCGGCGGAATTGAGGTATTGCCAAGATCCACATTCTCAATGCGGCTCTGCTGCACTCCCACCGTAAAAGGCGACTTGGGAGCCTGCGCCTGACCCAGCCCCTGCGGCCTGTTCTGACCGATGCCGCGGGAGGTCATGGTGTTGAAGAAGCCTTTTTCGTTGATCTTCTCGTAATCGGCACGGCTTAACTCATTTGAGCGGCCGGTGCGGGCGGCGTTCTCCTGAGGATTGCTGTCAGAGGCGCTGATGCCGGTGATGAGAATGGTAATTGAGATCTCATCCTCCGCAAGAGCGTCATCAAAGATAAGACCGAACTTGCAGTCAGCCTCTTCATCAGCGTAGGCCTGAACGGCGGACATAACATCGGTCCACTTTGATATAGGGAAGTTAGGATTGGTACGCACGTTGACGAGCAGACCCGCCGCCGAGGAGATATCCACAGGCTCGATAAGAGGCGAGTGAATGGCGCGCTCTACTGCGTCCTCCACGAAGTTGGCTCCCTTGCCATTGCCGTTTCCGATCATGGCGTGACCACGGCCGCGCATTACGGTCTGGACATCGGCGAAGTCGAGGTTGATGTAACCTACGTGGGTAATTGAATCGGTAATGCCCTTGACGGCGTTTAACAGAACGTCATTGGCCTCATTAAAGGCGCTGATGATTGAGATGTTGGCGCCCAGGTTCTTGAGCAGCTTGTCATTGTCAATCACGATTAGCGAGTCAACGTGCTTTGAGAGCTCGGTAATTCCTGACTCGGCGTTGACCATGTGGCGCTTACCCTCAAAACGGAAAGGCTTGGTCACCACGGCTACGGTAAGAGCGCCGGTCTCGCGGGCGATTTCGGCGATGATTGGAGCGGCTCCGGTACCGGTGCCGCCGCCCATGCCGGCGGTGATGAACACCATGTCAGAACCCTGCAAGAGCTTCTTGACATCATCGCGGCTCTCTTCGGCTGCCTTGCGGCCCTTGTTAGGATCGCATCCGGCGCCAAGACCGCCTGTCAGCTTGACACCGATCTGAACCTTGCACTGGGCGTTGGTCTTCTGCAACGCCTGAGAATCAGTGTTGATGGCGATGAACTCGACTCCCGAGATGCTTTCGTTGATCATGTGCTGCAGCGCGTTTCCGCCGCCGCCGCCAATCCCAAGGACACGGATCTTGCAGTGGCTGGACGGCTGGATGTTCTGGTCCGGGGAGCTGTCTGATACCGACTCTACTCGAAAATCACTCATTTTTTATCTCTCTTAGAAAAGCTTTCCTGCGCGCTTTTAATGGATTTGATTTTACATTATACGCAT
Source organism: Succinatimonas hippei (assembly GCA_004557545.1). Taxonomy (GTDB): domain Bacteria; phylum Pseudomonadota; class Gammaproteobacteria; order Enterobacterales; family Succinivibrionaceae; genus Succinivibrio; species Succinivibrio hippei_A. Next base: position 14,497 of record SFGV01000007.1, read on the forward strand.
GCTAAAGCGAAAAAAAACCAAACCTTGTAAGGTTTTACGCTCAATGTGCGTACGCTGTCAGGTTTTCATGGCATATTTGCGCAAAAGAACCCCCTAAAGCTCGTTCTTAACCCAGCTGTTGAGCTTGCTCAGGAAGCTGCGCACGCCGCCCTCGGTCTCATCGCGCACGCTCTGCTCCTTCTGCTGGTGCAGCCTTAAGCTGTAGCCCTGTCTTAAAAGTCCGATGCACACGGCTCTGTCGGGGGTCGCCATCTTCTGCACGTCAGCCGGGCTTATTCCCACAAGACCGCGTGAGGTACCGACACGGATCTTGACGCTGTTCTGCCCGCTCTGGTAGCCGCCGAAGGCCTGAGCGGTATTGGTGTTTAAAAGCACCTTGTCTATATTGCGCGTCATCGCCACGCCGCCCGTGAGCACAAAGCCCGCGGCGAGGTTTATCGAGCGCTCGGGCATGCCGTCCACAAAGTGCTGGATGCGATCCTCAACCAGCCTGAAGATATTGCTCAGGTTGCTGTATATGACCGATGCCAGATCAGCTGTATTGATCTCGCGCCTTGATCCCTCATTGCCCGGCTCCCCGGGATAGGTCACCGCGGTATTGATCTCGGTCTCTGTCAGATAGCGCGGATCGGCAGAGCCGTATTTGATCTTAAGCTCCTCGGCGATGCTCATCGGCAGCCCGAAGGTTCTGGCAATCGACGCCGTGATGGTGTTACCACCGTCATCAAGCCCGAAGGAGAATTTAAGGCGCTTGTTGTCATATACCGCGACATTTACGGTTCCGCCGCCAATATCGATAAGGCAGACGCCAATTTCCTTCTCACCCTCGGTCAGCACCGAGTCCGCCGCGGCGATGCCGCTGTAGACAAAGCTGCTGGCTCTGAAATCAGCGCCCAGCTGGGAGAGCACGTTTCTTACGTTTATTTCATGGGCGCGGCGCAGGCCTATCACGTGAACCGAGACCTGCAGGCGCTTGGCGTACTGGCCTACCGGGTTTTGCACCTCGTTTGAAGTTTCGGTGATGTAGTTCTGCTGGATGGTGTGAATGATGTCAAATTCGGATTCGCTAAACTGCACCGCGGCGCGGGCGTTTTCAATAGCCCGGTCCTTGTCCGCCTCGGTGACTATGCTGTTTTGTACCGTGGAGCTGCCCTGCTCATTGCATGACTCGATAAAGCAGCCCGGAACCCCGACCACACAGTTTCTCAGATTGAAGTTGTACTGGCTGATGAATTTCTCAACCATGTTGGTCAGAACCTTGCTCAGCTCGCCGATATCCGTCACGGCCCCGTGTCTTACGCCCTGAGAGTACTGCTCAAGGTAGCCCAGCACGGTCACCATGCCGCGCTCGTCTACCTGACCGGCGCACAGCCTGATTTTGGAGGAGCCGATATCAAGCGCGAAAAGCACATCACCTGCCGCCATGCCCTGATTTCCCTGAGATTTCTGGCGTTTGTCATCGTTTCTGAATATTTTTAACACTCTGCTTTCCTCCGCCCCTGACCGGTGCCGCGTCCGCGGGCACAGGGGATGGCGCTGTTCCGTCTGAGGGTTTGTGATTGTTTATCTGTCCATTCTGGATCGGGGCAGTCTCATTCTGATCCTGCGTCTCGTCTTTTTTGCGGCCTACCGCGAAACCGACGTCATAGCGCAAATCCACATAATCAGTGCTCGCAAGATCGATCCCCGCTCCCGGCAGGGCTCTTAAAAAGCGCGACAGCCTGAAGGACGCGCGCTCGCGGCCCCTTCCCAGGATCAGACGAACTCCGTTTGACAGCGTAAGTGTATAGCATCTTACCTGATCAAGGTATAACGCCACCATCTGCAGCCCGCTGCCCCGCAAAACCTTTATAAAGTCAACCGCACTGCGGTAAACCTCGGGAGCGAGGTTGTCGCGAAAGGCCCCGAGCCGCACCAGAGGCTCTGAAAAGCCTTTGAGGTTCGGGTAAAACACCGCCGCCGCCCTCGCGTCATAAAGCCCGCGGTCATTCCAGTACGCGGCTGGCACATGCTCAACTACCGATACGATTATGGTATCAGGCATTTTCTTGCGCACGACCACCCGGTCAGCCCAGGGGTTGTCAAGTATGGCCGCGCGCACCTTTGAGACATCCACCGCGGCGATATTACGCCCTCCGGCGATGCGCCCCACCGTGTCGGCGATCCCGCGGCGCGTAAGGTGGGTAAGCGCTCCGTCTATCTGAACTGCCCTTACCGGGAGCGACTTGCCGCTCTCTAAAAACGAGGTGAGGATCGAGTTGAAATTCCAGAGCACGAAGCCTACGGTGACCACAAAAAGCAGTCCCGCTATCAGATGTCCCCTGGTCTGATGCTTCACCTCAAACTCTCCGTCTCTCAGGCTTTCTGCCAGCGCTCCGAGAGCGCTCTTGCCACCGCGGTGACATTGCCCGCGCCCTGAGTGAGCACCACATCGCCGTCTTCAATGATCTTCTCGACCAGCTGCGGAACCTCGTCCGCGGTCGCCGCGTAAACCGGCTCATGATCAGACTGCGATCTTATGGAGCGGCACAGGTGTCTGGCGTCAGCCCCCGGAATGGGCTCCTCGCCCGCAGGGTAGACCTCAAGCATCACCAGCTTGTCAGGCTTTTGCAATACCTTCACGAAATCCTCATAGAGATCGCGGGTTCTGCTGTAGCGGTGCGGCTGGAAGATCATCAGGATCTTTCTTTGAGGGAAGGCAAGTCTCGCCGCCGTCAGGGTAGCGTCAACCTCGGTGGGATGATGACCATAGTCATCAACCAGCGTCACGCGGCCGTTTGGAGTGTTAAAGTCCCCGTAGCACTGAAAACGCCTGCCAACTCCCTTGAAATTACCGAGCGCCTTTACAATATCCTCATCGGAGATTCCTTCCTCACAGGCGACCGCCGCGGCCGCCGCGGCGTTCTTCGCCATATGAATTCCGGGGATTGGCAGCCTGACCTCAAGACTCTTCGCGTTCCTGCGCGCGATGGTAAAGCGCGATCCCATGCCATCCTCGGTAAAATCCACCACCCTGTAGTCAGCGTCCTCGGAGGTGCCGTAGGTGATGACGGTACGCCCTACCCTGGGCAGGATGTCCCTCACGCTCTTACCGTCAACGCACATGACCGCCACGCCGTAGAATGGCAGGTTGTGCAAAAACTCCACAAAGGTGTCACAAAGCTTTTTAAAATCCCCGCCGTAGGTCCCCAGGTGATCAGGCTCGATATTGGTGACAACGGTGAGCATCGGCTGCAGATGCAGAAACGAGGCGTCTGACTCATCGGCCTCGGCTATAAGATAACGCCCCTGACCGAGTCTGGCGTTGGTGCCGGCGCTGTTTAAAAGCCCGCCGATTACGAAGGTAGGATCGCGTCCCGCCTCGGCGAATATGGATGAGATGAGACTTGTGGTGGTGGTCTTGCCATGAGTTCCGCACACGGCTATGCCGTAGCGGAAGCGCATGAGCTCGCCTAACATCTCGGCGCGGCGCACCACCGGCACATGCAGAAGTTTCGCCGCCTCGATTTCAGGGTTTCCCGCGTGGATGGCCGAGGAGACCACGACCACTGAAGCCCCTTCCACATTCGAGGCCCTGTGCCCTATGAAGATCTCACAGCCTAAGCTCTCAAGCCTTCTGGTGTTGGCGCTTACCGCGATATCCGATCCTGAAACCGCGTAGCCCTCGTTTCTCATCACCTCGGCGATGCCGCACATTCCGGCCCCGCCTATACCCACAAAGTGAATCCTGCGGATCTTATGCATCTGCGGAACGCAGAACTTTTCAGTAACACACTGTGTCATTGATCTTCCCCTATAAGCCGCGCCTGTCTTAAAGCGCGGTCTCCTCTATGATCCTGGCGCATCTTTGCGCCGCGTCCGTGATGGCGCAAGAAAGCGCGGCCCTGCGCATGCTCATAAGCGCGTCCCGATCCTCTGAAAGAGCAACTATCTTCTTTGCGAGGATCTCAGGGGTAAGCTCAGACTGCCTGCAGATGATCGCGGCGCCCTTCTGCTCTAAAAATCTCGCGTTTTTGGTCTGGTGATCATCAACCGCCGATGGCAGGGGCACAAAGATCGCCGGGATCCCGGCGCACGCAACCTCGGATACCGTGCCGGCGCCGGCGCGGCAGACTATGAGATCGTGGTTCATATAGGCTCCCGCCATATCGTCAATAAAATCGCTCACCTCGTAATGGTTTGTCATCCCTTCATAGGCGGCCTTTACCCTGGCGCTGTTGCCCGCGCCGCACTGATGGGTTACCGTGGCGACCCCCTGCGGGATGAGCCTGAACGCTTTAGGCACAAGGTCATTTAGCGCGGCGGCTCCCAGACTTCCGCCTATTACCAGCACGCGCAGGGGTCCCTCATACGGAACCTTTGATCTTTCATGCAGCAGGGCTATCTGCTCGCGTACCGGATTGCCCACCACACTGACCCTGCTGCCCTCAAAGGCTCCGGGGAATCCCAGAAGAGTTTTTTTCGCGATGCGAAACAACAGGCGGTTGGTAAGCCCCGCCGCGGCATTCTGCTCATGCAGCACCACCGGAACGTGGCATAAAAAGGCGGCAAGCCCGCCCGGGCCTGAGGCGTAGCCTCCCATGCCCAGCGCCAGATCCGGTTTGAACGAGCGCACGACCTTAAGCGCCTCAAAAAGCGCCCTTAAGATCATGAAGGGAGCGAGGAACTTGGTTTTAAGGCCATTGCGCCTTACCCCGTGCACCTTAATATAGGCTATAGAGTAGCCATGCGCGGGGACGAGCTTTTCCTCCATCCTCCCGCGGCTTCCCAGCCACAGGATCTCGTGTCCGCGCAGTCTTAAGGCGTCGGCGATCGCAATGGCGGGGAAGACGTGTCCTCCGGTGCCGCCGGCCATCACCAGGATCCTTTTATGTGTACCCGGCATTTAAAATTCTCCCTTTACCCAAGGTCAATCTGGTGGTGTCTTAACTCAAAGTCAATGCGCAAAAGCACGGCCACCGCGCAGCAGCACACGATCATGGATGAGCCGCCGAACGAAACCAGTGGCAGCGTGAGGCCTTTGGTAGGCAGCGCGCCTGACGCCACACCGATGTTGATGGTGGTCTGAAGACAGAAAAGCAGTCCTATACCCACCGATACGAAGCCCTGAAACACGGGGCCGTTCCTGAGGATTCCTATTCCAAGCTTAAGAGCCTTATAGACGATATAAAACTCTATGAGTATGACCACGCACATCCCGATAAAGCCGAATTCCTCGCCCAGAATGGCGGTCACGAAGTCGGTATGCGCCTCCGGCAGATAGCCTAATTTCTGAATTGAGTTTCCTAGCCCCTGACCGGTAAGCCCGCCCCTGCCGAAGGCCATGAGCGACTGTGTCAGCTGATAGCCTGAGCCAAACTGGTCTGCCCATGGATCCAGAAACGAGGTAACGCGGCGCAGACGGTAGGGCTGGGTCACCACCATAAAGGTACCGGCCGCGGCCAGAGCTATCACCGCCATTACGTAATAGACCATGGGAGATCCCGCGATGAGCAGTATACCCATACAGATGGCGGCGATCACCACGCAGGATCCGAAGTCAGGTTCCTCAAGCAGCAGTACCGCGACTATGGCAAGCAGCACCATGGGCTTGATAAAGCCTTTTATCTTGGTGCGAACCTCCTCAATCTTGCGGGAGGCGAAGCTTGAGAAGTATATGATCCAGCAAAGCTTCATGAACTCCGCCGGCTGCACGTTGAACACGCCTATGTTGATCCAGCGTCTGGCCTCATTGACATTGCGGCCTACTATCAGAACGAGTACCAGCATGAGAGCGTTTAAGATCAGAAGGTGCATCGCATAGCGCTGCCAGATCTTAGTCGGGATCATCGCGGCTATGAGAGCCGCGAACAGAGCCGCCACCATGGAGATCACATGCTTTTTGAGCAAAAAGAACTCACTGCCGTACAGAGTTTTCGACTCCATAACCGACGCGGAGGCTATAAGCACCACGCTTATGAGCATTAAAAGCGCGGCGCTTACAAATAACCCCCGGTCATACCCTGGTCCCCTGCTCTCAGTCATCCGTTTTGCCCGCCTGACTCCTCAAGACGTCTTACCATGCTCACGAACACCTCACCACGCTCCTCAAAGCCCCTGAACTGGTCAAAAGAGGCGCAGGCGGGCGAAAGCAGCACGGCCTGACCGCGCTTTGCTTTGGCGCGGGCTTCATTTAGAGCCTGACGCATATTCATGACGCTGTGGCAGCGCTTTGAGTCCAGCGCCAGGATCTTCGCGGCGTCACGGCCAAAGCAGTAAACATCGGTTACCTCTTTGCCTATATATCTGCAAAGCGGGCTGAAATCCTGTCCCTTGCCAAGACCGCCTGCCAGAAGCAGGATCCCCTGCGGGTGGGCTCCGGCAAGACCCTCAATGGCCGCCTGAGCCGAGGCGACGTTGGTTGCCTTGGAGTCGTTATAGTAGGAAACCCCGTCTATAACCGCCACCAGCTGGCAGCGGTGGGGAAGCCCGCTGAAATCATCAAGCGCGGCGAACTGGGCCTTGCGCGAGATCCCCGCGGCGTCACAAAGCGCCATGCAGGCAAGGGCGTTCTGGTGATTGTGCGCGCCGTAAATGTGCATGCGCGAGGTGTCATAAAGCGCTTTGCCATCAACCCCAAGCCATACCCTGCCATCGGGATCCTTTATTATTCCGTAGCTTTGTGAGTCCGTTCCAAATGAGGCGAATGGAGTAAGGCCGTTTTTGGGCAGCGTGCGCGGATCCGCGCGGTTTACCACGGCCTTTTCGCAATTTAAGTAAATCCTCTGCTTGGCCGCCGCGTACTCCTCAATTGACCCGTGATAGCGGTCAAGATGATCCTCCGAGACATTGAGAATGGTTCCGGCCTTCAGCTTTAACGATGAGGTGGTCTCAAGCTCAAAGCTTGAGAGCTCGAGCACGTAAAGCTCGGCATCATCACGCAGTGCGTCAAACACCGGGACCCCGATGTTCGCGCCCATAACCGCGTTGATCCCGTCCTTGCGCGCCATCAGGGCGGTAAGCGTGGTTACCGTGGATTTGCCATTTGAGCCGGTGATGCCTATTACGGGAGCGCGCGCCTCCCTGGCGAAAAGCTCTACATCCCCGACTATCTCGGCTCCATGGCGGGCGGCCTCCTCAACCTCAGGCGTGTACACGCTTATGCCCGGGCCTAAAACCAGCATGTCATAACCGCTTAAGACCTTAGAGGAGAACTCTCCCAGACGCACGTCAATCCCCGATGGGATCTCTGACATTCTGGGCGGCTTCTGGCGGCTGTCGAAAACCGTGAGCGCCTTTAAATCATGCCTCATCAGATAGCGCAGAGCCGACATGTTGGATACGCCTATGCCGAGCACTGCGATCTTTTTGCCGTTTAAGGATTTGTTCATTTGTATCTCCCCTTCAGCGCAGCTTGAGCGTGATAAGTCCGATTAACACAAGCACCAGTGTGATGATCCAGAAACGGCACATTACCCTGGGCTCAGGCCAGCCGCCCTTCTCAAAATGATGGTGCAGCGGTGCCATTCTGAAGATCCTTCTGCCTCTTAACTTGTAAGAACCCACCTGAAGGATCACGCTTACAGTCTCCATCACGAAGATCCCTCCCATGATGAAGAGCAGGAACTCCTCGCGGATTAAAACCGAGATCACACCAAGCCCGGCGCCCAGCGCCAGCGATCCGACATCTCCCATAAACATTTCGGCAGGGTAGGTGTTGTACCACAAAAAGCCCAGTCCCGCGCCCACGATGGCCGTACATACCATGGTCAGCTCGGCCGCCTTTGGCAGATACGGAATGTACAGATAGTTAGCGATGTAGACGTTTGAGGTGGCCCAGGCCACTATGCCAAGACCCGCGGCCACGGTTATGGTGGTGATGATTGCAAGACCGTCAAGCCCGTCAGTGAGATTGACCGCGTTTGATGATCCGGTAAGCACCAGATAGCACAGCGGAATTATCAGAAAGCCGATATCGGGCATGAATTTCTTAAAGAAGGGCACTACCAGAGTGGTCTCGGCGGGAGTTGATGCCGAGCCGTAGATGGCGCAGGCTATGCCAAGCGCCGCCACGGACTGCCAGAAATACTTGTACTTGGCCCGAAGTCCGTGCGGATCGTGTCTTACCACCTTCAGGTAATCATCGCTAAAGCCAATCGCGGCGTAGACCGCCAGGGTTATCACCGCGTACCAGACATAGGGGTTGTCAAGCCTGCACCAGAGCAGAACCGTGACTATGATGGTGCCGATGATGAGCAGTCCTCCCATAGTCGGGGTTCCCTGTTTTTTAAGATGAGTCTGCGGGCCGTCATCACGCACCGGCTGACCAAAGTGAAGTATATGCAGCCAGTTTATAACCTTAGGTCCCAGGGCAAGCGAGATCGCCAGCGCCGTAAACATGGCCATCACGGCTCTGAAAGTCAGATAACCAAATACGCGGAAGGCGTCAATATAGGAGCTGAGCCACTCAGATATCAATACCAGCATCAAAAACCTCCCGCGCGCCTTACCGCGTCATTTACCCTGTCCATTCCCATGGCATGCGATCCTTTGACCAGGAAGCACTTTTTTCCACCTGATGACACAAGCTTTTCCACACGCAGGATAAGCTCATCAACGCTGCCAAAATGCTCAGCGCCATCTCCGTACGCGTCAGCGGCCGCTTTGGCAAGAGGCCCCGCGCACAGGAAAAGATCGCAACGGCCGCGGGCATGCTCTCCCACCTGACGGTGCAGATTTAAAGCCTCGGATCCAAGCTCGCCCATGTCGCCAAAGACCATGATCCTCTGTCCCTGAGCATTCGAGAGCACGTCAAGCGCGGCGATCACGGCGTTAAAGCTCGCGTTGTAGGCGTCATCTATCAGGCTTAGATCGCCATGCGTCTGCATGAAAAGTCTGCCGCGCATCGGCGCGCCCTGTAAAAGCCCCGGTTTTAAGTTTTCATAAGGGGCGCCTGTGATCAGCGCGAGCGCGCATGCCGCCGCGGCGTTCATCGCGTTGTGCGCGCCCAGAAGCGGCAGCGCGGCGTCAAAGCCTTTATTTTGCGACGGAACATCTATGTGAAATGAGATCCCAGTCTGCGATGTCTCTATGGAGCTTACGCGCACCAGATCAGTCTCATGCGTTCCGAAGGTAACAAGTCTTCCATCATTAAAGGCCGAAGCGAAATCGGATTTCCACGATTCCGTCCAGTTGCTGTCAGAGGGGACCGCTCCAATACCGCCGCGGCCTAGCACATCCTGCAAAATCTCGCTTTTGCCCTCATAGACGCCGCGAAGCGATCCAAAGCCCTCGATGTGGGCAGCTCCTGCGTTATTGATTAAGGCCGTGTCGGCCTTAACAAACTCACAGGTGCGCTCTATGTCATGAGGATGGCTCGCGCCCTGCTCAATGACGGCGAACCGGGTGTCACGTTCAAGCCTTAAAAGCGTAAGCGGGACTCCGATATCGTTGTTGAAATTGCCTGAGGTGGCAATGGTTGGACCTGATTTTGACAATATGCCGGCGGTAAGCTCCTTTACCGTGGTTTTGCCGCATGAGCCCGTAAGCGAGGCAACCTTTGCCTTTGATCTCATGCGCACCAGTCTTCCGCACGTGCCAAGAGCGCGCACCGTGTCCGCGCATTTAACCACGCTCACGCCGCACTTTGGGATATCTTTTGATACCACTACCGCGACGGCCCCGTTTTCCACGGCTTTTTTTATAAAATCATGCCCGTCAAAACGTTCGCCTGTGAGCGCTACAAAAAGCGCCCCGGAGCATGATCGCGAATCAGTTGAAACCGCTTTGACCTCAAGATCGGATCCTCCAAGCGTTCCCCCGCACTCAGAGGAGAGTTCAGAGAGTTTAAACTCAATCAAGTGACACCCCCTGAAGCTCAGCTGCGATTTCCCTGTCAGAGAAATGGATGGTTTTGTCTTTGAAGATCTGATAATCCTCATGGCCCTTGCCGCAGATCACCACCACATCATCAGGCCCCGCGGACTTGTAGGCGCAGATGATGGCCTCGCGGCGATCGGTGCGCCTGATGACGTTTGAGGCTTCCGCGACCCCCATGATCATCTCATCTATGATCTGATCAGGATCCTCGCTTCTGGGATTGTCCGAGGTCAGCACCGCGAGATCCGCGCCTACCGAGGCTTTGATGGCCATGAGCGGACGCTTGCCGCTGTCACGATCGCCGCCGCAGCCCACCACCGCGATCACCCTGCCATCAGGATGATGCTCTCTTGCCGCCTCAAGGGCTTTTTCAACCCCGTCCGGCGTATGGGCGTAGTCAACCACCACGTCGGGTTTGCCCTCCGCGCAGAAGCACTCCATTCTGCCGGTGACCGGTTTTACAAAAGGAATGGCGGCGGCAAGCTCCTCAGGATCATAGCCGCACCTTATAAGAAGCGAGAGCGCGCAGGCGATGTTCTGAAGATTAAAGCTGCCAAGCAGTCTGGTCTTTACGCGCTTTATCACGTGATCGCCCACTCTTAAGTCAAACTGCGTGCCGTCTTTTAAGAATTTTGGCTGCTCTATACGCAAAAAACGCTCTGAGTTGCTGAACACCGCTTTTCCGTTGGTGCTGTACAAAAAAGCTGAGGCAGGCTCCTTAAGAGCCCCGAAGAGCTTGCGTCCCCATGGATCATCTATATTGATGGCGCAGGGAGTGTTATTCATAAAAAGGCTCTTTTTGGCCTCAAAATAATTCTCCATCGTCTTGTGATAATCAAGATGATCACGCGTAAGGTTGGTAAAAGCCACTCCGTCAAAGGTAAGCCCCTTTACGCGGCCCTCGCAGATCCCGATGGATGACACCTCCATCGCTACGGCGCCAGCTCCCGCCCTCAGCATTTCACTGAGCTTGCGCTCAAGCTCCACAGGTCCCGGGGTGGTGTTGGAGCTCTTGTCAAGCTTTGGCAGAAAGCCCGTGCCCAGAGTGCCTATCACGCCGCATTTGATGCCGCATCGCGTGAGGATCTGCGAGATAACCCATGTGGTGGTGCTCTTGCCGTTGGTTCCGGTGATCCCGAACAGCTTTAAGGATGAGGAAGGATCGCGGTAAAACCATTTGGCGAAGCTCTGCAGGAAGTCATCATCGCCCTGGTAGCGGATAACCGGGATGGTAATTCCCTCAAAAAGCCCATCCGGCACATGGTCAAGCGTATTGACCAGAATGGCTCCCGCCCCTTTTTCCTGAGCCTCTCGCATATACTCATAGCCGTTGGCGTGAAGCCCCCTGGACGGAATATACAGCGCCCCCCCGCTTACCTTTCTTGAATCACGGCAAAGCTCCGATATTTCACGATCAGGCCATTTGGCTGGATCTTTTACTTTTTTGGAAATCTCTGAAAGATGACGCATTTAATTTTTCTCATCCAGTGTTCTGTCGGGGGGTACATTATACAGTTGCAGCGCGCGCGACATCACATCGCGGAATACCGGGCCTGAAACCAGACCGCCGTAGAATTTGCCGGCCTTGGGGTTTTTCATAACCACCACCAGCGCGAAACGCGGCGCTGACAGAGGAGCGAAGCCCGCGAAGGTTCCGATATAGCTGTTGCCATAGCCGCCGGCCACCGCGATTTTCGCAGTTCCGGTCTTTCCTCCCACGCGGTAACGGCTGATGGCGGCCTTGCCGCCGGTGCCCTCGGCCACTACCGTCTCGAGCGCCTGCTGCATGTACTCAACCTGCCTTCTGTCGGCTACCTGAACGGCTTTTGGCGGTTTTGAAAGACGCAGTATGGAGACGGGCATTCTCGCACCAAGGTTCGCGAGCGTCGCGTAACACGAGGCAAGCTGCAGATTGGTAACGCTGATACCATAGCCAAATCCAAGAGTAGCCACATCGATATCCGCCCAGAACCTGCGTCCCTCGCCTAAAGTTCCGCTGTTCTCGCCTATGATCCCCGATTCTGTTTTGTTGCCAAAGCCAAAACGCTTTAAAACCTCAACAGATTTTTTGGGTCCCAAAGCCATTGAGATATGGGCCATGCCGGTGTTTGAGGAGTACTTGATGATGTCAAGCAGGGTTCCTGAGTTCATCATGTGGCTGTCGCGCACCACCTTGCCATCGACCTTAAAGGGCCTTGTGTCATAAACGTGATTCCAGTCAGTGGCATGGCCCTCAAGCGCCGCCAGGGCCACAACCGGCTTGATGGTCGAACCCGGCTCAAAAATATCGGTTACAGCGCGATCCTGCGCGTTGGCACTGTCAAAGGAGGATCTTATGTTCGGGTCAAAGGAAGGACAAGACACCATTGCGAGAACCTCACCGGTCCTTACGCTCATAAGCACTGCGGTCGCGCTGTCAGCGTCATTCTCCTCCACGGCCTCGGAGAGCTTCTCATAGGCGTAGCTCTGAAGACGGTTGTCGATGCTCAGCATGAGGTTGCCGCCCGCCGTTCCGGTCTTGAGCACCTTCAGATTTTCGATGATCCGGTTAAAACGATCCTTGTTGGCAACCCTCGCCGAGGCGCTTGAGGTCAGATAGCGGTTAAAGCTCTGCTCTATCCCGTACACACCGGCGCCTTCGCCATTTAAGATCCCGACCAGCGGGGCGCTCTCGGCTCCTGTCGGGTAGAAGCGGCGGTAGCTGTCATGCAGGATGATGCCGTCACCGCCGAGCTTTGACAGCTCTTTGGCCTTATCCTCATCAAGATAATGCTTAAGGTGCACGAAACGGCGGGAAGGATCTTTTACTTTCTCATAGAGCACCGTGGGATCAAGCTCCAGCAGATCCGCTATGCGGGACATGGCTTTTTTGTCAGAATAGGTGCCGTTCTCATGCAGGAATTTCGGATCGGCGTCCACGGTCTTTACCGGGACTGAAATGGCGAGGATCTTGCCGTTGCGGTCGGTAATAAGTCCCCGCGGAGGCTCATAGTGATAGCTGCGCACCACGCGCGCGTTGCCTTCGGCAATAAGCTTTTCAGGATGCAGTACCTGGATCCACAAAAGTCTCGCGACAAGAAAACCAAAACATGACAAAACCAGCGTCCACATCAGAAAGATGCGGAAGCCGCCAGCTCTGAAGATCTTGGTGCCGCTTATATCAGGGATCATGCTTTTAACGGTCGAGCCTTACCACAACCTCAGCCTCAGTCTTTGGCTGAACCATTCCAAGCTTCTCCGTTGCCGCCTGACGCACCGTTCCCTGACGCTCAAGCTGCTGCTTTTGCGCCAGAAGCTCAAGCCAGTCATTGTTGAGCGTATCGTTTTTCACGCTCACCGCGTTTAACTCAGCTGTAAGCGAACGGGTCACCTGAACCTGATAAACCTTGCCTACCGCGAGCACGCAGGCGCACAGGGCAAGGATCCACACCAGTGAATTCCTGACCATGTCGCTGAATATGCATGGCACAAGCGACGGGTGTTTTATGACAACCGTGTGGCTCTGCTCAAGACCGGTTATGGGCGAACCGAAAGTATCGCCCCTGCCAATCTCAACTACCTTGCGCGTTACCGCGTTTTTTTCAGGGACGATCTTTGTGACCGTCTCATTTTTTTCTGCCTGTAAATCGTCCTCGTCATCAAAGACGATGTCTCTGGCAGCCGCACTTTGCATTTTTATACTCTCAAAGCCGCCTGGCCACCCTTAAGGTGGCGCTTCTGGATCGGACGTTCCTCTCGCATTCCTCCTTCGAGGCTTTGAGGGGACCGCCCACCGGCTCCATTGTTGCTGTAGCAAGGCGCAATTTTTCCGCCATCTTTGCGGTTACCGGAAGTCCTTTTGGATACTCGGTACCGCGCGATGACTTGTTTATATAATTCTTTACTATTCTGTCCTCAAGCGAGTGGAAGCTTATTACGCAAAGCCTTCCGCCCCCGCGAAGGATCATGGCGCTCTCTTCAAGCGCCGATGAGAGCTCGTCAAGCTCTCCGTTAACCGCGATCCTAAGGGCCTGAAAACAGCGGGTAGCCTTGTTTTTTCCCGCCCCGTCAGGCCCGGGGACCACTCTTGAGATAAGCGACGCGAGAGCATGTGTAGTGGTGAAGGGCTCTTTTTTCCGTTCACGCTCTATCGCCGCGGCAATCTTGCCGGCAAAACGCTCTTCGCCGTATTCCTTAAAGATCCTTTTGAGCTCATCTCTGTCCGCCGTATTTACAATTTCGGCGGCGCTTTTGCCGCTCTGTGGATCCATTCTCATATCAAGAGGCCCGTCCTTAATAAACGAGAAACCTCTTGACGCGTCGTCTATCTGGGGTGACGAGACTCCGATATCCATCAGGATCCCGTCTACCCTGCCCGTGATGCCAAAATCATCACAGACCCTTTTTAATTCCGAGAATCTCGCGTGCGCAATGGCAAAACGCGGATCCTTTATGGAGGACGCGGCGGCCACGGCCTGAGGATCACGGTCTATCGCGTAAAGCCTGCCATCAGGTCCAAGACGCTTCAGGATCCCCCGAGAGTGCCCGCCACGACCGAATGTGGCGTCCACATAGATGCCATCAGGCTTAATCGCGAGAGCCTGCATAGCCTCGTTAAAGAGCACCGGAACGTGAGTAAAAGCCATCAGATCCTGAGATCTCCAAGAATTCCGTGCTCCGAGAAGCTGTCCATTGAGCCCTCAAGCACTTCCTCGTCACGGCTCTGCTGTTTTTCAAGCTCCTCACATGACCAGAGCTCGAACTTGCGGTTAAAACCGATCAGCATTCCGCGGCGGTTTAGCTGGCATTTGTCACGCAGCGCCGGAGGCAGCAGATAACGTCCCTGCGAGTCCGCCCTGACTGCGACCGCGCTTCCCAGTACCACCCTCTGCACCACGCGGCACAAAGGATCGCCAAGCGATGGAAGCGCGCCAAGATCCTTGACCGCATCCTCCCATGAATCCATCGGGTAGATCCAGAGACATGGATCGGTAAGCGAACGGGTGAATACCAGCTCGCTTCCGCCCAGCTCCTGCAGGATCCTGCGAAATCTTACGGGCATGGCGAAGCGTCCCTTTTCATCAAGAGACACCTCACTGGTGCCGCTGAGGATAGGCGCTTCAGCCATTTAAATTCCGTCCTGCACAATCTGCCACAATCTTCCACTTTTTGCCAAAGTGTACAAAATCGCCATTTTTTATGCAATGACGCTGAGGACCCGCATTTTTAAAAGATTGCCACGCGCTTTTCTTGCGCGATAACCCGCCGGCACAAACGCAAGCGTTTTTGCGGTTTGCGAAAACTTTTTTGTTTTTTTCAAAACAGCGCCACAGATCACCTTTCATGGCGGTTTTAAAGCGTTGACAGAGAGGGCTGTGCGCAAGCGTGTGCGGAAAATGATAAAAAGATCACGTTTTTGTTAAGGTCATGATCGCAAAATATAAGACCGTGGCGCCTGCGCGGCACCGGGTCTTATGGTTCTGAAGCTGTGAATCGGATCTGGAAATACGGGCAGCGCCGCGTTCCTTTCTGAAAATGACATGATCTCAAGAAGAGATAAGCCGGTCTGTAAGCCGAGTTCTGTGCTGCAAGCAGCGGCAACCATTCCTCTAGGCTCTGAATCACTCCAGAGCTCAAGCAATCAACCCGTCTCAGGCGCGGACCACGCCATATGAGACCTATTTGATCTTGCTCCGGGCGGAGTTTTCCCTGCCCCGTATCATTGCTGAACGGGCGGTGCGCTCTTACCGCACCTTTTCACCCTTACCTGCAAGCAGGCGGTTTGTTTTCTGTGGCACTGTTCATGGGCTCGCGCCCCCCAGGCGTTACCTGGCACCCTGTCCTATGGAGCTCGGACTTTCCTCCCCCGTCGACCGTATGCCATAAAGCACGCGTCCGCGGCAGCGGTTGCCCGACCGGCTGGCATTTATTATACAAGTCTCTGGGCTTTTTTGGCGTTACGGCGCTTTTTTTAAGGAGGAAGCGTACTCGTAAAGATCACGTTTTCGAACTCCGGTAAGCGCTGAGATCACCGCTGAAACGGTCTTCGGCGAGCTGTTTTGCATGATTTGCGCTACCGCCTCTCGAGCCTTTTCCAAAGCCTCATCGTTCTTTACATCAGCCCTGCCTATCACCACCACGAACTCGCCGCGCTGGGTATCGGGATCAGCTGACAAAAATGCAGGGAGCTCCTTTGCCTTCATCCGGTACACCGATTCAAAGGTCTTGGTAAGCTCACGGCACAAAGCAACCTCATGCTCAGGAATAAGCTCCGCCATCATCTGGGATGTTTTGAGAATACGGCGCGGCGCCTCGTAGAAAATCTGCGTACAGTCAGATGAGGCTATACCGAGGAGCGTGTCTGAAAGCTCTTTTTCCTTTACCGGGAAAAAGCCGTTGAAGCGGAAGGCGTCGGTGGGAAGTCCGGCGCACTCAAGCGCGGTGATCACCGCGCAGGGTCCCGGGAGCGGCACTACCTTCACGCCGGATCTGGCGCACTCTCGTACCACCTTGTAGCCGGGATCATTTATAAGAGGAGATCCGGCGTCAGAGATCAGAGCGACACTGCCGCCGTTTTTTATCTCAGCTATGATGCCCTGCGCTCTCGCCTCTTCAGTCTGGTCATAGCAGCTGATCATTTTTTTTGGGGTGATCCCAAGCCTTTCCAGCATTACTCCCGAGTGCCTGGTATCCTCAGCCGCGATAAGGGTCGCCTCTTTGAGCACCCTGATCGCGCGCATGGTTATATCCTCAAGATTCCCTATAGGGGTTGGCACTATGTAAAGAGCGCTTTGCTGCATTTAAGTCTCCTTTACTTATTTTTCAGGGCAGACCTGTTGAACTTTACACCAGAGCGGGCATTTTTGGCAGGCTCCGGACGTATGCGCATACCCTAACTGTCATCCTATCCGTGTCCCGCTTTGACAGTTTTAGCAGCAATCCTTTTTATATTCAACAATATAACGCTATCTTACTGTTATAATATTCCGCTGTGGCTTTTATCTTTGACTGCCTCATAAAGACTACCGCCCCGCGCTCTTACTGATAGTCAGCGCTCTTATAGTTTCTGTTTTACGCTTAGCCTGCTTTTCATAATCGGAAAACCTTCTCAGCTAAGGATACAAGCCTACCGTCTGATTAACAGAACAGGATGAGTATGAATATGAGTCAGGTGGGCTGGGAGTACCCGTAACAGGATCTGATGGCAAGCTTATTGGAGCATTATGCTTAAGCGGCCCCTCAGTAAGATTCGGACCTGATAAAGAGAAAGAGTATCTGCCACTTTTATACAAAGTCGCTTCAGCAATCGGTGTAGCCGGTCGTGAATGTTTCTGACTAAAAACTCTTTCAAATGGGAAACATATCAGTCTCTCCGGGGGAGAGGGCTCATCTGATGCTAAAATACGCCTCGTTAACAGTTTAATTAAGCCAGGCACAGCATGTGCGGGCTCAAGTTTTCGGACGAATATGTTGAAAGCTAATAAAAACAAGCTCAGCGTAGCAATCTGCGCGGCTTTAACCGTATGCGCGCTTACCTTAAGCGGCTGCAGCAATACGGAAAACCAGTCCCAGGCTTCGGTATCCCAGGCCTTCGGTCAGCTCAATCACTCAGCTGACGAATACAGCGCGATGGCTGACTCCGCGACCGACGACAGCCGTTTTAACGCTCTTATAATGCTAGCCCGCGCGCAAATAGCCGCCGGCAACGCCGACGGGGCAAGACAGGCGATTTCCGCGATGGAATCCGAGGCGCAAAATCCGATGCAGAAGGATGAGGCGTCAATCATAAAAGCGCTTCTGCTCGCGCGCACCGGTAATGACGAGGGAGCGTCAGCGCTTCTTGCCAAGGTAGACTCAACCGCGCTTTCTGAGAGCGCCGCCAGATATTTCTATCTGCTCGATTTCTCGGTAAACGAGAAAGCCTTCGCCAAGAGCAAAAAGACCGCCTACGCCGATCAGGCTTTCTCAAGCGGCAAGCAGTTAATTCCATTAACCGATGGCGAGGATCGTCTCACCGTTTTAAGACGCATAGTCGCCCTGCTCGACTCTGAGGGTTCGGCGAAGCTGTCATCAGGTGTGGCCGCGGGTGGAGATGACGCCGCTTTCTATGAGTACTCTGTCATAGACAGCTCATCCTCAGAGCAGGCCAAGGGTCAGCTCTTCTCGCAGTTCTCGCAGAAATACCCTGATCATCCGCTGACCTCGCTTATAAAAGCCGACGGACTTGCCTCAGGCGGTGATGCTGCCTCAGCTCAGAGTTCCACGTCCGACGCCGAGCCAGCTGAGGGTGATAATGCCGAGGCCGTACCAGCCAATGTCTCCGGTGTATTCAAGATCGCGCCTGACGCCCGCGTGGCCGTGCTTCTGCCTCTCACTGGCAGATTTGCCCAGTCTGTGGGACTTCCGGCCAAACTTGGTGTTATGGCGGCTCTCCAGCAGCGCAAAGCTGATTTAAAGGTTACCTTCTATGACACCGCCGCCCACAGCGTCTCCTCAATTGCCCAGGAGATCAAGCAGAACGGCACCGCTCTGGTTATAGGACCGCTTTTAAAGCCGGATGTAGCCGAGTTCAACTCTCATGGGCTTGATATACCATCAATCGTTCTCAATACCCCTGAGGGCGCTCGTCAGAGCAACCAGTGGTATTTCAACTTAGGACCTGAATATGAAGGCGCTCTTGCCGCGTCCAAGGCTGTCGCGGACGGTGTTAAGAAAGCCACGGTGATCTATACCCAGGGCCGCTCTCAGGAGCGTGCCGCCAACGGCTTCCTCAAGAACTTCCAGGGTCATGGCAGCGCCACCCAGTGCGCTATCTCAGATGCCACCAACGCCACGGCGGCTGTAAAAGACTGCAATGTTGAAGGCGCTCAGGCCGCTTATGTCGCTGGCTCCGCCGCCGACGCTGTGAATATCAGGGCAGGTCTTCCTTCAAACATTAAAGTCTATCTTACTGACAGTAGCTTTGAAGGCTTCAACAATTCAGGCCAGCAACTTGCCCTTAAGGGTTCGGTGCTTGGAGATATGCCCTGGTTGCTCTCTGACAGCGCGCTTAAGGACAGCTTTATGAAGAGCATCCCCAAGGCCAACTCCCAGGCACAGCGCGTATTCTGCGCCGGCTATGACGCGGTATCCCTGGCGCTCGTAATGCCTCAGCTTGCCAAAGACAACAAGGATGTGCTCCACGGTCTTACCGGTGACATCAGCCTGGGTCAGAACGGACTTATCGAGTCAGCCCCGATGTGGGTTGAGCTTGGAAAGCTTCACTGAGTTCAAAGCATTTAAAAAGGGAGCCATCGGCTCCCTTTTTTTGCTTTTGTCTCTCAGGCCTGTGCGCCTTCGGACTCAGCGCGCGCCTTTCTTATAAAAAGAGGCGAGAGCAGGATCCCGAGCTCATAAAGCGCGATAAGCGGCAGAGCCATCATGAGCTGGGACGCCACATCAGGCGGGGTGATCACAGCCGCGGCGCCAAATGACAGCACTATAAGATATCTGCGAAAACGCTTTAGACCTGACAAAGTGACTATTCCCGAGGCTGAAAGCAGTACCACCGCCACCGGTACCTCAAAGGTAAGCCCGAAGGCTAAAAACATATGCAGCGCGAAGCTTATGTATGAGTCGATATCAGGGGCGAAACTTATCGAATCAGGCGCGAATCCCGCGATAAATTTAAACAGAAAACCGAAGACCACAAAGTAGCAGTAGGCTATCCCCAGCGCGAACATCACCATGCTTGAGAAAATCAGCGGAAGCACGGTTTTCTTTTCACGCAAGAATAGTCCCGGTGACACGAATTTCCAGATCTGATAGACCGTAAGCGGCAATGATACAAAGAATGCGCCGAAAAGCACTACCTTAAGCGGAGCCAGTACCGGAGCCACCACTCCAACGGACAGCATCTGCGCGCCTTTGGGAAGAGCCTCCATAAGCGGTTTTGATGCCAGATCAAAAAGCGGGCGCATCAACGGCATTAACGCCGCGGTCGCCACCGCCAGTCCTAAAAATATATAAAAGAATCTGCGCCTCAGCTCCCTGACGTGATCCATAAGCGGCATGGCCTGATCGCCCTCTGGCAGATGGCTTTCATGAGCGCTGTTATCCGGCATAAGCGCCTCCCTTATTTCCTTTGCTCCGCCATCAGTGTTCCAAGTTTCTGCTCAAGCGCGACCACACGTTCCCTGAGATCCTTAATCTCATCCTCCTGAATATACGCAGGCGGTTTTGGCCAGGTACGCTTTGTCTTCTGACCCGCGCTTTGGCTCTCTGACTTACTGTCTTTAACCTCAGCACCCGGGCGCGCCTCGTTTACGGAGCTTTCAAGTCCGCGCGCGGCAGCGGCTCTGAAGTCATTGAGGTTGCCCTTCACGCTCATAGCCGCTTTTCTCACATCCTCAAGATCAAGCTCCCGCTCGCACTCACGCAGATAATTACGGATCTTTGTAAAAAACCGTCCCATCGAACGCGAGGCCTTAAGGGTTTTCTCAGGTCCCAGCACCATCAGCGCCACCGCCAGGAAAACCGCAATCTCGGGAAAACTTACTCCAAGCATATGATCACCCTATTTGCGTGCGCTGTTCTCCTCTGAGGCGGCCTTCTCATCAGATCCGCTCTCATCCTTCATGCCTTCCTTAAAGCCGCGGATGGCTCCTCCCAGATCTGATCCGAGATTCTTAAGCTTGCCGGTACCGAATACCAGCGCCACCACAACAAGCAGGATCACCCAGTGCCAGACAGACATCGCGCCCATGATATTTCCTCCCGAGGAAAACCCCTCTCCACTAATTGTTGTATCTGTCCTGATTATTTACACGTATTTGTTGGATCTTCAACATGAATTCAGCAAACAGCGTTAAACGGTGCGTTCCTCCCTTTATTTGCACGCAATAGGTGCTTTTTGTTCATGATCGGTTCATTAAAGCGGGTATGAGATGTTGCGCGCCTGAGTGATACTGTGAATGAATAAAACCGATACAGAAGCCATCTGGTGACCATCGTGGCCCGAAAACGGTTCATTATGTTGCGGCTAATTCAAAACCAGCCTTTTTTATGTGCATAATGGTTCAAACTGTATATTTAATGTTGAAAGTGCAACATATCCCAGACAAAAGTGGTAATTTTAGTTACAGACTTAAACATTTTTGAGGACATGTCATATGGCAATTAAATCAATCTTATCCATGAATGCCTTTGATCCCAAAAACCTCGACAAGCTTGATCCGCAAACCCGCGCCGAGACGGCGCGCCGTCTTAAGGTCTTCGGCTCTGCCTCAGTTCTGTTCTTCCAGGAGCCTATTGAGGTGGTAAAAGGTGAAGGATGCTACCTTATCGATCGCAACGGCGAGCGCTTCCTTGACTGCTACAACAATGTAGCCTGCATCGGACACGGTCATCCGCGGGTGGCCGATTATGTCGCAAGGCAGATCAAGCTTGTAAACTCACACACCCGTTATCTGAGCAAAATTGTTGACGATTACGCCGAGAAGCTTCTTTCAACCTTCCCGGCCCCTTTAAGCCAGCTTACCTTCACCTGTACCGGATCGGAGAGTAACGATCTGGCGCTGCGCGAGAGCTTCTACTTCACAGGCGGTCAGGGCGTGATCGTGACCTCCGGCGCCTACCATGGAAACTCCTACCTTACCACCATGGTCTCGCCTTCAAGCAGCAAGGGCAAATGTGTAAGCAAATTCGTCAAGCTGGTACCGCCTCCTGACACCTACCGTATTCCCAAGGAAAAGCTTGCCGACAAATTCGCCGGTGACATTGAGAAGGCCATAAAGGAATTTGAAGATGAGGGCATAAAATTCGCCGCCCTGCTCTTTGATGACATCTTCTCGTCAGATGGTGTTTTCTCGGATCCTAAGGGATTTATTAAAAAGGCCATTGATGTCGTGCATAAGCACGGCGGCCTTTATATCGCCGATGAAGTACAGCCGGGCTTTGGCCGTACCGGCATGATGTGGGGCTTTGAGCGTCACGGGGTAGTACCTGACATAGTCACCATGGGCAAGCCCATGGGCAACGGTTTCCCTATGTCAGCCTGCGTGACCCGTCCCGAGATCATTGACGCCCTGAGCAGCTCTACCGGTTACTTCAATACCTTCGGAGGTTCACCCGCGGCCGCCGCCGCTGGTACCGCGGTACTTGAGGTATTAAATGAAGACGAACTGATCCCGAACGCGGTCAAGGCCGGTGACTATTTAAGAGCAGGACTCAAAGATCTTATGTCTGAGCATCACTGCCTTGGTGATGTGCGCGGAACCGGTCTTTTTACAGGTCTTGAGATAGTAAAGGATCCTGAGAGCAAAGAGATTGATCCGGAAAACTGCACGCTTCTTGTAAACCAGCTGCGTCATCACAACGTGCTGATAGGCTGCTGTGGCGCGTTTGGAAACATACTCAAGATCCGTCCGCCTCTTCGTTTCTACGAGAAAGACGCGGACTTCTTCCTGGACAGCTTCAAGGCCTCTTTAAAGGATCTGAACCTTTAATGGTCTGCTTTTACTTAGTTCCACATTGTCCTCGCTTACGCGGGGGCTTTTTTATTAAATCTCAAGGTGATAACACTGGTAGTTCCTACCTGATAGCCACGCCTCAGGATTTGAGCGGAGTTTGCCAGTTAATCACGGGATCTGGCTCCTCAAATGCTTGGAGTGACTAGGGTTTAGCGCAAATTCGCTTTTGGAATTTATTACACTCATTACACTACATGCGATTACCGGTCAGCGCTTCATAAAAGTTCGTTCCCCCTTTCAGGCCTTGGTCTTCTGTGAGAATGAGATCAGCGGTGTTGACCGTTCCTGCCCTGGTAGAGAGCCTTTTTGCGGAATAAATGAACGATACCTGTCCCCGCGTTGCTTGTGTATCTGCTCCCTCCTGAAATCAACCTTGAGCTGAAGATAAGATCAAGCAACTTTCCCATTTGACAGTTTTACAAATAAGATACGTAATTACAATATGTTATCCGTTAAATTTGTAGTAATGTCTGTAGCAATGTTTCTTTCAGGCAAAATGTATCAGACTGATACCTTCAGTCCCGGGGGTCTTAATTTAACCCTGTTATTATCACCGTAAGACCAGCGTTTCTCTTTTGCACCTTAAGTCATGAACTTTGCCAGCGTAACTGCATCGAGAAGTGGCGCAAGCCCTATTCTTACGCGGTTTTAGTGGATCAGAAGAATTAGAAAACCTTACACGCACGCGCATGCAAATCCGCGCACGCTTATAACTCATTGGATGAAACAAATGCCGTGTTAATCCCCGGCGCACTCCGCTTACATCATGCCTGGCTGTGAACAGCGCAAGCTGGTGGAACACCTGACAGGTTCTTTTAGTTTTATCCCGAAGGACGCTAAAAATTACCCTGGTCCGAAAGGCATAAGAATGCGCAAATCAGCGTTTCACGCCTCTAAACCCGTGGGCTGCCAGCTTCATCTTTTTTCCCGGAGTGAGTTTTGTTTGCACATTGACATAAGCCCAGTCGGGCTCCCGTCAAAGCTCAAAAAAGGGCGGCATGTGTCCATGCCACCCATTCTTCAGGATTTGATGGTTCTTTTAGCGGGTTAACGCATTCAGTTACGTCCCTGCTTTCTACGTACTGCCCAGACACACAGTCCGCCTAAGATCATAACCGCGGCCGCGACCAGGGTACTCATGGTGCCAAGTGTTGGAACCATTGGGGTGTAGCCCGCGATCATCTTGGTATAAAGCCACTTTGGTACTGTGTTATCAACACCTGTAGTGTACAGTGACAGCGAGAAGTTACCCCAGGAGAGCAGGAATGCAAACAGCATTCCCGACCAGATCCCGGGCCACAGCAGAGGCAGCGTGATCTCGCGGAAGATCCTAAATCTCGAGGCGCCGAGATCTTTTGCCGCCACCTCAAGAGTGGGATCAAAGCCGTATACCTGAATGGCTATAACCAGTGTTACCACCGGAGTTATCCATATAAGGTGCGCGAAGACCGCGGTATGCCATGAAAGGGTTATTCCGAAGGTATTGAACAGCAGCAATAACGCCAGACCAAGTACCGGCTGCGGGAAGAATACCGGCAAGAGTATGAGCTTCTGGAAGAGCTTGCGGCCTTTCCAGTTAAAGCGAGCGAAGGCAAGAGCTCCGCAAAAGCCGATGACTGTTGAGAGGATCGTAACCGCGAAGGCTATCAGAAGCGAGTTGCGCACAATCTCGCCTATCTCCATTGAGCTCGCGGTCTTGACCCACCAGTCAAGTGCCCAGCGCTTTATGGGGAATGAGAAATAACGGCCCTTTGACAGCGATGAAATACCATCGCAGACCACCGGGAGATATATAAAGCCCAGAACAATGATGGTCCAGATCCAGATGAACTCGGCGGTATGTTTACCCTGTTTTGTATATTCCATATGCCCTCCTAGCGTCCCAGGATCTTCTCAAGATCGATCTTCTTGAACGCGTACATGGTCAGAGCGGCGATCACAATCATCAGTACTACCGCCATTGCCGAACCCTGA
This sequence comes from Succinatimonas hippei, assembly GCA_004557545.1. Classification (GTDB taxonomy): domain Bacteria; phylum Pseudomonadota; class Gammaproteobacteria; order Enterobacterales; family Succinivibrionaceae; genus Succinivibrio; species Succinivibrio hippei_A. The sequence goes on from SFGV01000007.1 coordinate 38,817, forward strand.
GGCCAGTTCTGCGAGTAGGTGAGAGCTATGTCGATATCGTTGGTTATGACAACCACTGACTGACCGCCAAGGATCTTTGACTCTGAAATCGCTCCCGCGGCAAGCACAAAGGTGATCAGCATGCCTATAAGCACGCCCGGCATCGCGAGCGGAAGCTCAATCTCACGCCAGGTGCGGAAGCGGCTTGCCCCGAGATCACGCGCCGCGGTAATAAGATCCTGCGGGACCAGCGCCACGCCTGACACTATAGGGAAGAGCATGTAAGGCAGGTAGGTATAGCAGATACCAAAGAGGATCATGCCAGGGGTGTAAAGGATATCCGGCCCCGCGCCGCCTAACATCTTCAAGGTACCGTCAAGTATGCCGTTTTTCATAAAGAAGAGGATCCAGCCGTAAAGGCGCACGTTCTCTGATACGAAAAGCGGGAACACGAAAAGTATGCTGATGATGATCGAGCAGCGTTTTCCGAAGATCCTGACCATGCCGACGGCAACCGGATAGCAGATCACCGTAAGAATTGCCGTTGCCAGAGCGGCGAAGGTGAGCGCCCACACATATGACATCAGGACGGAGGTGCTGCCGTCAAAGATGTGAATGAAGTTCTCAAAGGTAAAGCTGGTGAAAGCCGTAAAGGTTCGCGGTGTAGCGAAGGCAAACGCCAGTACCATGATAAGCGGCGCTACGAAACCTAAGATCAGCAGCACGTAAACCGGGATCGCGCAGCGTCCGCCCTGGGTTAAAAGCACATCGCGAAGCCACAGACTGAAGGCTCCCGCTTTTTTCACCGCCAAAGTACCATTTAAATTACTTTGCATAGACGGCCTCTCTTATTCATCAACAAAGATAGCGTCCTGAGCGTTCCAGCCCAGCCTGACATTGTCACCCGGCTTTATGCCGTGATCATGGCGGGGGGTGAGTTCAAGCATGATCTCTTTCTTGCCCGAAATAAGCTGATACTGGATGCGTGAGCCCATGGAGTAGGCGTTGCGGACCTTGCAGTCAATGACGTTGTCCGCGGGGACCGCGCCATCATCTATCACGCGCAGGTTCTCAGGGCGCACCACCAGATATCCCTCAAGCCTGTCGCCCCTGGGCTCTAACTTTATGTCCATGCCCGGGAAATCCGAAGCCTCCCACCTGCCGCTTGAGCTCATGTGAACCTCGAAAATATTGGTGTCGCCTATAAATGACGCCACAAACCTTGAGACCGGATGGTTATAGATCTCAGAGGGGGTTCCGACCTGCTTTAGCACACCATTGCAGAGCACGCCCACTCGGTCTGACATATACATGGCCTCCTCAAGTGAGTGGGTAATGTATATGAAGGTCTTGCCTGAACGGGCGTGCAGCTCCTTGAGCTCTTTTTGCAATGTCTTGCGCAGCTTGGCGTCAATTGCCGACAAAGGCTCATCGAAAAGCAGGATCTCAGGATCGTAGGCGAGAGCTCTCGCGATGGCGACACGCTGACGCTCACCGCCTGAGCATTTCATCACGTTTTTCTTGTAATAGGACTCGGGGAGACTTACAAGCTGCATAAGCTCATAGGCTCTTTCACATCTCTTGTCACCGGGGATCCCTTTTACCTTCATAGGGAACTCGATGTTCTCGCCAACGCTCATATGCGGGAAAAGCGCGAGGAACTGGAATACCATGCAGGTAGGGCGCTTGTCAGGCGGCACGGTGGAGATGGACTTGCCACCGAGCACGATGTCACCTGATGTAGGCTGATCCATGCCGGCTAGCATCTTTAAAATAGTGGTCTTGCCGGAGCCGGATGGACCTACCAGCGTGAAGAACTCATTTTTCCTGATCTGAAGGCTGACATCCTTAATCACTCTGACCTTGTCGAAATCACGGCACACATGCACAAGATCAAGTATGGTCTCACCGGGCTTGATCTCCCTGGCAAGCTCAGCCGCACTTTCCTCTTGGGGATCTTTTGCTTTGTGTAATTTTGCTGACACCATTTTTCCCTCTATTCCTTTTATTCTTCTCTGTCAGACGCCGATGCCACGGCGCCTGACTTTTTATCCAAAACTAAAAAGTTACTTCTGTCGCTTGGCTTCAGTCATCAGATCGTGCGCCTTGTCGTAATCAGGCACGATGTTGTAGGCTACCGAGCGCGCCATTTCCTCTTCGAGCGTGTCGTACTGGATGGCGTCAAGTTCCTCTTTGGTAAAGAGCTTGAAACAGTCGGGGTTGCCCATCTGAGTTACCGGATTGTAGGTGCCCTCGGCGAAAGCGACCTGATGAGCTACCTCAGGATCCTGCACGTACTTCAGAAATTCCGCGGCAAGCGGAGTCGGGTTAGGGTTGTCCACCATCGCGGTTATCTCCACCCACATGGTTGAATTCTGCAACGGGGAAATCGCGCGTATGTTTGAGTAACCGTCAAAGCGGGCCGGAGATGCAGTATAGGTTCCGCCTGAAAGGTAGGCCACAATGTCGCCGTTCACGATGGCCTGATTCAAAGCCGCGATATCACCGATAAGCTTGATGTTTTTGAAGATCCTCACCGCGGTCTTGCTGAAGGTCTCGAGTTCCTGCTCGGTGTGCTCCTTGAATGGATCGATACCCGCTATGAGGAAAATGTCAAAGACGTTCCAGTCATCGTTCTCCTGAATACCGAACTTGCCATTGAGGCCGTCATCATCCCAAAGATGCCAGCCCTGCTCCTCGGCGGTCTTTTTTGAGATCTTGTCGGTATCCACTACAAAGTTGTAGGGGCCAAAACGCTGGGGCATGCCTATAAGCTGTTTCCCGTCCAGTGACATCGACCACTCGTAGGGGTATTTGAAGGTAGGGAGCATTTTGTCAAAATAAGGCGCGAATTCCTTTTCATCGAGGGGCTTGATAAAGCCTTCAGGATGCAGCATCTTGCGGGCCCAGGGGTTATTGTTGTTCACAAGATCCCAGATCTTGTTCTCGCCGGCGCGGATCTTGTTGACCATGGTCGGATCGTTGGTCGCCGACTCAGCCTTTACGGTCGCACCGTATTTCTTGCGGAAAGGATCGAGTACCTGGGCTGAGTTGTAGCCTTCCCAGCACAGGATATTAAGCTCCTTGTCTCTTGATCCTGCCAAAGCCACAGGACTTGTCGCCAGAGCGCCGGCGGCGCCGGACGCTCCAATCATTTTCAACACGGATCGACGGCTTATATCTTCCATAAGGCATTCTCCATTCTGGTAAGGGCCCAGCGACCCTAAACACCACAAACAGCGCGAGCGCTATCCTTCATGCAACACTTACAAAAAGGTTTCATGAATGGTTTAACCTTACCGCAACACTGAGCTAAAACAACAAAATTTCGTTAAAGGTGCAACATTATTATTTAACTCTCATCAAAGATCCGCAAATGTGCAACATCTGTCACACAATCAATGGGACATCTGGACACTTGAAAAAAAACAGCTTATTGATATATTGAATGTTTTTATTTAAGCTTTCCAAATATCGTCTCAGTTTGCAGTCATTTAACCCTCTAATGTCTTTTTTTGGTGCCACGTTCCTGACAAAATTTCCAGAAATTAGCTGAAGCGCATCACGTACCCAATCTGTCTCAATTGGGGCAGATCTGCCCCATGTTAAGGCTGAGTGTTCAAACTTAGTTCCATATTCGCATTCTATTTGACTGCAATCCCACAAAGAAATTAAATTTTTGGCTATAAACAAACATTTTTGTGAACTGTACAACATGTACATTCATGTACGCAGATATGGGTGATGGATATGGCAGGACAATATGACAAGAAGACGGTTGAGGATCTCACCGCTATGGTCAGTGAGAACTGTTTTGTCTGGGGTATGGGATCTGACACAAAGATAAAGCTGCTCAACCTTTCTGAGAACGCGACTTTTCTTGGAAGCGAGCCAAAATCAGGAAAGGAGATCGTTATAAGGGTACAGCGTACCGGGTATTCGTCAAAAGACGCCATTGCCTCAGAACTCGCGTGGGTAAAAGCGCTTCATGACAGCAATACCATTCTTACGGCAAGCCCGGTTATGTGTACTGACGGAGAGTATGTCGCGCAGATGACTACCCAGTCAGGTCAGCCGCGTATGGCGGTCGCTTTTGAAAAGCTGCCAGGTAGCGAACCTAAGGTAGGTCAGGACGGTCTCCCGTACTGGTTTGAGAAGATAGGCGATCTTACAGCGAGAATGCATATTCAGGCCAAAACCTGGAAAAAACCTGAATGGTTTACCAGAAGAGTATGGGACTGGGACGGGATCATAGGAGATCACGCCTTCTGGGGCAGATGGCAGGACAGTGTCGGTCTTACCAGTCAGGGACATGACGCCATCGCCAGGGTGCTTGCGATCATAAAGCCAATGATCGATCGCTATGGCACCTCAGAAGATCGCTTCGGGGTGATCCACGCCGACATGCGCGCAACCAATCTGCTGATTGACGGTGACAGGTTGCAGGTTATAGATTTTGATGACATGGGCTTTGGCTGGTATCTGTTTGACTGCGCGGCCTCACTTAGTTTCATGGAACAGGATCCCTGCGCTCCCGATCTGCTGTCAGCCTGGCTTAAGGGATATGAAGCGGTAACTCCGCTTAGCGATTATGAAAAATCACTGCTTCCGGTGTTCTCAATTCTCCGCCGCATTGAGCTTACAGCGTGGTGCGCCTCCCACTATGAGATCCCTTTCTGTCAGGAAAACGCGGCTCTGGTAACCAAGGGCACCGAAAAACTCTGCAATGACTTTATTGAAGGCGTGTACTTAAAACACGAGGCTTATACCAGGGAAAACGCGAGCTGAAGCGTCATCGTAAATAAAACAGCGGGATCGTCTGAACACGATCCAGCTGTTTTTTGATGCTTTGAGAACCGGACAGGATCAGCTATTTCCCATCCTCATCATCTTTTACGAACTCAAACCCGGCGGTATCGTTATTGTCGTCATCGTGATCGTCCGTATCAGATCCGCTCTGGCTTTCGTCTTCCGGCTCCTCACAGAAATCCGGACCATAAAGACCATCATCGTCATCATCAAGATCCAACGAAAGCTGTTTTGCTATGCCCTCTGACATATCAAAGGCATCCAGAGCCTGACCCAGCGGGATCCCGAAATCATAATCCTTGGCAATAAGGGCGGCCATCGCGCTGTAAGGAACCACAATATCCTCGCTCTTGCCGCTGAACATGGCCTTGAAGAAGATCGCCCTGGAGCCCGGGTGAAGATCCGCGACCGCGGAGGGATCGATTGAAAGAGTGATATGGTTGTCCTCAACATACTCCTTTGGCACCTTGACTCCTTCAACACTCGTGTCAACCTGAAGGTAGGGTGTAAACCCGCATCCGGTAAACCAGTCGTAATAGGCGCTGAAGAGGTATGGTTTAAAGCTGACAATTCTGGACATTTCTATCTCCAATGTGCGCCTGACCGTATCAGAAAGCTGAGTAACAGACGTTTGTTTTAGTTGAACAAATTATACATGCCTGAAGATAAAAACGAAGGCGGAAAACATGGCATGGAGCGCAAAAACAACAAGACCGGAACCAAATAGTTCCGGTCTTGGACAGAAAACAACGCGTATCAGCGCTTTGAGTACTGAGGACGCTTACGGGCCTTGTGGAGACCAACTTTCTTACGCTCAACCGCACGGGCATCACGGGTAACGAACCCGGCCTTGCGCAGAGCTGAACGGAAAGTCTCGTCGTACTGAATCAGAGCGCGGGTGATACCGTGACGGATCGCGCCGGCCTGACCTGAAATACCACCACCGGTAACGGTCACGAAGATGTCCAGCTTGTCAGTCAGCTCAAGGAGCTCGAGAGGCTGGGTCACAACCATGCGGGAGGTAGGACGCCCAAAGTACTGATCCAGGGTCCTGCCATTGATTTCCAGTTTGCCGGTGCCCTGCTTGATAAAGACGCGGGCAGTAGACTCTTTGCGGCGGCCAGTGCCGTAATACTGATTTGCAGCCATTTGCTATCGCTCCTTAAAACTTAAGATCCTGAGGCTGCTGAGCACCATGGTCATGGTTCTCACCAGCGTAAACACGAAGTTTGCGGAACATAGCACGACCAAGCGGCCCCTTAGGGAGCATGCCGCGGACGGCATTCTCGATAACGGCCTCAGGCTTGCGCTCGATCATTTCCTGGAATGAAGCCTCTTTGATCCCGCCGGGATATCCGGAGTGACGATAGTACTTCTTATCCAGAGTCTTGTTTCCGGTAACCTTGATCTTGGAAGCGTTGATCACGATAACGTAATCACCGGTATCCATGAACGGGGTGTACTCGGGTTTATGCTTTCCGCGCAGGCGGCTGGCAATCTCAGTAGCGATGCGGCCTAAAGTCTGACCATTGGCATCGACGACAAACCATTCACGCTTAATGGTGGACGGCTTTGCAACATAAGTTTTCATTATTTACCCTTTACCGGGCCGCGTTTTCGCGGCCCAAGAATTCAGGCTTACGCCTGGTTGATCCAAACGTGCGCGTCTCACGACGAACACGCTCCGGATGACACGGGTGGGAAACCGCGCACCGGACAAAGGGGCTTGTGTATTATACACAAGAGGAACAGGAAAATTTTAAGAAAGCGCAAATTTAAGCCGGGAGGGGGAGAAGCTCCGGTCATTGCCTGGCACAGCGCCACTCTGACAGGACGATGCTGATTAAATTTTGACATCCGACTAAGACAAGAGCGTAACTTTTTTTTAATATATCCTCAGTTAATGATTTCATCTCTGCATAAAAGCTTTTACACAGGCCCCAATCCATGTATTACATGACAATTGCTCTGATTTTCCTGATAGGTTTTTTCGCTGGCGGCGTCTGCTGCTATTTTGCCCAGGGAAGACTCTTCCCAAGCCGCAGGGTTCAGGATGAGCTGACCCGCACCAGACGCGAGCTTGCCTCCGCCCGCAGGGTGCTTGACGAGTTCTTTCGTACTTCAGGAGCGCTTTTCGGGCAGCTTGATAAAAGCTACCACGCCTACTCATCTTTTATGAAAGAAGCGGCGACCAAGCTTTCGTCGCAGGACGGAAGGATGTTTATCCCCGAGGATGAGATTGAGGTCGAGGACAGCTTAAAGAAGATGCTCTCAAGCTCGGGCATGGAGGATTTCAACGCTGAAAGTGAAAGTGTAAGCGCGCAGCGTGAGAGAGAGCAGGCCATACAGCGCGAGGCCGGAGGTTTTTTCGATCCGCGTCAGGACAATGAAAGCGGCAAAGAGGAAGTTCGTCCTGCCGCTCAATCTCCCGAAGATGATAAAAAAACTCCGAAAGTGATAAACGCTAAAGAAACCATAAGTGTCACATCGGACGATAATGCTGATGACAAAACAAAAGGTTAACTAAGTCTCCGGCTTTAAGCGCCAAAAGAGCCGTAGCTTTTGCCACGGCTTTTTTGTGAACAAAAGCACATTTTAACTGTCATAGGAATAATGCCGCGGACGAAAAAACCGGCATATTTAATTTCAAAGAAAAGGAAACAAGCATATATGACATTGAATCTTAAGCGCACCGCTGTAGCCGTGGCTCTGGCCGCGGCCATGGTTTTCTCCTCTCAGGCTCAGGCCTCCGCTCCGATCCTGGAGAGCGCTGCCGCCGATGGTCAGATCCCGTCGCTTGCCCCAATGGTCAAGCAGATCCTTCCTAGCGTGGTTAACATTCAGGTCAAAGGCAAGAAAACCGTTGAGGTTCCGAAGCTACAGATCCCCGATGAATTCCAGTTCATGTTCCCTGATCTTGGCAACCTGCAGGGGCAGAAACAGCAGCAGGAGTTCAGGGCCCTGGGTTCAGGCGTGATTATTGACGCGCAGAAAGGTCTTGTGGTTACCAACTTCCACGTCATCGACAGCGCTGATGAGATCAAAATAGAGACCTATGACGGTCGCACCTTTACCGCTACCAAAGTCGGTGCGGACAAGCATACCGATCTTGCCCTGCTCAAACTCAAAAACTTCTCAAATCTCACCCAGATGCCAATTGCTGACTCCGATTCCCTTCAGGTTGGTGATTTTGCGATCGCAATCGGCAACCCTTTTGGCCTTGGTCAGACCGTTACCTCAGGTATCATCTCGGCTCTTGGCAGAAGCGGCCTTAATATCGAGAACATCGAGAACTTCATCCAGACTGACGCTGCTATCAACAGCGGTAACTCAGGCGGCGCGCTCGTAAACCTGCGCGGTGAGCTCATCGGCATCAACACCGCTATTCTTGGGCCTAACGGCGGCAATATCGGTATCGGCTTTGCCATTCCATCCAATATGGTTAAGACCGTCACCTCGCAGATCTTAAAGTACGGCACCGTCAAGCGCGGCATGCTGGGTGTAACCGGCACCGAGCTTAACGCTGATCTGGCCCAGTCCTTTGGTTACTCGCAGAGCTCCGGTGCTTTCGTAAATCAGGTCATGAAAGGCAGCGCCGCCGACAAGGCCGGAATTAAGGCTGGCGATATCATCACCTCGGTAAACGGCAAACCGATCAAGTCCTTTGCCCAGCTGCGCGCCTCTGTGGCGACTAACAGACCGGGCAGTGAAATCACCATGGGTATTTTCAGAAACGGCAAGACTACAGAGGTCACCGTAAAACTTGATTCTGAGGAGAACTTCAACGCAGCAGCTGGCGATGACGGCGGTGAGGTTTCAGATCTCGCTCCGGCTTTGGCGGGAGCCAGCTTCGCAGACAGCGACAACGGCGTTAAGGTTACTCAGGTGGCCGCGGGCTCTGTCGCCGCGAGGATCGGTCTTAAGAGCGGTGACATCATCACCGGGCTTAACCGTTCTGATGTCAGAAACATCGCGGACCTCAAGTCCCAGCTTGGCAAAGCCAAGGGCCGTATCAGCGCCCTGCGCATAATAAGAGGCAACTCTGAGATCTTTATAACCTTAAGATAACGGCTGACAAGACCTAAACTTTGCGGATCCAGACAATATCTGGATCCGCTTTTTGTATCTTCAAAAACAAGTTCCAGCACATGCAAAATTGAAGTTTATTTGTAAATCTATGCTTAACCCTTATTCGTAAAAACCGGCAAGTTATCACTTTGGAGCCTTTGTTTATCCTCAAATCAGTAAACGAGATACAAACTGTCTTTTTCGCATCTGCTAAAATGCCCTTACTGAACGCGGAGGCGATGTGGGAAAAAGATTATTGCATGCGGTAATTCCGATCGCGGCCGGCCTTGCCGCCGCCGCGGTGGTGCTTGCCGTAAATCCTAAAGCCGGCCAGAGGATCGGTGACTATCTTTATTCACTTGCCAGTATCCGGGTCTCAAGCTATGCCTACGCCGTCGGACGAGCTGCGCCCAGTGTCGTAAACATCTACGTAACCGCGCTTAACACCAACTACACCTCCCCTGATGACGGATCAAACGGATCTCCTGCTGAAATTAAGACCAGCGCCTCAGGCGTGATCATGTCAAAGGACGGTTATATCGTAACCAATTACCACGTCGTTCCCTTATCCAATGAACCGGGGCAGTCTGTCTGGGCCATGACCAGAGAAGGTCAGCTATACCAGGCCTTCGTGATAGGCTACGACCGCCGTACCGACATTGCCGTGCTGAAGGTCAACGCCAAGAATCTGTCTCCCATTGTCTGCGCCAAAGACGACTCGATGGTAGGCGACATAGTTCTCGCGATCGGAAACCCCAACAACCTGGGGCAGACCGTAACCCACGGGATTATTTCGGCAACCGCGCGTTCAGGAACCGGGCTTATCGCGCCAAACCAGATGAATATACGCGAGGGGATCCAGGATCTCATTCAGACCGATGCTCCGATTAACGGAGGCAACTCCGGAGGAGCACTTGTTAATACCTCAGGCGAGATGGTAGGGATCAATACCGCCTCCATTAACGGCTATCAGACATACGGCATAGGATTTGCCGTCCCATCAAAGCTTGTAGTCGAGGTTATGAAGGAGATCATCCAGCACGGGCGCGTGATCAGAGGTTATCTCGGTATTTCCGACAACGGATCGGTTCCCCTGCCAAACCGTCAGGGCGTTGGCGTGAGAGTGGCGTTTATCGACCCTCGTGGTCCCGCGTATGGCATATTGCAACCGGGGGATGTGATCTATGAGGTCAACTCAAGCAGGATCAGCTCATTAAAAGAGCTGATTGAGACTGTATCAAAGTCACGCCCGGGAGCGAAACTGAACTTCAAGGTTTACCGCGGCGATGATTCTCTTGATCTGAGCGTGATCCTTGCTGAAGACCGCCCGGGCATAGACGGCTGACGTTCTTCTTAATCCCACTTAAGGCGCTGTTTGGCAATGGCGCCTATGATTGCGGCGCATCCTTCAATTCCAAAGCGGGAGGTGGACAGAGCCAGATCAAAATCCTCCAGTCTGAAATCATGCCCAGCGAAACGGCGACGGTAGGCGGCGCGGGCCTCATCCACCCTTTTAATGGCTTTAACGCATTCAGCCTCATTGCCTATCATGAGCTTCTCAGCGCAGTTGGCGACCCGGTCGTCAAATGGAGCGTAGATATAAACGCGCAGAGTGTTAGGACGCCCGGCCAGCACTTCCTCAGCAAGTCTTCCAACGATGATGCAGGGAGCTTTCTGCGCGAAATCACTGATGATATTCTTCTGCGCTTCAAAGATCTGCTTTGAGATGCTGTAAACCCCGAAATTGAAGAGATAGGTACGCTTCATAATGAAACCCGAGGATCCGGGCTTCTCGTCATGCGAGCTTATTTCGGAGATCGGCATATTCATACGCTTTGCCGTCTCCTTTACTATGTCCCTGTCCATAAAGCTTATACCCAAATCCGAGGACAGGCGCTGGGCGACGCTGCGGCCCATGCTTGCGAACTGACGCGAAATGGTTATTACCGGCCCTTCCATGTTAAGCCCCCTCAGATTGTTCCACGCTTTTTCTGAATGTGACGGACCAGCAGCGACAGGCTGAAGTCAATCACAAAGTAAATCACCGCGGCCGTGCCGTAAAGTACAAACACATCGGAAACATTTATGGTGCCCGTGCCGTTGTACATTCCGGCGGTGCTCATGATCTTGCGGACCCTGGCCATAAGCTCGATAGTTGCCACGTTGGCAAGAAAGGATGAGTCCTTGACTGTGGTGATGATCTGGCTTAACAGCGTCGGGACAACATGACGGAATGCCTGCGGCAGAATAATGTAGTACATGGTGCCGACTACGCCGAAGCCCTGAGTGTAGGCGTCTCAAACTGTCCCTTGGGTACCGCGTTCAGACCTCCTCTTATGATCTCGGCTATGCAGGCGGTTTCAAACAGCGTCAGCGCCACGGCCGCCTTGAACAGCATCTTGGTCTCAACCGAGGTCAGCCCAAACAGCGGATGTCCGAACATATCCGGCACCGGGCAGAAAACGATTGCGACAAAGATCCAAAGCAGCAGCGGTGTGTTGCGGAAGATCTCGATATACCACACGGCCGCCAGATAAAAAGGCTTGTACTGCGGGGCTGTGGCGTAATTGCGCAAAAGCGCCAGCACCGAACTGAATACCAGGCTGAACGCTATGGCGGTGACAGATATAAGAAGGGTAAATACCGTGCCCTTGATGATGTAAACCCAGATTGGGCCCAGGCTTAGTATATGAAAGCTCGCGATCCACTCTTCCATGGCTTACTCCTTGGCCTGACTCATCTGATCGCGCTTTTTTAGGCTGACTTCCCAGATGGTAGCGGCGCGTGAAAGCGGATAGCACATAATGAAAAACAGAACACCGCAGACGAGATAGGCAGGGCCATATGCGCCGCCGGTGTTTACACCCGTGACAAAGCTGTAGGTGTTGGAAATGAGATCGGTTCCTCCGATTATGTAGAGAACCGAAGTGTTTTTGATGAGGTTTACTATCTGATTGGTCATCGGCGGAAGCACAACCTTCACGGTCTGCGGCAGGATGATGTAGCGCATCATGCCGAAGTACCCGAAGCCCTGAGCCTCAGCCGACTCAAATTGCCCCTTCGGGATTGACTCGATGCCCGCTCTGAAAACCTCAGACATATACGCTCCGTGGTAGATCCCTATAGAGATGATGCCTGACGCGAGGATCCCTATGCCATGACCCGAGAACGAAAGCGCATAGTACAAAAAGCAAATCTGCAGGAGCAGCGGTGTGTTCTGAATAAACTCAACGTAAACTCTGGACACGGCCTTAAGCGACGTCTTGTGACCTGATGACATCAGACCGAAGATCAGTCCGAGCACAAGCGACATAATGATCGCGAACAATGCCGTTATAAGCGTATGCCAGAACCCCAGCAGGAACGCTCCCCTGAAGTTCCACACCAGCTCCCAGGCGTGCGCGGAAAACATATTACCGAACATGGCGCCTCTCCTTTTAAAAGGACGGAGGCATCGCCTCCGCCCGGTTCATTAAACAAGCTTTAGGATCACTGATCGAGTTTGTTCTCGTGGATCAGCTTCTTGATGGTGCCGTCAGCGAGCCAGCCCTTTACAAGGCCGTCAACATAGGCTGAAAGACCTGAGCCCTTCTTGGTGACCGCCCCGTAATCCTGAGGTGCGAAGGTATCGGAAATATAGCTGCGACCCTTGGTCTTATAGATAGCCAGAATTGACTTATCAACACAGAAGGCCTGAACCTCGCCTGAGGCCAGAGCGGTGGAAATTGCCGGATAGTCATCATACTGATGGAACTTCACGCCCTCCTTCCAGGTTGAGGCATCAAAGGTCTTGGCGTCATAGCCCTCGCCTTTGATTAGCTTCTTGGCGATCATGGCCTCAACCAGGGCGCGGGCTGAGTTAGAGCCTGAGGAAACGCCGACGGTCTTGCCCATGAGTCCTGAGAGATCCTTAATGCCGCTCTTGTCCTCTACCAGTACGGTAACGCAGTCGGTGTAGTAAGGAGTGGTGAAATCCCAGTGCTGCTTGCGCTCATCGGTAATTGTGAAGGTTGCGAGAACCACATCCAGATCGCCTGAGTCAATAAGCTCGGTTCTGGTAGCAGCGGTTACAGCAGTGAACTCCGCCTTAACGCCCATCTTCTCTGCTATAAGGCGCGCCAGATCATCCTCAAAGCCCTTGTATTCGCCTGAGAGAGGATCCTGAACTGAGAAGCCCACCACGGCGTTTTTTACACCAACCTTTAAAACGCCGCGTTTCTGAATGGCCTTTACCTCGGCAGGAACGCTGTCATCGGCGGCGTATGCCTGAAATGACGCTACTCCGAAAGCCGCCAGACCTGCCGCGAACACTGCCGCTTTTAAGAACTTATTCATATGTACTCTCCTGTTTTAAGAAGAAAAAAATGTTTGTTTAGTGGTTTAAAATCTTTCCGAGGAACTGCCGGACGCGCTCGCTCTTTGGGTGGTCAAACATTTCATCAGGTTTACCCTCCTCGATAATGCGCCCGTCCTCCATGAAGACCACGCGGTCTGCCACCTTGCGGGCAAAGCCCATTTCATGGGTTACCACCACCATGGTTATGTTCGATTCACCGGCGAGCTTGATCATCACGTCGAGCACTTCCTGAATAGTCTCAGGATCAAGCGCCGAGGTCGGTTCATCAAACAGCATGATCTTGCTCTGCTGGCACAACGCCCTTGCTATGGCAATACGTTGCTGCTGACCGCCTGAGAGAGCTGACGGGTAGGCGTTCGCCTTATTCTCAAGCCCCACCACCTGAAGGTAATGTCTGGCAAGCTCCCTTGCCTCGGCCTCGCTTTTGTGATGGATTTTTACTGGCGCCAGGATCAGGTTGTGCATCACGTCAAGGTGCGGATAGAGGTTGAACGACTGGAACACCATCGAAGTATTCTCGCGTATGACCTTAAGACGGTTCTTGGAAGTGACTTCCTCTCCATTGATAAAGACTTTTCCTGAGGTCGGGGTCTCCAGAAAATTCATACATCTGACCGTGGTAGATTTGCCTGAACCAGACGGTCCGATGATCACGAGTTTCTCTCCCTCCACCACCTCGAGGTTCACGTCCTTAAGCACATGCAGGTCTCCGAAAACCTTGTTGATGTGCGAAAGCTTAATCATTGTTTTCATCTGTGTGCGCCTTGTTGAACTCGCCGGGTGTTTTTCTTGAGTATAACGGCTGGGAAAGCTGTTAAAGACGCACCTGCTTATACGCACAATACTGGCAGGCTATGATCAGAATAAGTGCACTAAATGCCCTACAAATGATCGTTTCCCGGATGACAAAATTTAGTGAAAAAAAATGGGGCACTAAGGCCCCCTTTTAAATAAACCTAAGCTTTAAGCCTCAGGCGCGTCGATTCTGTCGACAACCTTTTGGGAAGCGATGGCGTCTGAAATATCGGTGGCGATTGAAAGGCCCTTGGTGGTGAGCATGTCGCCGGTGATTTCGGCGTTTATACCAAAGTCAAAAAGCTTGGTATAAAAGTTCTTTATAAGCAGACGTCCGCCGGCGGTTCTTAAAACCGTGCGTGGAAGGATATGCCTGAATAAAGCCACCGTGCGCTCAATCTCCTCCTCACCTAGGATCGGACGATCCTCAAGCGGGGTTCCCTTAATCGGGTTGAGGATGTTGATAGGAGTTGAAACCGATCCTACATCCCTTAGCGTGAAGGCTATATCAATGCGGTCATCAAAGTTCTCACCCATACCGATAATGCAGCCCGAGCAGACTTCAAGCCCGACGTCATGCGCGTTGCGCAAAGTCTCAAGTTTCTGATCGTAAGTATGAGTCGTACAGATCTGCGGGAAAAACCTGCGGGAGGTCTCAAGGTTATTGTGAAAACGGGTAAGTCCGCAGTCCTTGAGATATTTAAGCTCATCCTTTGAGAGTAGTCCGAGGGATCCGCAACAACGGATTTTGAGCTTTGAGGAGATAAGCTTATAAGCCTCGCCAACCTGCTTAACCTCAGCAGGCGGGAGACGCAGTCCTGAGGTAACAATGGAGAAGCGGTGAACGCCGCGGTCATTGTTGTACTTTGCCTCAGCAAAGAACTCATCTACGCTTTTAAGCCTGCTCTTGCCAATGGCGGTGTCAAAACGCCGGCTCTGGGAACAGAACTTGCAATTCTCGGTACAGTTACCGCATTTGCCATTTGAAATACAGCAAAGCTCAACTTTCTCCTTGAAAAAACGCTCAGTGATCTTTTTGGCGCTTTGCCTGAGATCCTCAAGATCAGCATGAAGAAGTTTCTGCGCCTCTTCACGGGTGATCAGATAGCCATCAAGAATTTTTGAGGTAAGTTCATTCAAACGCATTCAAGCATCCTATGCAGACAGAAAAAAGCCATGCCTTGCCGGCACGGCTGAGATTGAACAGGTTACTAATCTACCTGCTCGTTTATATGCCACTCGTGAATGCCGCCCTGAGCGCAGGGAGCATCACGGGGAGGTTCCTTAAGTTTAACGGTGACCCCGCATTTTGAGCAGGTATATGAGAGAGATCCGCAATGGCCGAGCTTAAACCACTGATGATTGCCTCCATCAGGACATGGGGTAAAGTTAGGAGTGGTCGCAGTTTCAACCATTACTCCGCATTTTGAGCAGGTAAAAACTTTGGTGCCCTCTTCGCCCGCGTCATGCCACTCATGGTTACCACCCTGAGGGCAGGCAGTATACGCAGGAGAATTCACCGACTTAACTTTAATACCGCATTTTGAGCAAATGTAAAAGTTTGCCATCACCGCTCCTTACATAGATTTCACATTACAGTGAAGTATGGCAGAAAACTTATATACATGTTTCACCTGATCTGCCATTTTCAGAAAAATGGTGTCCAGAAAAACAAAAACCCTGAGCTGGAAACCAGTTCAGGGTCAGATCAGTGGTGCTGATACTGAGAATCGAACTCAGGACCTCACCCTTACCAAGGGTGCGCTCTACCAACTGAGCCATATCAGCAAATAGGAAGCCTGGCAGTGACCTGCTCTCGCGCAAACGTACGTTGCACTACCATGGGCGCGGCTGTGTTTCACTTCTGTGTTCGGAAAGGGAACAGGTG
>SFGV01000008.1 GCA_004557545.1 Succinatimonas hippei
TATGAGAGATGGGTTTCTAATCCCGTCAGATTCATTTAGTACATCGTGAAATGCCCCTCCTATCACTTCAAGTGAAGGAGAGAGTTTGTCACCACGGTGGCGGACGTAAAAATCAACCGTAGACGGGGTCGAAACGACCTTGTCCAGACCGGATGGCATAAACAGCACCTTGGAGCGCAATTGCTTGCCAGACGATATCAGTCTGAGCTGTCTGACAGTACAGGCGCTGACAAAACCATATGTCGGACTACCGGTTTGCAGTTCAGGGTGTCCAGCGTAATAGTCATGATAAGCCTCATAGCGCTCTTTGCAGTGTGAATGATAGTTTTCTTCAAAAGGAACGCGTTTGTATGAGGCTCCGTAAGGAGTATACATTTTACGTATAAATGGCAGCATTCCGAGCGCCGCGACGCATTTCATCGCGGTCTGACCAAGATTTACACAAGGCCAGATATATGGGGCGATTAGAACAGCGCGGGAAGGGGGTATTTTTGCCCGCTCAATCAAATCAAGAGCTAAGAGGCCTCCCATGGAAAAGCCAAGCAATCCGAAATTCATGATCCCGAGCCTTTCAATAAGAAGGCTAAGGTCGGATGAAAGTGAAGAAAAACTTTTTATATGACACTTCTGGGGATCATCAAGCAGTCTGTCAGAAAGTCCCTGACCACGCGCGAAGAGCACGCTAACCCGGGTCCCTGTATCTTTCATGCTGTACATGAATTCCGCGTACTTGTGTTCTGTCTCCCCTCGTCCCGGAATAATTACCAGATTATGTTCTATATTCTCAGGACATAAATCACAGGCGGTGATGGTTAATCCGTCAGGGGTTCTGATACGGCGGATTGTGACATTTTTCTGGTAGAAGTCTTCTATTTCATTTTTAAGCTTTAGAAATTGTTCCGCGGTAAGCAGTTTTGGTGGTATATACGGCATAAGGTAATGCCTCCGTGGGAACATCGGATCGTTAGTGACGCCTTGAAATTTTAATCACGTTGGGTACGGCTTTAATACGCTTCATAACTCCGGCAAGGTGCATACGATCTCTGACCGTAATGGTCAGTTTCATAATCGCGGTGTTTTCGTCTTTCTGTTCCGAACTTATGCTTTGCACGGAAGAACCGGCGATATCCACGGCATTAAGCACTTCGGTCATTATTCCCTGACGTTTTTCGAGTTCAACCACAATGCCAGTATTAAAGCTCTGCTCTGAAGCAACAGCCAGATCCCAGCCCACTTTAAGTAGCTTCGTAGGATCCTTCTCGGCTGCGCGCAGATTTCCGCAGCCTTTGCGATGAATAACAAGTCCCCGGCCAGATGCCACATGCGCGATTATTTCGTCTCCCGGTATAGGCATACAGCATTGCGCGAATATATACGGAACACCTCCTGTTCCGGTGACAGGCTGGCCTGAATTCTCAGTTGAGCTTGGCGCCAGCATGCGCGCTACCGAAACAGTAAGGATATTGCCCATAGCGACATCGGCGAACAAAGACTTAAGATCAGGCTTGTTGAAGTGCTCCAGGACCTTATTTATCGCCTCTTCAGGAATATCCTCTATATGTCTCCCGTGCAAAGCGTTAAGCAGAAGTCTTCTGCCTATGAGCTCGCATTCCTGTGTACGCAATCCTTTCAGATACTGACGGATTTTGGAGCGGGCTTTGGAAGTTACAACGCTTGAAAGCCATATGGCGTTTGGTCTGGCGTTAGGGTTTGTGATTATTTCAACGGTTTGACCGGATTCCAGCGGGTGAGAGAGCGGGAATGAGTGATGATTAACGATCGATCCTATGCAATGCTGACCTATGTCTGTATGTACAGCATAGGCAAAATCAACCGGTGTCGCGCCTTTTGGTAGGTCATAGATTTTTCCTTCAGGCGTGAAGATATAAATAGCGTCAGGGAACAGATCTGTCTTGACGTCTTCAATGAATTCCTTGGAACTGTCGGAGCTTTGCTGAAGATCAATGATATTTTTAAGCCAAAGCTGGGCGTTACGCTGTGAGGTGGTGGATACCGGTTCAGAACCTTTCTCCTTATAGGACCAGTGAGCCGCGACACCTCTGGCGGCAATCTGATCCATAAATTCTGTTCGGATCTGAATCTCAACTGGTACTCCGCGCGGACCGATGAGCGAGGTGTGAAGTGACTGGTAACCATTGATCTTTGGAATGGCGATGTAGTCTTTGAATCCACCTGGTCTGGGTTTAAACAGACTGTGCATCTGGCCTAATACCCGGTAACATGTATCGACATCCTTAAGAATGATCCTGAACGCGTAAACATCCATGATTTCAGAAAACTGGAGTTCTTTTCGAACCATTTTTCTGTAGATGCTGTAGATACGCTTCTCTCTGCCCAGTACGCGCGCCTCAATCCCAACATCATCAAGTCTCTTTCGTATGAGCTTCAATATCCCGTCAACGATTTCGCGCCTGTTGTTGCGCGCGCGTGTAACCGCCGCCTTGAGAATACGGTAGCGCATAGGGTACAGCGCCGCCATTCCGAGCTCCTCAAGTTCTGATTTGATGTCGGAAATACCTAGTCTGTTAGCGATAGGCGCAAAAACATCCAGTGTCTCACGGGCGATACGTTTGCGTTTGTCCTCACGCAACGCTCCCAAAGTCCGCATATTGTGTGTTCTGTCGGCAAGCTTGATCAGGATGACGCGGATATCCTTGGTCATTGCGAGGATCATTTTCCGAAAATTTTCGGTTTGGGCTTCGCGGTAATTGTGGAAATTCAGCTTGTCGAGCTTTGTGACACCTTCAACCAGATTTTCGACTGAAACGCCGAAATTCCGTTCAAGATCCTGATCCTGAGTGTCAGTATCCTCTACTACGTCATGTAATAACGCGGCTTGTACTGATTCCGTATCTAGATGCATTTTAGCGACTATAGTCGCTACGGCGATAGGATGAATTATGTACGGCTCGCCAGACGCCCGGCGCTGCTTTGAATGTGCCTGATCGGCAAGCACAAACGCTTTATCTATCGCGGCTACATCCTCAGGACCAAGATAAGAGCAGACCAGTTCTCTCAGGCGGATGTAATAATGCAGGTTTGGGGATCTGAGCACGGCTTCCGAGGGATATGTAGGGTCTTTTTGTATTGACCAGGCAATGTCAGTTGACTCTCCCATAAGCCGTGCCTCTTAAATGAATTTCAGGCGAACATTTCTGCGCCGTCAATAGGAGCGAATTCACTGTCGGAAGGATGTGCTGCAGCGTCACGCAGACGTTCTTTTCTGTCCTGTTTATCCAGGAATTCCTCAGTAATCAGCCCTTCTTCTATCTCGCGAAGCGCGATAACTGTAGGCTTGTCATTTTCTTCGTCAACAAGCGGCTTGCTGCCCATAGAAATCTGGCGGGCGCGGCGGGCCGCGAGCAGTACTAGATCAAAGCGGTTCCCCACTTTATTTACTGCGTCTTCTACCGTAACTCTGGCCATTTATTTAGTACCTTCTAAATTCAATAATGCGGCTTAAGCTTCATATTAAGCCAAGAAATTATACATCAGCACAAGGCGTTTCTGGACGTATGCTAGATAGAGCGGTCAGGAAACATCGCGTCCACAAGCTCAGATTGAATTTTAGTTTCATCACGCGCTGCGATGATTATTGAGCGGAGCTCATTTAACGCTTTGTCAAAATCATCGTTAATGATTACATGATCGTACTCTGAATAGTGAGAGATCTCACGCATTGCTTTTTCCATGCGCCCGTCAATCACATCCTCTGAATCCTGTCCTCTTGTTTCTAGACGATGTTTCAGTTCGTCAAGAGAGGGCGGAATTATAAAGATGCTTCTTGCGTCAGGCGAGATCTTCCGGATCTGTCTTGCGCCCTGCCAGTCGATGTCAAATAGAACGTCCTTTCCTTCAGATACCCACTGTTCGACAATTTCGCGTGATGTGCCGTAATAGTGCCCGAATACATTGGCGTACTCGTAAAAAGCCCCTCGTGCTATCAGGGTTTTGAATTCGTCCTCGCTGACGAAATGGTAGGCTACATGATTTACCTCACCAGGGCGTGGCGCGCGGGTGGTATGAGAAATTGAAAGCCGCATAGAATCATCAGCGTTAAAACGTGTTAACAGCGCGTTTATGAGTGATGATTTGCCCGCTCCGCTAGGAGCTGAAACTATAAAAAGCTGCCCTTTTTTCATTCTTCTGCTTCTTTATATGTATTTTCTGCATCTGAGGCTACGGAGCCATCGAACCATTGCCTGAGGACTTTACGCGTTTCCTCAACACCGGTTTTTTTTACTGCTGAGAACGCGATAATTGTAAAGCTGCCGGCAAATTCGCTCAAAGCGTCACGAACATCCGCAACACTGCGTCTGACTGCGTTTATCCCGAGTTTATCTGATTTTGTGAGCAGAATTAAAACCGGAAGGCGGGCAGCGATGCTCCAGTCAAGGATCAGTCTGTCGTGATCGCGAAGCGGGGTGCGTATATCCATGGTCATTACGAGACCTTTGAGTATCTGCCTTTCCTGAAGATATTGAGTCATGCTTTTCTGCCAGTCACGCTTCATTGATTCTGGAACCTGCGCGTAACCATATCCTGGAAGATCGCAGAGAAATTTTCCTTCGGCAACCTTAAATATATTAATAAGGCGGGTACGCCCTGGAGTACGTGATGTACGCGCGAGTGATTTTTGCCCGCAAAGAGCGTTGATCGCTGAGGACTTCCCCGAATTGGATCTTCCGACAAAGGCAATTTCAATACCGTTCTCATCCGGCAGAGCTTTTATGTCAGGAGCGCTGGTAACAAATCTGGTAGCGCTAAATGACAGGGGGGCGGATTCTGGCATAGAAAAACATGGCACACAACCTTACAGTTCCCCAAGGCTGGCGCCAACTCCTTCTTATTTATAAAAACTATATCTCTCTATGAACAGAGTAAGTCTAACTTAGACTTGACGATATACGCGTTATCGTCATGGAATATAGATCTAAGCTTTGCTGTACTCGTCCAGGATCTCGTCTGGTGTGAGGACGCTGTGTTCCTCAAAGTCTTTTACGAGATCAAACTCGGTATTATCCATAGCGAGCTCAAGGAAGAATACATTGCTGCCTTCAGTTGTAAAGGTCACTTTGCTGTATCTGGGGTTATCAAGATTAACGCTTATGCTGATCTGTAACTCTCTTGGCAGAGCCAGCATTTTCGGTTGTGACTGGGTTATGGAGGTATGCAGTTTATCATTTACCTTCTTGGTGAAGTTACCAAGGATCTGGTTCATTAGTTCGCCCAGCGCGTTGGATACTTCCTCTGAAGTGTAGTTTAAGGCCTGATCCTTCTTTGAAATACCCATTGAGGTCATATACTCGCTATAGATCTCCATAGCTGTTTCCTTTGGAAAGTTAATGACTACCATTCCCGAGAAGGACCCAGTGAACATCACAAAGGTTCCGATATCAGGTGTAAGAGTGGTCTTGCTTATACGCTGCACCATAGGCGCATATTTAACTTTATGAGAAGTCGCGTCAGAGAGTACACCTGAAACCGAATCACAAAGCCCTAACAGCAGATCATCGTAGTTAATATTCTTTTTTCCAGCCATATTTCTTTCCTCAATATGTGCCAATAGAGCACTGCTTTTGGGTAATTTTACCTGAGATGGAAGAATTTAAATGAGAGTGAGGTACTGAAATTGGCGCCCGGATCAGTTTCCGGGCGCGTGGTTTTACTTAATATTTAATTCCTTTATCTTTCTTGTGAGAGTGTTACGGCCCCACCCGAGCAGTCTGGCCGATTCCTGCTTGTGGTTTCCTGTAAAGCTGAGGGTAGCCTCGAGCATTACTCTTTCAAACTCAGGTACAGCCTCTGAAAGTATGTCGCGCTCTCCGGATCTGAGACGGCTGTCGACCCAGTTGCGTAACTGATCCTGCCAGGATGTAGCGTCTTTTGTCGTTCCGTTTATGGGAGTCACTCCGGGAGTATGTATTGGCTGAGTACGAGCGTGCAGGAAGTCCTGAGGCAGATCCACAAGCTGTATGTCATTACCGGTGACCATTATTGTCAGATACTTGCACAGGTTTTTGAGTTGCGTGACGTTGCCAGGCCAGCTTTGGCGGCAGAGGAAAACCAGTACTTCAGATGTTAGTTTTTTGGGTTCGGTATGAGCTTCCGCGGCTGCCTGAGAGAGAAAATGTTTTGCAAGCATCGGAATGTCGTTATTGCGTTCACGAAGCGGAGGCATATTTACGTTTATTACATTCAGGCGGTAGTAAAGATCGGCGATAAATGTCCCGTTTTGAGCCATGGTTTCAAGGTCTTTTGAAGAAGAGGCGATGATTCTGACATTGGCTTTGAGTGGATGATCCGACCCTACTGGTATGTAGTCACCGGTCTGCAGAAGACGAAGAAGTCTGGTCTGTGCATCCATAGGCATATCACAGATCTCATTGATAAACAGCGTGCCGCCCTCTGCCTGTTTTAAGGATGATGGTTCATCATCCACATTTTTGGTATCGCCGAATATCTGTGACTGAACCATGTCCTGAGGTACTGATGACATGTTTACGGTTACAAACGGTTTACCGCGCCTGGCACCGTGATTATGTAACGCAAGCGCCACCAGTTCGCGCCCGGTTCCGACCTCGCCGTGGATAAGAACAGGAAGATCGGTTTTTGATACACGTCCTATGAATTTGAAAACCTCCTGCATAACCGGGGATTTTCCAATTATTTCTTCCTCATCATCAAGCTGATCCTTGGGAGAATGAGCATCGCCCTGACGAGCCTTCTCTTCACGCATTTTTCTTGTATTGAAACGGTGAAGCGCGGCTCTTCTTATAACAGCAACAGCCGCCTCAATGTCAAAAGGCTTGGGAAGATATTCAAAAGAGCCCTGTTCATAGGAATCTATGGCCGCTGCCAGATCGCTGTGAGCGGTCATAATAATGAAAGGTATGTCAGGATCAGTCTTGTGAACTTCTTTTATAAGAGTGAGTCCGTCAACTCCCGGCATTCTGATATCTGACACAATTACATCAGGGATCTCGTGTGACAGCGCGGCTAAAGCAGCATCGCCGTTTTCAAACAAACGGTGCCTGATACTGTTTACATCTAATGCTTTATCAAAAACAAAACGGATGCTGGCGTCATCGTCAATGATCCATATCATGGGATTCATAATGGATTTACCTCGTTTGTAGTTTGCGCGCTTCTGGAAGTCTTTTGAATTGGTAAAACGATCTTGAAAGTGGTTTCTGAAGGATTACTTCGACATTCAAGCGAACCGCCGTGGCGTTCGATAATGCTCTGGGCAATTGACAGTCCGAGACCATTACCGTTTGCTTTGGTAGTGACCATAGGGTAGAAGATCGTTTGTCTTATCTCTTCGGGGATCTCGGGCCCGTTGTTGGATATGGTAATAGCCACCACTGTCGGATATTTGTGCTCGCGCACTATATGTCCGGATTCAGCTCTGGTTACAACCCGGATTAATGGATGCTCGGTCTTGGCGTCTGCCATCGCGTCTATGGCGTTATTCACAATATTGAGCAGAACCTGCTGAATCGAGTCGACATCAAGTCTCAGCTCAGGCAAAGAAGGATCGTAGTCTTTTTCAAAGCGCACATTGATACGCTTTTGCATCGCCGCAAGCGACAATACCTTCTCGATAACATAGTGAATGTTGGTCCAGACCAAAGGATTGGGATGCTGAGGCCCCAGAAGGTTATCCACCAGTTTTTTAAGGCGGTCGGTTTGTTCGATTATGACAGATGTATATTCCTTAAGATCGGGTTCTTTAGAAGCGTATGAAAGTTCCAGCAACTGAGCCGCGCCTCTTATCCCTCCTAAGGGGTTTTTAATTTCATGAGCGAGATTTCTGATCAGATCACGGGCAGCCGTATGCTGGGTCTGAAGGGAAACCGCGTCAGCAAGTTTTTGCTGGTGATCAATAGAGTGCATCTCGATAAGCAGTCCATGACCACGGCCGCTGTATAAACCTACCGAAAGATTAACCTGCAGGCTGTTTCCGGGTTCTGGTGACAGTAATATGCCGGCCGCGGTAAGTCCCTGAAATCCGGGTCTTACCGGCGAAGGAAGATTATGGAGAAACGAAGTCTCGCTGCGGTCAACCAGATCGCAGAATTTCATGCTTTCAAGGCGAAGGTGTGAGATTGAAAGCAACTGTTCGGCCGCAGGATTGGCATAGATTATTCGTTGCTGCGAATCAGTTACCAAAACGGCGGTATAAAGACCTTCAATGATTGATTTTGGTTCAGTGTGCATTTTTATGACTGAGCAAATCTAGTGCAATGAACAAATTTTAGATCAACTCAGAAGAATATGCATTATCTCAGGCACAAAAATAGTGCATAATTAATTGGCTTACTTCAGATGGGTTAAATAAGTTTGTTTCTGACAATTTATTAATTTTAAATGAAAAAGCTAAACAAAAAGGCTGTGTTTTACAACACAGCCTTTTCTGGTTTAATGCTGAATTATGGCTCAGTCGTTATTCTTTTTTCCGCCTGCGGCTCTGAAAGCGCGCACGCGGTCCATTTCAGAGAGGTTCTTCTTGCGCAGGCGGATGCTGACAGGAGTTACCTCAACGAGCTCGTCATCGTTTATGTACTCAAGGCTCTGCTCAAGCGACATCCTTATAGGCGGAGTCAGGAGAATATTGTCGTCAGACCCTGCCGCGCGGACGTTTGTAAGCTTTTTGGTCTTAAGCGGGTTTACGGTCAGATCGTTGTCGCGCACATGCTGACCAATGATCTGCCCTTCATATACTTCCTCGCCGGGACCTACGAACATGCGCCCGCGCTCCTGCAGGAACCACAGCGCGTATGGAACGGTTTTACCGGTATCGTTTGAGATCATGACACCGTTCTGACGGTCTCCGAGACTCCCTCCAAGATAGGTGTCATAGCTGTCAAAGGAGTGATACATGAGACCGGTTCCTGAGGTAAGGCTCATGTAGAGTGTCTGGAAACCAATAAGTCCGCGTGAGGGAATGCGGTAGTCGAGTCTGACACGACCTTTACCATCAGGTGTCATATTCTTGAGCTCGCCCTTTCTGCGACCAAGCTCTTCCATAACCGGACCCTGATTTTCCTCGCGGAGGTCGCAGGTGAGAACCTCATAAGGCTCAAGTGTCTTGCCATCCTCTTTTTTCAGAATAACCTGCGGGCGTGAAACGGCCAGTTCGTACCCTTCACGGCGCATCTCTTCGATGAGAACAGAAAGGTGTAGCTCTCCGCGTCCTGAAACCTTGAAGCGGTCAGCATCCTCTGTGGGCTCAACGCGCAACGCCACGTTATGCACCAGCTCCTGTTTCAGACGCTCTTCAATGTTTCTTGAAGTGATGAACTTGCCTTCACGACCGGCAAAAGGTGAGGTGTTAACGCAGAAGTTCATGGTGACTGTAGGCTCATCAACAGTCAGCGGGGGCAGAGCCTCAACTTTTGAGGGATCACAGATAGTGTCGGAAATCTTAAGCTCGCCCAGTCCGGTTACGGCAACAATATCGCCGGCCTCAGCGACATCAGCGACTTTGCGGTGCAATCCAAGATAGTCCATAACCTGACCGATCTTCCCGCTTCTGGTTTTACCATCGCGTCCGATTATGGTTACGGTCTGGTTAGCTCTCGCCTGCCCTCTCTTTACGCGGCCAACGCCAATGACTCCAACAAATGAGGTGAAATCAAGTGAGGAGATCTGCATCTGGAAAGGACCGTTGAGATCAGCGTTAGGAGGTGAGACCTTGTCGACTATGGTCTGGAACAAGGGCTCCATGTTTTCGCCTTTAACCCCTTCCTCCAATGATGCCCATCCCTGGAACGCGGAGGCATAGACCACAGGGAAGTCGAGCTGTTCGTCAGTGGCCCCGAGATTGTCAAAAAGATCGAAAACCTGATCAATAACCCAGCTTGGGCGCGCGCCCTCGCGGTCGCACTTATTGATAACCACAATAGGCTTCAGGCCGGCGGCAAAAGCCTTCTGAGTTACGAAACGGGTCTGGGGCATAGGTCCGTCAACAGCGTCTACCAGAAGCAGAACCGAGTCGACCATGGACATAACACGTTCGACCTCACCGCCGAAGTCAGCGTGACCCGGGGTGTCGACTATGTTTATACGGTAACCATGCCAGTCGATTGCGGTATTTTTTGAAAGAATGGTTATTCCACGCTCTTTTTCAATCGCGTTTGAATCCATGACTCTGGTCTGACCCAGTTCACTGCGGTCAAGGGTGCCTGACTGGCGAAGCAGACTGTCTACCAGCGTGGTCTTGCCGTGGTCAACATGCGCGATGATGGCGATGTTGCGAATCTTGTTGACATCCATTTGTTTATCCTGTGGTTAGGTCTTTTCCCTGCGTTCAGACGTCTGAACCTGTGTATCTGCGGCCCTGTCGCCGTTAGGGAATGGTTAATCGTGCTCCGCGAAATGACGGAGAAGCGCTCTTTGCCTGCCTCCTCAAAATGAGGCGTATCCTAATGACAAAATCTATGTATTTTAACTTAGATTTTGACAAGTGACGCATTTTTACGATGACGCGTGTGATACCAGATTTTTTCTCTTTAAGTACTTTCACACCGCGCTCATCTCACCGATTTCAGAAATTTAAACTTTGCCGGTTTAACTAATTGAGAAGACATAAGTTCAATGAATAGGTAAACGCGCCCGGAGTGTCATTAAGATTGTGATAAAGGCGCGCGTGTTCCTGCTCATACGCACGTCAATACGCTTTTTGGGTAAAATGAATGTCATCTTGTATTTAAGGGGGAGCACAAGTGAGGGAACTTATCAGATATTTTATAAGCCGGGTACGGCGTGACAGTCTGGGGCTTGAGGCGTCTTCCCTTGCTTTTACCTCCATATTGGCTCTTATTCCAGCTCTCACCGTGGTTTTGTCATTGTTCGCGATGGTGCCATCATTCCGCGGAGTTCGTGACGCGTTAAAGAAATTTGCATCGCAAAATCTCATGCCGGTGTTTTCTGAAACGGTGAATAACTATGTAGGGGCGCTGGTGGCCCATGCCGGCAAGCTAACACTCACCAGCACTCTGGCGTTCTTTATAATCGCTCTGTTGCTGGTACGCTCAGTAGATTTCTCCTTAAATCGTATATGGCGCGGTGGCAGACGCAAGTTTGGTCAGACTGTGGCCATATACTGGACGCTTCTGACTTTAGGACCACTGGCGGTTGGGCTTATAGTCTGGCTCACCTCCAGGGTGATCGCTTACGCCGCAACCTCAGGCGGAGTGGTCGGGATCCCGCTTTTAATCGCATACTTTGTATTTCCGGTCATTATCGAAATAATTGTGGTTACGGCTCTTTTTATTGTTGTCCCGGCGGTGCAGGTGCGGTTTCAGGATGCTCTTTTGGGAGCGGTGTTTGTTACCGTATTGCTTGAAATATCCAAAAAGGCATTCAGCGTCTTCGTGCTTAACTTCGCTAACTACAAAATGGTATACGGGGCGTTCGCGGCGCTTCCGATCATGATGATTTGGATTTATATCAACTGGTGGATTGTGCTTCTGGGGGCCGAATTTACCGCTACCCTGGGCACCGTTCGTTCAGGAATGAACGAGGATGTTCCGGGATTCATGGTGTATCTTGCCAACATTACCGGATCCACGCTGGGGTCTGACAATGCCGTAAAGGTAAGGCGCAAGGCCTCTATCAACATAAAGGTATCAAAGAGACAGCCATAGCGGGAGCTGGCTATTTATCTTTTTCCGTATTCTCTTTTTGGGGGCTGGTGGTGCCCTCAAGCTCAGCTATCTGGGACTTAAGCTTCTCAAGGGATTTCATAAGCTCCTGCTCGCTTTTCTGCTGGGCTGCGGCCTGTTTTTTCAGATTTTCGTCCCGTTCCTTTCTTTCCTTGTCCGTGAGCTCCTTTACAAATAATCCGGGACGGAGGATAGGTCCGCGCTCAAGCGCGTCGATCTCAAAATTCAGGTCTGGCAATTTACCGTTAATTGTTACAGAAGTAAGACTGTCACGTGGATAGCTCGCAAAGAAAGCCTCTCCTGTAGTTTCACCGTTTGATGTATCAGTTTGGGTATGCAGACTCATCTTGGACGCGGGCAGCATGGCGGTAGCGTTAAGTGTTCCAACACTATCTGTCAGATCTATTTGCAACATCAGATCATGAAATCCGCAGTCACTGTCAGCGAGCGCGCTGTTTAGTTTGTCCCATGAGAGAGAGTAAACCCCTTTCTTCCCACCGTTTATAAGGTCAAGACCAAAGTCTGATACCAGAAGAGAGGCGCTCTGCAGGCTTATGTGACCTTTGAGGACCGACGGAAATCCTTTAACTGGACCCTGAAGCTGCAATTGCGCGTCAAGGTCAAAATTACCTCCAAAGGTTCTGGGCATCAGATCCGAGTTTAGTGATGACGCGTCAAAATCTTTCGCCTGCGCTATTACAAAGCCTTTACCGTCATCCAAGGGCAGGGACATCGCGAAGGTCGCATGGGATTGACCGAATACAGCTTTCGGAACAGAGAGAGTAATGCCCTGAGAACTGAAGTTTGAGATAACAGAAAGCTCATTGCATCGCAGGTCGTGAAACAGGACATCACTGGCAGAAATACTGGCAGCTCCTGAAGGAGCTGGAGATATACCGTCATCAGGTGACCAGGAAAAGCCTGATATGGTTCCGCTTAAGGTTCTTGCTGACAGGCGCAGTGAGTCCAGGTGTGACAGGAATGAGATGTTATTCAGGGTCAGGGTACCTACGGTGACAGGGCTACTTATGCGTTTTGAAAAACCGTCACGCAGATCAGGCGTTAACTCGAATTTTCCTCCGCTTAAAGACAAGGCCCGCACGCTCAGAGCGCCCTTAGGGGTAGCAAACGCGTCAAGGCTGTAGCTGCCGTCAAAGATGGAGCCTGCCAGCTTTATGTCAGCTCCGGTATCGGCAACACTGAGTTCAGCGCGGTTTTCTTCGGCCGTAAGCTGCATGTCCGGGATCGAAATTTCGTCAGCTCTTCCTGAATATATAAAAGATACTGTCCTGTCAGAGTAAGATAGATCCAGGATCCTGCCATCAAGCCCCTCGAAAGTTATCCCACGAGAAGGGAGCAGGACTACCGCTGAGTTAACGTTAACCTCTGGCGCCGTGACCGTAAGCTTACCCAGGAAATTCAGACCGTTTTTCAGCACAACCCTGTCAAGATTCAAACTTGAGAATGTAAGAGTATCAGGTTCAATTAATGTAACGTCGCCTGATACAGTGCCACCGAGGGTTTCCATGCGCAGGGAATTTATTTCCGTTTTCTCGCCATGGCGTTCGATTTTGCCTTCAAGAGATTTGAACGGAAGTCCTTTGAAGGAGCCTTCACCCATTTGTCCCGAACCGGAGGCGATCTCAGTTTTACCATCGCTTTGAATAAAGAGAGACTTAAGCTCGAAGCTCGATGTCCGTGCTTTAAGCTCGTCAAAATCCAGAGGAACATCTGTAGCGTGCAACGCGTTTATTTTTATAGTTTTGAAACCGAGCCTGCCGCGTGTAAGCCTGCTTATGTCACCGTGCTTTGTCTTTAAATTCTTTACATAAAGATCTCTTATAACCAGATCATTGCCGGAAAGAAGTGAACGTACATCATATTCTGCGTATAGCTCGTCAATAGTGCTATTGCCAAATCCTATGTCATGAAGCTTCAGCGTGTCAGGGTATAGAGGTGAGAACTCGACTTTTCCAACGGTAAAAGTCATACCGGAACGCTCGGCGAGGATTTTCAGCAGGGGATCTCTGACGTGCTGTCCGTTGAACCAGAATATAAACGCGCCGATTAACCCGGCTAAGATAATTAAGACAATGAGGGATATCCTGAGCGCGCGGGATAGTCTGCTACTGTGGTGATGCGCGATATTCCTTCTCAATGCCATTTCAGTGCTCCATCGCTACGGCCGATAGGTCAGGGAACCAGCGTTTTATTAAAGCGCGCGCGCAAGGGACGTCTCTTGAGATGATCTTTTCGGCCGCTTTGCGCGCCGGAGCGGCGAGATCAGCGTCACGCGAAGCGTCAGCGACTGTAAAAATGTTAAAGCCGGTCTGTTCGGATCCGCTTATGTCACCAGGACCTCTGAGTTTGAGATCCTGCTCTGAGATCTCAAAGCCATCTGTGGTATTGCGCATGATTTTCAGCCTTTCCATGGCAATCGCGCAACCCTTCGGATCGTCCTGCAGTGTCTGAGGATCCGCCGCTTTGTACAACAGAAGACAGTATGACTGCGCGCTACCGCGTCCTACGCGACCGCGCAGCTGATGGAGCTGGGCAAGACCGAAAGTTTCAGCGCTGTCAATTACCATAATACTCGCGTCAGGGACATCAACGCCTACCTCTATTATGGTGGTAGCGACGAGCAATGAGAATTTCTTATTTACAAAATTCTGCATCACCCGGTTTTTTTCCTGATCCGTCATACGGCCGTGAATTAAACCGACGCCATCGCCCATGATCCCGGACAGCTCTTCAAAAACCTCAATGGCAGATGAAGTGCCCCTTATATCCTCTGGATCCTTGTCTATCCTCGGGCAAACCCAGTAGGCCTGAACCCCGCACCGGCAGGCATGAATCAGACGCTCAATGACCTCATGACGGCGGCTTTGCTCACACAGTGTTGTAATTATTGGTTTACGCCCCTTGGGAGGTTCTTTGAGCACTGAAACATCAAGACCTGCGTATAAAGCCAGCTGCTGGGTTCTTGGGATTGGCGTAGCGGTCATAACCAGCTGATGCACCGCGATCTCGGGCGGAGACTTGTGCAAAAGAGCCAGACGCTGCTCCGCTCCAAAACGGTGTTGCTCGTCAATAATTGCGAGCGCCAGATCATGATATTGGACATCAGGCTGAAACAGGCTGTGGGTTCCGATTATTATCGAGCAGTTGCCACAGGCAAGATCAGAGAGGATCCTGAATCTTTCCCTGCCTTTGACCTCGGATGTGAGAAGATCGCAGGTTATGCCAAGCCCGCCAAGCACGCTCTTGAATTTCTCGTAGTGCTGAGAGGCAAGCAGCTCAGTCGGCGCCAGAACCGCGCTTTGATAGCCGGCAGCGGCTGTCTGGGCGCATGCCATCATGGCTACAGCCGTCTTGCCTGATCCCACGTCTCCATGGAGCAGGCGCAACATCGGGCTCCCACTTTGAAGATCCTGCATGATCTCAAAAAAGGCCTGACTCTGTGATTTGGTTGGCGTAAAGCCGAGTCTTGAGAGCAGAGCTTTATAAAGGCTCTGATTAAGTCTTATCAGACGAGCGTGCCTAAGCATGTTTTTGCGCTTGAGTGACAGCATGGTCAGCTGGTAAGCCGTAAGCTCCTCAAAACAGATTCTTCTGAAACTCTCAAGCTCTGATGGATATACCATTATTCCCGGCAGTGATGCCGGCTTTGGGCTGTGTGTTGAGGCGATGGCCTCTGTTAGCGTTATGCCGAATGGATTGCAATCAGATGGCAGAATTTCCGGCATGGGGATTGAACTTAAGGTTTTTAACGCCTGCTGCGCGGCGGTGCGTATGGTTTTTTGCGTAAGTCCCGCTGTTGAGTGGTATACGGGGGTGAGGAAGTCTGAAAGATGAGGCTCTTCGCCTTCGGCGAGGAATGTAACCCTGGGATGCTGCAGGCACATAACGCCGTCGCGGTCCATTTTGGCAGTTCCGAAGGCCAGAAGCTTTCCACCTGAGGCAAAGCGGTTTTCGTAGGACGCGCGGACGTTAAAAAAAATGGCGCCTATGCGACCGCTGTCATCCTGAAGCTCTACTTTCAGAATACGCATTCTTCCGCTTTGGAAGGATCTTGATGAGCAGATGGTCAGACAATAAAGTGAGGGAATTTTATTATCTCTGGCTTCTCTGGCGCTTATGATCCTGGTTTCGTCAAGATAGCGGAAAGGGAAATCCATCAGCAGATCAAACAGTGTCTCTACGCCAAGCGCGCGAAACTTTGCTGCCGCGAATTTACCAACCCCACGCAGTGATGTTACAGCACTGGTTCTGTAATACTCATCGCCTTCTACCATCTGCAAATGAATTCTCTTAAAGCAGGTGTCTTACAAATAGCGAAGCCTTAAGCAACTTCATGCGATTTAAGATCTTCTGTACTTCATCCGGATAATCCTGAACCGCTTCAATTTCCGCGGCCGAGCCTATTCTTCTGGTGTGTTTGAGCAGGAACAGCTGTTCATGCATGAATTTGTCCTGCATAACGTGATTTGGATCGGAAATCACGAGCCCGTTCTCAAGATCCAGTGTCCAGGCGCGCGGGTTTAAGTTATTTCCGGTTATAAGGGCGTAATTATGGTCGACGAACATGCCCTTAACGTGGAAAGTGTTGTCGCCATCCTTCCACAGCATGACATTTAAAGCCCCGGATTTGATGAACTCATCATGACGCTGTACAAAGTCACGCAGATTTTGTTCGTATATATATGGGACAACGCCTACAGCCGAGAATTTTTCGCCGGGCTTAATATAAAAATCATTGGCGGTCTTGTCACCTACGAGCAGAGTAACCTTAACTCCGCTCTCCAAAGCCTCGGAGATCTGCGCTAAAACCGGTTTGGGCGGATTGAAATATGGGGTGCAGATGAAAAGGTTCTCTTTTGCCGCCCCCAATAGCCACAGCACAGCCCTGTTTAAAAGGTTATGACGCTTGCCGAGACCTGAAAGCGGAGTTATGCCAAGCTCGCCGCGATGAATATGCGAGTTTTTGAAAGCGTACTGAACCTTGGTAAGGTGACGCCTTAACTGCCTTATTTCCTCTCTTATCTGCTTGGCCGGCTTTACCGGTCCCTGAGAAAAATCCTGAACAGCGTAATTTGGATGGAAGGCCGATGTAACGAATGAGCACATCGAATCGGCAAGAGCCGCCGAGCGGATCTCATGGTAACGGTCCAGACGGTAGCGGTTGTGATAATCAAGATAAACGTCATTAATTGAGGCGCCCGAGTACAGAACCGTATCGTCAAAAACACATCCTTTAAGATGCATAACGCCGAACAGCTCACGACGTTTGACTGGAACGCCATATATGGCGGGAGGATTATCACAGCCCTCGGCGGCCTTCATGTAAAGCGCGCTGTTGCCTGCAGACGGAGCCGCACCAATCAGACCGCGCTGCGCGCGGTGGAAATCGACATAAACCCTGACGTACAGCTTGGGATTCTTGGCCTTGGCATCGTATAAGGCCTTTAGGATCTCGCGACCGCAGTCATCATCCTGAAGATAAAGCACGGTCATAAGTATGCGGTGCTGCGCTGACGCGATAAGCTGAAGCATCCGCTTGTGGAATAAGGCGGGGCTTTCCAGAATGTCATAGTCTTCAGGCTTAAGGGTTATGCACGGGAGCTGCTGCAGTCTGGTTTGACAGTAGATTTGCCCTGCCAGGTTTTTTCTAAAGAACATGCTATTACTCCTAGATTGGCTCCGTAGCCTTTATAAGCCAGCTTACTTCACTGTCAGTCAGAGTTCCTGAAGCGTTTTTAATAACACTGCATACATTCTGATGGTAGTTATTAAGCCATTCTCGCTCACCTGCCGTAAGCCGTTTGGGATCGATGGTTCTGGTATCGATAGGCACCAAGGTCAGAGGGCTGAAGCAGAGCATATGTCTCATGCCCGGGCGCTGGCATTCCTGAACAACCAGCAGATTCTCAGTGCGTATACCGTAACAGCCGTCCTTATAGTAGCCTGGCTCATCAGAAATGATCATGCCGGGCTCGAGTGGCACGGATGAGCGGTGAAGAGACACCGCCTGCGGGCCTTCATGAACTGAAAGCAGATGACCGACACCATGACCGGTTCCGTGGGCATAGTCACACCCGGCGTCCCAAAGTGGTCTTCTAGCTATAGCGTCAAGCTGTCCGCCAGAGGTTCCCTTAGGGAACAGCAGTGTAGCGAATGAAATGTGGCATTTGAGTACAAGTGTGCACATCAGGCGCATCTCATCCGTAAAACCGGGGCCAACGAGCACGGTGCGCGTGATATCCGTAGTTCCGTCAAGATAATGGGCGCCTGAATCAATCATATACAGCGGGCTGTCTCCAAGGTGTTTTGGATTTGGAGAATTCAGATAGCTGTAGTGAACCATGGACGCGTCAGATCCCAGCGCCGAAATGGTATCAAAGGACGGCTCAATGTAGTCTGCTTCAACTTTACGGAAAGACTCGGCCCGATCAGCGAGTATCTTTTCATCGGTGTCACGAACCCGGCGTACGTAACCTTCAGGATCGCTCTGAGCCTTGAGCGGACAGGTAAGCTCGTCAAGCCAAGATAGAAAGCGGCACATCGCCACGCCATCCTTGATATGGGCTTTATACTCACCTTTGAGCTCAACGTGATTTTTTACCGCTTTTGGAAGCAGGCACAAGCCAAGACCTTCAGTTACGCGGGCGCCGCCCTCGTAGAGGGTTTTCATCACATGTGCGTTTACCGTCTGCGGATCGGTATATACAGATGCTGATGAAGCGCATAGCCTTTTGAGCGCCTCATCAAAGCGATCTTCCGGGAAGATATCTATGTGCCCTACGTGGGTCTCGAGCGCCTTTTGGATATTGTCGTCAAAATGGTCATCTGAAATGTACCACTCAAGCGCTTCGTTTGAATAGGCAACCATGCGGCAGCAAACGACCGGAAGGCAGTGACGATCCCTTCCTCGTATGTTTAACAGCCAGCATATGCTCTCGGGATCGCATATTACTGTGGCGTCAAGACCGCGCTCCCTGAGCTCGCGCGCCAGATTACGGCGTTTCTGCGGGCTCGGGCACCCATTGTATTCGTCAGGAAAAATCCGGACTTTGGTATGTACGGGAGAAGGTCTGTCAGTCCATATGGCGTCCGCCGCGTTAATCCTGGTTTCAACGAGGCTGATACCGGATTTCGCCAGATGATTTTTGAATTTCAGATACCCGTCATAGCTTATGCAGTTTAAGTCTATTCCGACTTTCGCCCCGCGCGGGAGCACGGAACACAGCCAGCATGACGGAGTAAGGTCGGTATAGCAGAAGCTCTGCATGCATGAGCCATCTATCTGTGCTTTGACCTGCAGAGTGTAACGACCGTCAACGAAAACGGCGGCATCTTTTAGGATCTCCTGTCCGGCTTTGGGGTTTCCGGTTTCGTTCTTACGTCTTGCTGGATCAAAGGATCTTGCGAAAGTGAAAGCGCCGGCGCTACCGGTGAAACCTGTCAAAAAACGCAGACGTTCGCACTCAGGGGAGAGCTCTTCTGAGAGGTATTCGTCATCATGGACTATTATGACGGCGTCAAGTTCTTCACGCTCTAAGAACTCGGAAAGCGCGTGAAGGCGCTGGCGAGCTGAATTCTGATTTTCGTCCATTTTGGAACAATCCGTCGGAAACTGAGCCTAATGAAATTTATGCTTTTTTGTTTCAGATCTTAGCACAGCGCACAAATGCATATATCATACTGAAAACATTGTAAATAGAAAGAGGCGATACTCTAATGACCGCTGGTTATGAAGATAATCCACTGTTAAAACCATCCCCGCTTCCACGCTTTTCAGCCATAACTCCGTCTGATCTGAAGGGCGCCGTGGAAAAATCAGTCCAGAAGTGCACTGATGTGATTAAGAGGGTGTGCGCTGAGCACGCGCAGGATCCTACCTGGGATAACACCATAGCTCCCATTGAGGAGGCGGATGACGCTTTCTCCAGGGTATGGGGAACAATCTCCCATCTTAATAACGTGCGTAATACCAAACAGTTCCGCGAAGCCTATATGCAATGTCTGCCAGCGGTTTCAGCTTACAGCTCGTGGGTCGGTCAGTATCGTCCGCTTTATGAGATCTACAAGAAAATCGCCGATTCCGATTCCTTCGGGTTGCTAACACAGGCTCAGCAGGTCGCGGTAAAGAACGCCTTACGCGACTTCGTCCTTACCGGCGTAAATCTTAATGAGCAGGACAAAAAACGTTTTGCGGTCATAGATCAGCGCCTGTCGGAGCTGTCCACCAGTTTTGCAAATAATGTGCTTGATTCAACACAGTGTTACGCGCTGAATATTACCGATGAACAGGATCTGTCGGGGATCCCAGAGGGGGCAAGAGCCGCCGCGGCAAAGGCGGCGGAAAAGCGCAATCTTAAGGGATGGGCTTTCACGCTTGATCTTGCCTCTTATGTTCCTTTTATCACTTATGCCGACAAGAGAGAACTCAGAGAAAAAATATACAAAGCCTTTTGTGTAAGAGCCTCTGAATTGTGCACCAGACCATCAGAATGGGATAACGGCCCGGTAATAGAAGAGATATTAAAGCTTCGGCATGAGCAGGCCAGACTTCTGGGATTTGACAACTACGCCAGCTATTCACTGGTGACGAAGATGGCAAAAGATCCCAAGGAAGTTCTGAATTTTCTTTATGAGCTTGCTGACAAATCTATAGCGCAGGGGCGCAGAGAGTACCGCGAGCTTGAGGATTTTGCCAAATCTCAGGGTATAGATGAGCTCAAAAGCTGGGATATCTCATATTATTCTGAAAAACTCAGACGCGAGCGCTATAGCGTAGATTCTGAGGCTCTGCGCGAATATTTCCCGGTTTCACAGGTAATGCGTGGGCTTTTTGAGTGCGCGCACCGGATATACGGCGTGTCATTCAGGCCGCACCTTGGAGTTGACGTATGGGATCCGCAAGTGCGTTTTTATGACATATGCGATGAATACGGAAGCACCATAGGCAGTTTCTATGTAGATCTGTACGCACGTGAGGGCAAGCAGGGTGGCGCGTGGATGGATGAGTGTCTTACAAGACGTTACCGTTCTGACGGCACTCTGCAGTTGCCTGTAGCGTACGTTGAGTGCAACTTCAGACCGCCGCGGGACAAAGAGGAAGCGTTATTGACACATGATGACGTGGTAACGCTCTTTCACGAGTTCGGTCATGCGTTAAACCAGCTGCTTACCCGCGTGGATATTCCGGATGTTTCAGGAATAAACGGCGTACCCTGGGACGCGGTAGAGCTTCCCAGTCAGTTTAATGAGAACTTCGCGTGGCAGGCGCAGGCGCTTGGTTTTATTTCAAAAAACGTCAACACCGGAGCTCCGCTTGGTGAGGACATGATTGAAAGGCTGATGCGGGCGCGTAACTTTGAAGCAGCTATGATGATGCTGCGCCAGCTGGAGTTCGCGATCTTTGATATGCGTCTGCACGCAGAGTACGATCCCCAAAAAGGCGGAAGGGTTATGGAAATCCTGCGCGAGGTACAAAAACGCGTAAGAGTTACTCCTGTATATGAAAATGATCGTTTCCCCGACAGCTTCAGCCATATCTTCGCGGGAGGTTACGCAGCCGGTTACTACAGCTATAAATGGGCAGAGGTGCTTTCGGCTGATGCTTTCGGTCGTTTCCTTGAGGAGGGGATTTTTTCAAAAAAGGCCGGGGCCAGTTTTAGAGATAACATTCTTGCTGTAGGCGGAAGCAGAGATGAGATGAAATCTTTCATCGCCTTCCGCGGTCGTAAACCGCAAATAGAGGCTCTGCTGGTACAAAGCGGGATAAAGGAATCCAAATAAGACACCCGTCTTAAGAGCAACCTAAGTTACCCGCGTGATGAGGGTATTAACCAAAATGCCGGCATTGCCGGCATTTTAGCTGGTAATCTCTCATCCTCTGTGAGGACCGCCACGGCCATGGTGTGGTTTAAATTGTCCAGCTCTGCCGTGATTTGAATCAAAGCGTCCCTTACCGTGCACGTTGTCAAAACCGGGGCGGCGTCCCTGTGTGTGGCGTAAAGACTGATTTGTTTTGCCTCTGGGTTCCGGAACCGGCAGCATGACCCCGCCTATGCTTTGTGTAGGAGCGCCGGTCACCGAACGGTTCTCATGGTCAATCTCGATTATACGTACTTTGATAGGATCACCTAGTTTAAGTACTACTTTTCCGTCAACCAGCGCCACGCCTTCATCAGCGTCCAGTGTCATGGAGTCTCGATCAGGACTCATGAAGCTGAAGGGAACAAAGAGCATCGCTCCGTTGGCATTGAGCGTAACCCTTAACCCGCCGCGCGAGATATCGAATACTTCTCCGTCAAAAACTGTCTTTTTAGCTATTTCGGGCTCGAGGTAATCAACGTACAGCCAGTCGCGCACATCCCGTTCAGCCATGCGGTTGACCCGTCTTGCGAGATTCATCTGGCTTAGCGTCTCTTCGTCAGGAAGTTTCGGGTGTTGGGCTGAGGTAAGCAGGCTTT
Source organism: Succinatimonas hippei (assembly GCA_004557545.1). Lineage (GTDB taxonomy): Bacteria > Pseudomonadota > Gammaproteobacteria > Enterobacterales > Succinivibrionaceae > Succinivibrio > Succinivibrio hippei_A. The sequence goes on from SFGV01000008.1 coordinate 22,172, forward strand.
TGAGAAGCCTGTGATTGACCATATCACCATATTTACGTATGGGTGAGGTCCAGGTGGCGTAATTCTCAACCCCGAGCGCGAAATGAGGTCCCGGAGTTATGCTGATCTGTGAGTATTCCTGAAGCTTGCGGATCCTGCAATCCATATAGGCTGAATCCTGCGCTACCGCAAACCGGCGGATGGCATTGTAGCCTTCAATGGTTGATAGTCCTTCTTCTGTATATGGACAGTGCTGTTCGTTAAGAAGCTTTTTTATCGCGTCGATCTTGGTCAGATCAAAACCTTTGTGCAGATTGAAGATCCCGCTGTTGAACTTGTCGGCAAGCATATTGCCAGCGCAGACATTAGCCGTGATCATGCACTCTTCTACGATCTGGTTTGCTATGCGCCGGTGTTCCACTTCAATGTGATCAAGGGATCCGTCATCTTTTAATATGAAATCGTAATCAGGGTGATTGCGGAAAGCCGCGGCGTGAGATGAGCGGTAAGCGTCACGCGCGTGCGCGAAGTCGACCAGATCCCTGAGCACTCGTTCAACCTCCTCAGAAGGATGGAATGCGGCTTCAGCTTTTCCTTCAAGGTAGTCTGATACATCATTGTATATGAGTTTGCCATGCGAGCGTATGGTACCGAGACAGAACTCCGATTTTGAAAGATCAATAGTCCCGTCAGCCGCTACACGGAAGCTTCCCACGAGCACGGGTCGATCCTCATTTTCACGCAGAGAACAGAGATTCTGTGAAAGGATCCTCGGAAGCATTGGGATATCCTGACCAGGCAGATAAATTGAAAAAGCCCGCCTTGATGCCAGTTTATCGAGATCACTGTCTTCAGGTATATATCCGGTAGGATCAGCTATGGCTACCATCAGCTTAAAGCCGTCCTGGTCTTTTTCTATATATAACGCGTCATCCATATCCTGGGTGTGCGCGCTGTCTATTGTGATAAAAGGGAGTGATGTCAGATCCTTTCTTGGCAGATCCTTGTCTAAAAACTCAAACTCACGATCATCAGGCTCGCGTAAAGGAAGATCGTAACGTCTGAGAGAGACAATCCATGGCGCACGCGGCTCAGAACTGGCGCAGATCCTCTCGGTTATTTTCGCCCGGAAGGCTCCGTCCCTGAGCGCGTGTGAGCTGAGTTCACAGATTATCCAGTCGCCGCTGTTTATTTTTTCTGAACCATAGGTTCTTTCGTCAGTACAGGCTATGTGTACATGAATGTTCGGATGATCCGGAATTGCCATAAGCCGTCCCTGAGAGATAACGGCTTTAGCCACGAAGCGTTTGAGGAAAGGATCAATCAGGGTCTTCGGAACAGCGTGCTCGCGTCCCTGATCATCTGTTTCAATAACTGCGCTGATTTTGTCGCCATGCGTAACCCTACGCATGTCGTCAGGAGAGATAAAGAAGCTCTCCCGTTCGGCAGTTTCAAGAAAACCAAAACCACGGTCGGAGGATTTAATTGTTCCTTCTTTTTTGGGTTTCTCTTTTACAAATTGTTTCTTAAGCTCAGAAAGCGCAGGATCGTCAAAAAGCATATTTGCTCCGGATAAAGCAGCGCAACCATCCTGCCGGAAGGCCACGCACTGATTATGGCGTCTGTCAGGGATCGCCATTTGTGAAGTCTTAACGGTAAGCCCAGTAGTCAATGGTCAGAACAATCATCCATGCCACAGCGTGTATGGCGCTTCCAAGCGAGGTGTATTTAAGCTCGGGAGCCACACGTACCGGGACGCGGGCGTTTTTGATTGTTCTTACAGTTGAAGCCAAAAGCGGGATCAGTGAAATCGCGATGATGGAAAATTCCCAGGCCCGGTGCGAATAAACACAGGCAAATGCGGAAGTCAGGGTAGTTACACTAAATAGTATCGCCAGATAAACGCAAGAAAGTGTATAACCCAGCCTTGAGGCAAGAGTTTTTTTGCCATGCAACCGGTCTTCGCTTATATCCCTCATCCCGGCTACGTGAAGCACCATGACGGAACTCGCGCCGATGCTTATGCCCATGGCCGCCGTATCAGGATACCAGTCCAGCCCTGCGTTACCTGAGGCGGTAATAAGTATCTGTGAACCTATGACTGCTATGACGCCGAAGAAAATAAATACGAAGAAATCACCAAGCCCCTTATAACCGTACGCCAGTCCCAGGGTATAGAAGAGCGCGGCTAAAATAGAGAGCACGCCCAAGAAGATAAACCATGAGAGTACCTGCAGGTTTCCTCCTACAGCGAGACCTACGGCTATGACTCCGCTGATGGCGGCGGCGATTATCACAAGCGCCATACCTTTACGCAGCTGACTAACGGATATCGCGCCTGACATGACCGCGCGTATAGGTCCCACTCGTCCCGGACCGTCCGCGTTACGGTATGCGTCACCATAGTCATTCGCGAAGTTGCTGAGTATCTGTAACAGGCAGCCTGTTAAAACAACGAAAAAGGCCGTTGTCAGCGTGTATAAATTGACCTCACTGTAATAAAAACCAAAAGCGCATCCCAAGGCACAGTTTGTAACACCTAATACCAAAGTGCGCGGTCTGGCCTCGCTAATCCAGTACTTGAGCATCTTTTTATAAGAATCCTTTCTGTTATTGCCGCTTTTTGATAAGGAGTGATTGTACTACACCATTTCTTCAGCTTCTCCAGAACACTCTGGTAAGGCACAGAAGTACCGGAAGGATCTCGAGTCTTCCCAGGATCATGTCAAAAGCGAAGATCAGGTGAAGCGGATCGGATAGTGACGCGAAACTGCTCGAGGGTGTGAGAACAATTCCTACAACCGGCCCGATATTTGACAGACAGCTTATGGTTCCTGAAAAAGCGTCAGTGATGGACAATCCAAAACATGACGCGGCGATAGCTGACACGGCAGTAACCATCAGGTAGGCGACAAGAAAGGTTATGACCGATCTTAAAGTATCAGAGTCAATGATCCTGCGGTTAAAGCGCGGCTCAGCGACTATATGCGGGTGGATGGTCTTGAGAAACTGAGCTTTTAGCATTGAGTAGCATATCTGCAATCTGAAGATCTTTATTCCTCCGGCGGTTGAGCCTGAACATCCGCCTATTCCCAGAATTATGAAAAACACCACGGCGGCAAAAGGATTCCATGCGGTGAAATCCTCACAGCCAAAACCCGTTGACGAGAGCACAGAGATTACGTTGAAAAAAGCTGTACGCAAAGCCCTTTCCGGGTTATATCCGTTGTACACAACCAATGAAAGCGCTACGGAAAGACCTACTATGAGACATAAGGTGAAGAAGCCTTTGACCTGCTGATCCTTAAAAAAGGAAAGCATGTTGCCTGACAGTGATCCCAGAATGAGCATGAACGGGCAGCTTCCGAGAAACATGAAGATTATCGCGGTGTATTCAATAAACGGCGATACGCCATTCATGGATGAATCAATAGGCATCATGCCGCCAGTCGATACAGTGCATAAGGCGGCGTTAAGCGCTATGAACGGGCGAAAACCGCCTAAAACATAGAAAAAGGTGCATAGCACCAGAGTCAGCAGATACCAGCAGAGAAATCCAAGAGCCATGGTCTTTACGTGCGGGGTGATCTTGGTGCGCCCGTCAAATGAAGATGACTCGGTGCGAAAGAGATTCATCCCTCCGGCTGACGCCGCCGGAAGAACCGCGGCCGCGATCGCAACGAAGCCTATACCACCGAAAAATTGCAGCATGGATCGCCAGAGCAGTACCGGGCGTGGTCGGAGATCCAGCTGTTCAATCGCTGTAGCACCGGTTGTTGAAAGCGCGGAGGCGCTTTCAAAAAGCGATGAGGCGTAATTCATGTCGGGAAGTGACACGGCAAAGGGTACAGCGGCAAGTATCGTAGTGATACACCACAGCATGACGGTGAACACAAACAGATCGCGTATGGACGCGCTTTTGGGACTGCCTCGTCCAGCTCTTTTGAGGATCAGGCTCAGTGTGATCGCGGCTAAGGCGCATCCTCCAAACCCGGCGATCCCCCGCGGGAAACAGAATACTGAGTATATGGCAGGTGTCAGTGCGATGATCCCAAACCAGAAAACGGCCGGGCCGAGCAGGTAACAGACCAGTTTGAGATTTACTGCCATCTTGGGATCCAGAACGCGCGGGGTCTGAAATCACGGATCAGCTGGCGCATTTGTTTGTGATCATTCAAAAACACCAGCACCCGGTCGCCCTCTTCAAATGTGAAATCACCGTTTGTGCTGATAATACGATCTCCACGGAGCACCAGCCCCAGTGAGGAGTCCTTGGGAAGCGGGATGGCGTCTGGCTTGCGGCCTATAACACGCGAGCTGAAACGCGATCCTTCAAGCAGCAGCTCTATAGCCTCGGATTTACCCTGCCTGAACAGTCTCATGCTCACGACACCTTCCTGACGGATATTTGATAACAAAGCTGAGATGGTCGCCTCATTTGGAGATACCACAGTATCAATTTCGGCGCTGGAGCTTTCCGCCAGACGAAAGTAGCTGTCACCGCGGATCACTGCCAGGGTGTTGACGTTACTGAGCCTGTGAAGGAGCAGGGCTGACATTATGTTGGTTTCATCGCTAGGGGAGGCGGCGATGTATATGTCTGAGCGCTGCAGCTGCTCTTCCTGCATGAAGTCAAGACTGGTTGGATCAGCGTTGTAAATCTCAACCTCAGATCCGTAAAGACGGTCGGCTATGCGGGCCGAACGCTCCGTGTCAGGCTCGATTAGCTTGACGCGAAAGCGTTCGGCAAGCCGTACAGCAAGAGCGTCCGCGACATGCGAGCCGCCGGCAATCGTAATATCAGATCCGGTCGTTTTAAGAGGTCTTATGGCTGACAGCTGGCTTAAGGCGCGTTCAGTCTGACAGCAGTAATACACCTCATCACCTGCAGTTACCTTTTCACCCAGAGGATTCTCGACCATTTTTCCGTGCCGGTATACTGAGAGCAGGGCGGTCCTGGCGTCAAACTTTTCAAACTCCGAATAAGTTTTGCCCAGAAGCTTTCCTCCATTCTGGGCGCGTGCGCATACAGTTGTCAGCATGCCGTCAAAGAATTTAGCGGCCGAGGAAGCTCCCGGAAGCTCAATGAGCCCCATGATGTCGTCAGTAGTGATGTGCTCTGGAGATATCAGGTGATCTATAGGGATCCCGGATGGTCCGAAAATGCTGTCCGCTTCCTGAAGGTATTCAGCGGATCTGATACGGGCGATGCGCCTTGGAATATGGAAGAGAAACGCTCCGATGCAGCAGGCCGTAATATTGGCCTCGTCATCGGCGGTTGCCGCGACCAGAAGCTCGGTATTTTCCGCTCCGGCGTTTCGCAGAACCACAGGTGATGAGGGGTTTCCCTGAATAACTCTCAGATCAACGCGGCTGCCTATCTGATCAAGCTTCTGCGATGGCTGATCAACCAGAGTCACGGCATGACCGGCGCCTGCAAGGTAGCTCGCAAGCTCCATACCCACATATCCGGCACCCAGAATAATGATCTTCAAGATAATCAGTCCTTGATGAACCTTGCGTAAAAGAAACCGTCTCCACCATCCTCTCCGGGAAGACGCTGGTGCTTGAAGTCTTTTTTGCCACCCATTTCAAATGGCAGTCCTGAGGCGTCAGGGTGGCGCTTTAAAAACTCCTCTGCCTGACAGATGTTTTCGTCCCTGAGGATTGAGCAGGTGGTGTAAAGCAGTATGCCGCCTTTTTTAAGCGCGTCAAACGCGTTATCCAGCAATGCTGACTGGGTTAGCGCGAGTGAGGTGATGTCCTTTTCCCTGCGTAACCATTTGATATCAGGATGTCTGCGTATGACACCGCTTCCGGAGCAGGGAGCGTCAAGCAGTATCCGGTCATAATCCTTTCCAGCGCTCCTTGAACCATCGTCAGTCGCGAAATCGGCGATCATGGATCTGGGATTGCGGCCCAGACGCGAAAAGTTCGTCCGCATCCTCTCAACCCGGCTTTCATCAATATCAAGGCAGGTAAGATCAATGGTGTTGCAAAGATCCAGAAGGTGCGCGCTTTTCCCACCGGGAGCCGCGCAACAGTCGAGAACCTTCATACCGTCTTCGAGTTCAAGCAGAGGTGCGGCCAGCTGCGCTGACAGATCCTGCACGCTGACAAGTCCGTCTGCAAACCCCGGGAGCGAGTTTACGTCACAAGGCTCATCGAGCATGATGGCGCTTACGCAGATCCCGCTTGCTTTCGCGCTTATATCAGCATCATCAAGCATTTTAAGGTAATCGGCGGTTCTGATCCTGGAGTTTTCCACCCTGAGCCACATCGGGGCGTGCTCATTCTCGTTTTCAAGAATAGAGCGTAGCTGACGCTCATCATACTGGTCAGACAGCTTCCCATAAAACCAGTCAGGAACGCTGTATCTTACGGCATCAGACACTGTTGAAAAATCAGGAAGCTTTCCGCCTTTGCGCAGGAAATTCCGAAGCACCGCGTTAACGAGGCCGGTCATATTGGAGCAATGCGCGAGTCTGCAGGCCCCGGCCGCGCAGGCCACCGCGGCGCGCGCGGGTACTCTGGTGTAAATAAGCTGATACAGAGCGCAGAGAATTATCGCCCGGGCTACGTCAAAGCGTTCCGGAATACTGTGTTCCAGTAAAGACTGCAGGGGAACTGACAGTAAACGGCGGTGTCTCAGAGTGCCGTAAATAATTTCTGTGGCAAGCGCCGCATCGCGTGGATCAAGATCCGCGGTCAACCGGGGGAGCACATCTGATAGGGACTGTCCGTGTTCTACCGCGCGGACGCAAAGCGCCGCGGCGGCTCTGGGCGCGGCGCCTATGGTCTCGTGCTCCGGGCGCGGTGCTGAGGCTTTTGACCGTACCCCGGAAGAATGCTTTTTAAAATGGGTACGGGCGTTGGATTTGCCATCTGAAGCGTGCGAGGGCGCTGCTTTTGAGGCTAAACCTTTCTTAAGGTGCAGTATACCGTCAGTCAAAATGCGCGCCTCTGAATTTGTCAGGGTTGCTGCGTGCCATGCTTCCCGCGTTTACCGGGCCTTTTCCTGGAGCCTGAATTACCTGCAATACAAGCGATCCTTCAGCACATGCAACCTCTATTCCCTCATTGCTGATGCCAAGCACCGCTCCAGGATCAGCATGAGCGCCACTATCAAGAGCCTTGGCTTTGAAGATCTTATAGACAGTGCCTTCAAGTCTGGCCGTTGCGACTGGCCATGGATTTAAAGCCCTTATAAGCAAATCGAGTTTTTTCGAGTTAAGAGTGAAAGCAAGCGGCGCCATATCCTTTGAAAGCTTGGCTGCGTAGGTTGCCCTGCTCTGATCCTGAGGAACCGGCCTTAGTGTGCCGGCGAGTATCGGCCCCAGATTTTTAAGCATGAGCTGCGCACCGAGCGTGGCAAGCTTATCAAACAGCGTTGCCGATGTATCGCTGTCCTCAATCTTAAGCTCGGCACTGGCGAACATGTCGCCGGCGTCCAGCTCATGAACCAGCTTTATCAGCGTAACGCCGGTTTTGGAGCAACCGTCAAGCAGCGCGCGCTGAATAGGCGCTGCACCGCGGTAGCTTGGTAACAATGAACCATGGATATTGACGCAACCGCACCTGGGGGCATTTAAAACCTCGTCAGGCAATATGATGCCGTACGCGGCGACGATGCAAAGGTCAGCGCCAAGAGCCTTAAATTCCTCAATGTCTTTTGGATCACGAAAATTCTCAGGGGTTCTAACCTCAAGTGAGTTTTCAAGCGCGAGCTTTTTAACCGGGGTTGGTGTCAGATGATGTCCGCGTTTTGCCGCCCTGTCAGGCTGCGTATACACCGCGCAGGGTCTTATCCCGGCATCAAGAAGGGCTTTGAGACTGACTTCCGCGAACTCAGGGGTCCCGGCGAAAATGATCTTCTGGGTCATCATGCATCCTTATCAGCCGCGGTTCTTTTGTAATTTTGTGTATTTCTTAAGCAGCATCTCGCGTTTGAGTCTTGAAAGATAGTCAATGAACAGCCTGCCTGAGAGGTGATCGATTTCGTGCTGCAGGCATATAGCGAGAAGGCCGGTAGCATTTTCAATCTTAAGATGATTGCCTTTAAGATCCTGATACTCTACCGAGCATGTTTCATAACGGGTGATTTTTCCCTGATATCCGGGTACTGAGAGGCAGCCCTCATCTGATTCAACCTGCTTGTCAGAGTGCGAGACTACAACAGGGTTTACCAGTATCAGCGGATTTATATGCTGGCGATCCTGATCATCAGGAATATCAATAACAACGATCCGGCGGTGGTCTCCTATCTGGGGGGCGGCCAGGCCTATACCCTCGTCATCATACATAGTGTCGAACATGTCGGCCGCCAGCTTTGAAAGCTCATCGTCAAATGACGTTACATCATGTGTCGGCTCTCTAAGGCGATCATCGGGGAAAATGACAACTTCTCTTACAGACATAAAAACTCCATTTCTAAGCGGATTTTACCATTAGCTCCGCCGCTCTTTAAGGCATACTTGTTTTAAGATCTTGTTGGTAAAATCCTGGTCATGAAAAAAAAATCATCAAATACTGATCAAGTCTATGATTTGCAAGAAGGCGACCCATGTCCTTTATGCGGAATGCCGCTAGTGCTGAGGCACTCCCCTCGTGGAGATTTCCTCGGCTGCTCTGATTACCCGTCCTGTTCTTTTATGCAGCCGGCCTCACGCTCGCGCACGGTTACTATACTGCAGGTGCTGGATGACCGTTGCCCGAAGTGCGGAATGCAGGTCGCGCTAAAGCGCGGGCGCTTTGGATTATTCATAGGATGCACCGGCTATCCCGAATGCGATTACATATATACCGGAGCTGAGCGTTCCGGATTGAAATGCCCCGTATGTAAAGAAGGGCTGATGGTCTGCCGCATATCAAAATCCGGGAATCAGTTTTATGCCTGCTCGCGCTACCCATCATGCAGCTTCAGCGTGCCCGGCAGACCGGTTGAAAAAATTTGTCCTGAGTGTTCTTTTCCGCTTATGTTCGAGAAAAAAACAAAAAAAGGAATAAAACTCGTCTGCGGCAATCCACTATGTCCGTCAAGGCGTCACCGGATTTTAAAGCACCGTACCATAAGCGATGATTAACTGTCATTATGCCTGCGGGTGCTAAAATTGTTGAAAATTTGCGATATTGCCGTAACAGGAGGATAAGGGGATGGCAGAGCGTTTTGTTTCCATAATCATGGGATCTGATTCTGATCTTCCGCTGCTTGAGAATACCATGAGGATCCTCAAAGGACTGGGGATACAGTTTGAGGCAAGAGTTGCCTCGGCTCACCGTACTCCCGATGAGGTAGCCGCTTATGTGAGTGATGCCGAGAAACGCGGCTGTCAGGTGTTTATAGGAGCCGCCGGGCTTGCCGCGCATCTGGCCGGAGCCATTGCCGCGAGAACCACCAGACCAGTGATCGGGATCCCCTGTGACGGCGGCCCGCTTAATGGTATTGATGCTCTCTACTCAACAGTTCAGATGCCAGGTGGTATTCCGGTCGCGACCGTAGCCATAGGTAAGGCGGGCGCCAAGAACGCCGCTTATCTCGCGGCTCAGATCATGGCTCTTTCTGATCCTGAACTTGACCTCCGTGTCAGGGCAGACCGCAAGAAGGCTTCAGAGGGTGTAAAGGCAAAGGACCTCGCTTTGCAATCAAAATTAGCCGGGATCTGATGGTTGAGTTTACAACTGATCTGCAAAAAGCCGCATCGTGCATTAAGGCAGGTGGCGTTGCCGTATGCCCGTCTGAAGGGGTATATGGCATCAGTTGCCTTGCCAGAGATGATAAGGCTGTAAGAAGAGTAATCGCCATCAAGGAGCGTGACAGCTCAAAGGGCCTGATTACCGTTGCCTCATCGGAGTCCCAGCTGGAGGGGCTTTGGGATGAGGGCGCCATTGCTCAATCATCAAGAGCACTGATGAGGAGGCTATGGCCAGGTCCGTTCACCTTCGTGGTTCCCTGTACCAATGATTTCAAAGCATCAGTGCTTACCGGCAAAAGAGGCACGATTGCCGTAAGGCTTACCGCCTTTGAAACTCTAAGAGAGTTGTGTGACTTGTGCGGTGAGGCGCTGGTTACGACCAGCGCGAACCTGTCAGGGAGCGCCGCGGTAAGCGATTTCGATCTCATAAGCCCGCTGATCCTCAAACGGGTTGATCTGGCCCTATCTTTGCCATGTCAGGGGCTTGGAGGGGCTTCATCTGTGTATGACACGCTCAGTGGGAAACTTATAAGACGCGGGCCAGACTGGCCTGAGGATTTATGACTGATCATTACGCTGTACTAGGAAATCCGGTAGCGCACTCCATGTCGCCTGCCATTCATGCTTTTTTCGCGGCAAATCTTGGGGATGATATAAGCTACGATCGCCTGCTGGTTGAAGAAGGAAACTTTGATGCCACGGCCTCAGGATTTCTCGCGAACGGTAGAGGATGCAATGTAACGGTTCCCTGCAAGGGAGACGCGTTCAGGTTTGCTGACACTCTGAGTGAATACGCAAAAACAGCACTTGCCGTAAATACATTAAAAAAGCTTGACGACGGCAGAATTTATGGAGACAACACCGATGGACGCGGCTTTGTCGCTGATCTGAAATTCAAAGGCGTAAGCCTCAATGGCGCGCGAGTACTTATTTTGGGAGCAGGCGGGGCCGCGAGGGGAATTCTGAAACCTGTTCTGGATGAAAAACCGGGTGAGGTGGTTATAGCAAACCGGACTTTATCAAAAGCGCAGGAGCTGCAAAAGCTGTTTGGATCGGTAGTGAAAGCACAGTCCACTGAGACTGTGCGCGATGGCTTTGATCTGGTAATCAACGCGACCTCGGCAAGTCTGTCCGGATCGCTTCCGGCAATTGATCCCGGGGTACTGTCGCGTAGCAGACGGGCATGTGATCTGATGTACAGCCAGAACGGCGAAACTATTTTTACGGAATTTGCCAGAAAACAGGGATGCCCAGAGGTATTTGACGGTTTTGGTATGCTGATCATGCAGGCTGCCCTGAGCTATGAGCTATGGCGCGGCATAATGCCGGATTTTGAGGTCGCGCTAAAGCATTTCAGAAAGAATTCCTGATGATCCGCATTGAAGGTCAAATCCCGGATTTTGGTGACGACGGGGCATGCCGTAGATCGCTTGAGCAGATAGCGTCAGGTGGAGAAAATGATCCGTTGCTCCGCTTTTCGGAGCGCACTGAGCTTTTGCTCCCGGGAGATCGTCACGCTTTTTTTCTGGACTTCACCTCGCGTGACCTGATATGGCGGGCCTTACACAGTGGAAGGCACAGTGAGGCAGTATGCCGAGCCGTAATGGGCAGTATGGAAGACCCCACGGTTTATGACGCTAGCGCGGGGCTTGGACGTGATTCCTTCGTCCTTCAGTGCGCGGGCGCAAAAGTTGTGATGTTTGAGCGTAACCCTGTGGTCTGGGCTTTGCTTTATGACGCTTTGAAAAGAGCGCGCGATAGCTATGATTTTATAAATTCCATCCCAAATGGACTCCCACGACTCGCGTCTATTGGTTCTCTGACATCTCACACGGGATCAGAAAAAGCCGACAGCGTCTACTACGACCCCATGTTTCCTAAAAGGCGCAAGAGTGCTCTGGTGCGAAAGGAAATGAGAGTGCTCCAGATACTCGCGGGACCTGATGAGGACTCAGAGCAGGTTCTGCCACAGCTGTTGGGTAGAGCCACGAGAAGAGTCATCGTAAAGCGTCCTGCCGGAGCGGATCGTTTATGCAAAGACAGGCTATCACCTTCAGGAAGCGTCGATGGCGGAACGTGTCGTTTCGATATTTACATGGTTTCCTGAATGCTCTCAATGCAGGGGTTTGTCAAAGCCCGCACGCTGAAAGGATCTGAGAACCGCCGGATCATCCTTAAAAAAGGTATATAGATCAGTTGCCTCTTTAGAGGGGATGGCGTTGTTTAAAAGCAATATGTAGTAATCAAGTTCAGGATAATTGTCCCGCGGCACCTGCCAGTATGAACCCTTGGGCATGCCGTCAGATCCCAGAATTAAAGGTTTGGTGAGAAAACCAGCTTGCACGTTCCCGCTTTCAACCATGGCCAGTACCTGAAACTCGTGATCGGGTCTGTATATGCGGCCTTTAAGATATTCTGTCGGGAAGTCGGATCTTCTGACTATCTGTGTCGCCGCGTACCCGGCAGGAGTGAGTTCGGCTTTAGGAACAGCAAGCGATCTGAGCTGTTTGTTGGAAACAGCCAGAGCCTTTGAGTCAAGCAGGGAAGGATCGGCAGACCACAGAACCAGCGGAGCTCTGACAAAAGCGTGAAGATGCGCCTGATCCCCAAGACCTGAGCGAATAAGAATGAGCGGCAGTTTTTCATCCGAGCTTATCACTATGTCGCATTTTGCTTCATGATTAGTGATTTTCGCTTCAAGATCCTCTGAGGTTCCGTACAGGACTTTGAAAGAGCGTTGTGATTTCAGAGGCTCAATAGCGCTGTAGGTCTGCGTTGCCGCGCATACCGCGGGTTCGGCACTGACTCTGGTTAAAGTGGTAATGATAGTAAGCGAGGCAATGATTATAAAGGAATATGCTTTTCGCATTCGAGGATCCTGTCTGTAATTTCAGAAGCAGTCATTGAGTTGCGAAGCCGGTCCGCAAATCCATCGACGCTCAGCATCAGCGCAAGTTGACCGAGCAGGGTGATGTAGGACTGACCGTCATCCGGAGCTGCCAGCAAAAAAATCAAGTCGCATTTTCTGCCATCCGGAGCGCTGAAATCAAGAGGGGAAACGAGCGTCGCGACCGCGATGGCTGGTCGTGTTACAAATTTTCCGCTCGCGTGCGGGATCGCAATACCCTCAGCAACCCCGGCAGGCGTAAATTGCATCTTTTGTCTGACCATATTTCTAAAAGCCGCTGGATCCGAGACTGCGTGTATAAGTCCAAGCCTTCCGCAAAGCGCGTCTATTACCTCATCCACGCTTGGGCTGTCGAGATGACAAATAACGCTTTTGCGGCATAACGCGTATCTGAGCGGGTGTGAGAGAAGCTTTACAGTCTTGGGAAGTCCCAGATGGGTACGTTCAAGTCCTGAAATGATGTTTTCAATAACACTCCCGTTTAGTTTGTAATGCGCGTTGTAGATAAAGGCACATGATATGACACAGAGCGCTGACAGCACTATCTGAGCGCGGAAAGCATAAAGCGCGACCTCTGATCCGAGTGGACGGTAATAATGGCTTGCCAGTGATGTCGCGAAAATGTTTACTACCGCGGCGGCGGCGCAGCCAGCGCAACGACAGCCACCTATAAATGAAAAGCAAAGAGCAGGCGATCTGCGGACGAGCTTGAATTCCCCATAATCAGCGCAATCGGCTCCCATAGTCCAGATTGTTGACAACATCCATCCGCTTCCGAAACTGCCAAGAGCCAGAGCCATTACCACTCCTGCGGTAAGAGTATCGCTGGCTATGTCCAAAAGCGCAGCGCACAGAGTTCCGCAGAAAGCCATGACGGTGGCTATCATGTAAATACTGCGTCTTGGAAAAATATCGCAGGCTCCGGAATACATGATCCCTGAGATTGGCCGGGTGACCGCCGGCGCGAGAATAAACAGTGACAGCATCCAGACCAGTGAATTGAAATAAAGCGCATAAACTGCAAGCGCCAGGATCTGAAGCACTACTGCAAACTCGCGGAGAAAGGCGGCCGTACCCGTGGTAAGCAATTGGTCGTTTGAGAATAAGAGGGCGAGAGCCTGCCTTATTGAGTTAATCCTTCCGGAGCGGGGCTTTGAGGTTAGCTGAAGATTTTCATGGAATATGAGAATAAATAACGCGGCAATAACTGAACCTGATGTGTATATGTATACATAATCACTGCCATCGGAGACAAAATTCAGAATGTATATGTAAAGACCGCAAAGAACTGTAGAAATAGCAAAACCAATTCCCTGAGGAAAAGAAAGCAGGCTTTCGCGCAGATGCATTTTTGATGCAAATTCCGCTATATCCCCCATGAAGCAGCCCATAGCCGAGCCGTAGCAGAACAAAAAACCGAAGAAAACCGGAACGCAGGCTAGGTTATTGTCAACTTGCGAAGGCAGTATGAACATCAAAACCAAAAATACGGACGTTCCCGCCAAAAGACAGGATCTGAACAGCGCGTGGCGGGAGATCAGATGATCGTATAAAAAACCGGCGATTACTTCACAGCATCCGGCAGCGGTTAGCCCGAGGATCCAAAGCCAGACCGGCAGGTGAGGATCGAATTCCAGAACCGAGAACAGATATACAAAGTAAAAAGCAGTTCCGTAAATAAGCGCGAAATCCTTCGCCGCGAAGGCAAAGCACAGCGCCGCCCTTGAGGAGCCGGCGCTTTCAGTCATTTTTCCCTCTCTTTAGTACAGCGCTCTTTGTCATTACTCTACAGTTACCGACTTGGCAAGATTGCGCGGCTGATCTACATCGGTGCCGTTGATTACAGCGCAATGGTAGGCTAATTGCTGAAGCGGCAGCGTAAAGAGGATTGGCTGTAAAACAGGATCTGCCGCGGGCAGTTTTATTATATTGGTCTGTCTATCATCCTTAAACGCGTTACTGCCCTCCTGAGAGAACACGTAGAGTCTGCCTCCGCGGGCGCGTACCTCCTCAATATTTGATTCAAGCTTGCTCAAAAGCGCGTTATCCGGGGCAACCACAACCACAGGCATAGTCTCATCTATAAGGGCTATCGGCCCATGCTTGAGTTCGCCGGCTGCATATCCTTCGGCATGTATGTAGCTGATCTCCTTAAGCTTAAGAGCGCCTTCAAGGGCAATCGGGTACATTATGCCCCGTCCAAGGAACAGGCAGTTGTGTTTGTCTGCGAAGCGGCCAGCGAGTTCCTTTATTTTTTCGTCACCAGAAAGCACCTCGCGTGCGGCATCCGGAAGCGCCTTTATGGCGTTTACTATTTTCCTGCCTTCCTCGGCGCTAATGGTTTTGCGCGTGCGCCCAAGATAGAGCGTGATCAGAAGCAACGAAAGCAACTGGGTGGTGAAGGCTTTGGTTGACGCGACCCCTATTTCAGCCCCGGCTCTGGTGAGCATCGCGAAATCACTTTCGCGCACCAGCGATGAGGAGCCGGCATTACAGATGCACAGAGAAGCGCTGTAGCCCTGTTTTTTGGCCAGTCTGAGACAGGCCAGTGTGTCGGCGGTCTCTCCTGACTGGGATATAGTTATGAAAAGCGTATTGTCTTTTACCACCGCGCGACGGTAACGGTATTCAGACGCGATTTCAACGGATGTTGAGATTCCGGCCAGTTCCTCAAGCCAGTACTTCCCAACAAGCCCTGCGTGATAAGAAGTACCGCACGCTACTATCTTGATGCAATCAGTCTTTTCAAGCAGTTTTGGATCAAAGCCGGTGATCGAGCTGAGATCGGCATTGTCCGCGCCAAGCCTGCCCATAGCAGTGTTCTTTAGGGCTTCAGGCTGCTCAAAGATCTCTTTTTGCATGAAATGACGGTATTTGCCTTTTGAAATTGACTCGGCGTCCAGATCTGATTCGCAAATCTCATGATGATGCTCTACAAGATCTAATGAGTAAATCCTGACTGACTTTGTGGTGAGTACGGCTATTTCGCCTTCATCAAGATAGATGAAACGGCGAGTAACCGGCAACAGGGCCAGTACATCCGAGGCAACGAAATTCTCCTCTATCCCAAGACCTATAACCAGAGGTGACCCATAGCGGGCGGCGTAGATGGTGTCAGGATCCTCACTGTCAATAAGCGCCAGCGCGTAAGAGCCTTTTACGCCTCGAAGCGCGGTGGCGAAAGCCTCTTTAAGCGGCAGCCCTTTTTTTACATGTAAAAAGTGTATCTGCGCCAGCAGTACCTCGGTATCAGTCTGTGATTTGAACGCGTAGCCTTCTTTAACCAGCGTTTCCTTCATCTGGGCGAAGTTTTCAATGATCCCGTTATGAACCATTGAGAGGGTTCCGACTATGTGAGGATGGGCGTTGGTAGCGGTAGGCACACCATGTGTGGCCCATCTGGTGTGGGCAATTCCGGTTTTGCCGGGGCATCCCTCATCACGGACCATATCCATAAGCACGCGCACTTTCTGGGTAGTTTTTATGCAACGAAGCGAACCGTTTGAGATGGTGCAGATCCCGCAACTGTCATAACCGCGGTATTCAAGTCTTGACAGACCCTCAAGCAGTATTGGCGCTACATCGCGCTGAGCTACGGCCCCTACAATTCCACACATAATGCTGACCTCAGTTTCTTCCGGTTATTTGCCTTTGGGAGATTCTTTCTTAGGACGATTATAGCCGTCAATTATGGTTTTCCCGGCACGGGTTATAACAAGCGCTCCTTCATTTGCCTGAATGTGTCTGGTATAGGTCGTTCCGGCACCGATGGTAACGCCTGACGGTACGGTTACCGGAGCTACCAGCTGAGTATCCGATCCAATGAATACATCATCACCGACAACAGTTTTATGCTTGTTAGCTCCATCATAGTTGCAGGTTATGGTGCCTGCTCCGACGTTAATGTCCCTGCCAAATTCAGCATCCCCGATATACGAGAGATGTCCGGCTTTGGTTCCTTCTCCCATATGGGCTTTTTTAAGCTCTACAAAATCGCCTATATGTACTCTGTCTTCTAAGACATTACCAGAGCGAAGTCTGGCAAATGGTCCTATAGTCGCGGCGCGTTTTATAGTTGATCCCTCGATTATGGTGTAAGGAGATATGATGGTTCCGTCTCCGATGCTGCAATCCTTTATGACGCAGCCCGCGCCGACAATTACATTGTCGCCAAGCACAACCCTGCCCTCAAACAGACAGTTAATGTCTATAAAACAATCTGTTCCGCACTGCAGGCTTCCGCGCACATCGATACGTTTGGGATCTGCCAGTGTGACTCCCGCATCCAAAAGGGCGCGCGAGGTTATCTCGCGATAAGCTGCCTCGGCCTGCGCGAGCTGAAGGTTTGAGTTGACTCCGCAAAGAGTATTGAAATCACCAGCGCGGGTAAGAGAGACCTTCCTCCCTTTTGCGAGCATGATAGCCGGAACATCAGTCAGGTAATATTCTCCCTGAGCGTTTGAATTCTTTACCTCAGGCAAAGCCTCCTTAAGCGCCAAGGCCCTGGAACAGATTATTCCGGTGTTTATCTCATTGATTTTTCGTTGCTGGTCTGTGGCGTCTTTTTCTTCAACAATTGACATAAAAGAGCCGCCGGCAGAGCGGATTATCCTGCCATAGCCTGTCGGATCCGGGATAATCGCGGTAAGGATGCCCATGTCACAGGCTGCGCTTTGCGCAAGAAAATTCCTGAGATCCTCAGGGCGCACCAGAGGGGTATCTCCATACAGCACCAGCACCATGCTGTCATCATGCACCCTATCAATCGCGCACGAAACCGCGTCAGCCGTTCCCAGTTGCTTTTCCTGAATGACAGTGTCAGTCAGCGCGCTGATTTCAGAGGGCAGAGTTTCAAGATAATCAGAGACCTGTGCGGCTCCAAAGCCCGCGACAACATGGATCGCGCGCGGAGAGAGTCTGAACGCGCTCTCAAGCACCCTTCCCAGCATTGGAACACCCGCGACAGGATGCAGAACCTTTGGTTTTTTTGATTTCATTCTGGTGCCTTTCCCGGCAGCCAGAACAATTATCTCTGTATTCATAAAATCACTTATCTTTTTTGTCTGTTGTTTGACTGGTATCACTCAGCTTAACAGGACAGGCGCTCTTACCGAACCTGCCCTTGTGAGCGAGAAGCATGATTGCAAGACCTGCGATTATAAATGGCACACTGAGGTACTGTCCCACAGTAAGCGAGGAGCCTGTGAGGTAGTCTGCCTGTTCGACCTTGATGTATTCTATTAAGAATCTTGATAAAAATACCGAAAAAACAAACAACCCAAAAAGCATTCCGCTGTTGCGTTTTCTCCAGAAAACGAAGAGCAGGGATAGCAGGATAAAAATCGTGAAATAGCACGCGGCCTCAAACAGTTGTGCCGGATATCTGGGAAAATCCTCGCCAAGCGCGGTGAAAACCACACCGAAGCTACCGTTGGTAGGGATCCCGACTATTTCGGAATTCATGAAGTTCCCTACCCTTATGAGCGCGCAAACCAGCGCAGTCGGAACCACCATCATGTCGGCAAGCATCATGAAATTATAACGGTAATGATGGCAGAACCATGCCATGATTATCAGTACTCCGGCTGCCCCGCCGTGACTTGCCAGTCCGCCCTTCCAGATCTTTAGTATTTCAAGAGGGTGGGACAGGAAATAGTCTGGCTCATAGAAAAGACAGTGCCCGAGCCGCGCGCCTATGACTGTACCTAAAAACATGCAGACCAGCATGCGATCCAGATCATCGCTTTTCCAATGACGGTGGCGGAACATCATCTGCATAATGAAGTAGCCGATTATAAAGCCGCCTGAGAAGAGCAACCCGTACCATCGGATTTCAAGAGGCCCGATTGAAAAGGCTATAGGATTTACGGTTGATACGAAGAGCATGATGATTATGGTTTTTGCTAGAATTTAACCTGAACATTTTAGCCTGAAATCATAAAGGTGAAGCGGATGGCATCAGTTGAAGATTTTTTCAGTGCGGCAGGCTGGACTTTGGTCATTTTAGGTCTCATAGCATGCTTTGTTCCGCACTGCTTTAAACGAGGTGTCATTGCGATGCTTATAGGCGATCTTTGCCTTTTCTTTGGCATAGTGATGCCAAGAACGTTTATGGATCTTGCTTTTTTTTCAGGTATCCCGTGGTTGGGATCGACCGGCTACAAAGTACTTGGCGGCGGGATCTCAGCCGTTGTATACGTATTGTTCACAGGACCTTTCCTGATTAAGCGCATCAGATCAAGAAGAAACCTGAAAAAAGAAGACTCCGCTGCAAATAGCGATCGAAATAATGAGACGGCTTCAGTAATTGAAAACGACAATCAGAAAACAGGGGAGGAGCACTCTGATAATAAGTCTCTGGTTGTCGATCCTGCAATTTTCTCAAAAGTAAGAGAAGCAAAAGCACAGGATGAGCATGGTCTGAATGATCAGGGGACAACCGGGCTCAAGCAGGTTCGAAAGGAGCTTTTCTCCGGTCTTGAGCACGGTGACAGGCCTTTATGATCGCTCTAGGTCGCATACCTGATCTTGCGGCACGCTCAGAACTATTACCAGGATCCTTTCATGAGCATGCCGCCCGTTTTGGCTCGTCAGGCCGCAAGGCTGCTTTTTTAGCCGGGCGGACGCTTTTGCAGCTGATGCTGCGGGAGCTCTCAATTTCGGACACTCTTCCCCATATTTCAACGGCAGAACATGGCAAGCCTTATTTTGACAGTTTAAGTAACGTGTTCTTCAACATAAGTCACAGCGGGGATCTGATCGCGGTTTGCGTAGCCGGATCCGAAACTGGGATTGATCTGGAGCTTTTAAAGCAAAGACACAATCTTGAAGGCCTTGAGCGCAGGGTTCTCAATTCTGACGAATTGTCATTTGTAAAAATCGATCCGCGAAGAGAGCTTGAACGTTTTACCGGCTTGTGGACCTTAAAGGAGTGTCTTTTGAAGGTGACAGGACGGGGAATTGGCGGTCTCTCTGGAGTCAATATCAGACCCTCTGACATGAAAGCTTCAGCCAGAGGCTGCCCTCCCGGGACAGCCCGTTGTTCCCTTTTAGACAGGATCCCCGGCGCTAAGGGTCCGATGTGGGTTACGTCATTTCTTCCACAAGAGGAAACGGCGCGTGAGATCCTGTGGGTGAGTGAAAATCGTTTCCTGAAGCTACCGCCTGCGGTTGGATATCTTGATTTTAAGGTTATCTCTAATAAATTACCCTGACAGACTTACTGCCCGCGATATCCCTTAAGCCATCAATTAGCCGGTCTGAGGGTATAAACAGATACCTGCTGATCCTCATATCAGCTCTGGTGTTCCCAATCATAAGATCCAGGGTGCATCCTCGTGGCTCTAGGGACGGATCGTCAGCGCGGGCGGCGCGTTTTCTGAGTTCATCGGCATTTACTCTGCTCGCTTCCAGCAGTCCTGCTATTTCCGAGCCGCAGTTTTTCAGCTCATCCTCATCAATTGAGATCTTAATGACCCTGGCCTCGCGCTCTCTCAGCTGTTCTAGTGAGTTGATCCCCTGAACACGCAACTTGGTCATGCCGTCATCATCCGTATAAAGCATACCGTCCACAATCAGGATCAGCGGAGAAGGCTGCTCCTCTTCATTCTGTCTGATCCCGCGTCCATGCTTCCTGTTAGAGCTTTTTTCACGCTCATCCAGAATGCTTTGATACATAACGGACTTTGCCCCGAAGAAAGCCACCTCAAAGGTACCTGTGCTGTCATCCAGGGTCACAATGTAAAACCTGGAGCCGTCATTTTTCTTGGACATACGCATATTGGAGGAAACGACGACTCCCGCGATCCGCACCGGTCTTGGTTTCTGAACGGTTCCCGGTTGCATGTTGGCAATGGTAAGCCCCCTGGTATAGTGCGCTATTTCTGTCTTGTACGCGTCAATCGGGTGACCTGAAAGGTAAAGCCCCAGGATCTTCTTCTCATGGGCAAGTCTAATTTTTTCGCTCCAAGGCCGAACCTTTACATAAGAAGGGGTAACCATGGCGCTGACAGATGAGAAAAGATCCATCTGTCCGGTCTCGTTGTTCTCCTGTTTCTGCGAGGCGTAGCGCAGTGCAGTCGGTATGCTTGCCATCATGCTCGCGCGATCCTGTCCGAAACAGTCAAGTGCGCCGGCTTTAATCAGAGCTTCAAGCATACCCTTTGAAAGAAAATCGCTGCCGACACGGGCTACCAGATCAAAAAGGCTGCTGTACGGGCCGTTCTGTTCTCTTTCCTTCTGAATACGATCTACAAGACGCTCGCCAATGCCCTTTATCGCAGAAAAGCCATAGACAATATTCCCCTTCAGGTCTACACCGAATGAAAACCTGCCAATATTTACATCAGGAGGGTTTACCTTAACCCCAAGGCGGTTTGCCTCCGAGATATAAGAAATTAACTTTTCTGTCTTTAAACAGTCTGAGGTCATCATTGACGCCAGAAATTCGGCCGGATAGTGAACCTTGAGCCATAAAGTCCACCAGGCCACGAGGGCGTAGGCTGCAGAATGGGATTTGTTAAATCCATATTCAGCGAACTGCTGAACCTGCTCGAAGATCTTCATCGCGATCCCGACATCTTTGCCTTTCTTCGCGGCGCCCCGTCTGAAGACATCCTTTTGCGCATCCATTTCGGCTTTGATTTTTTTACCCATGGCGCGTCTTAGGATGTCCGCACCTCCAAGTGAATAGCCAGCCAGCACTTGTGCTATCTGCATCACCTGTTCCTGATAAACAATTACGCCGTAGGTTGAGTCAAGTATCGGTTTGAGATCCAGATCCTGAAAATCAGGTTGCGGGTAACAAACCTTCTCACGTCCATGCTTGCGTTCAACGAAATGGTCAACCATGCCGCTCTGCAGAGGCCCCGGACGGTACAGCGCTACCAGCGCGACCAGATCATCGATACGGTCTGGCTGCATTTTCCCTATAAGCTGACGCATGCCAGTTGATTCAAGCTGGAAAACAGCAGTGGTTTCACACTGCTGAAGCATTTTGTAAGATGCTTCATCGTCATAAGGAATGGCGGCGATATTAAGCGGCTTCTTGCCTTCACGCTTGCGTCTCTCATCGATCATGACCTTGGCCTCATCGATGATTGTTAGTGTCGTAAGCCCGAGGAAGTCAAATTTAACCAGACCGGCGTGCTCCACGTCTTTTTTGTCATACTGGGTTATCGGGTTTCCATCCGAGTCAAGCATCTCAGGAGCGAATTCAGCGATTCTTGTAGGTGAAATGACGACTCCGGCGGCGTGTTTGCCAATACTGCGGATCACGCCCTCAAGCCGTCTGGACATGTCGATTAGCTCTATGGTTTCTTTGTCGTCTGAGGCTTTGGCGTTGTTGTAAAAATTAAGAAAGTCAGGAGACAGCGGAGTACAGGGGTTGCCTTTCTTGTCTATTCCAAGCGCGTCGTTGAAAGTGACTCCCGGCTTTTCGGGGATCATCGCGGTAATTCTTCTGACAGCTCCAAGAGGAGTTCCCAGAGCGCGTCCTGCTCCCTGAATCGCGGCTTTAGGGGCGAGTGTGCCAAAGGCGGCAATCTGTGAGACGGATTCCCTGCCGTAGTGATCCACAACATGCCTGAGTGTCATTGCGCGCTTCTTCTGACAGAAGTCGACATCAAAGTCAGGCATGGATACACGCTCAGGGTTTAAAAATCTTTCAAAAAGCAGATCAAAACGCAGAGGGTCAAAGTCAGTAATGCGCAACGCGTACGCGACGAGCGAGCCGCCTCCCGATCCGCGCCCCGGACCTACCGGAACCCCATGATCTTTAGACCACTGGATAAATTCCATAACTATAAGGAAGTATCCGGGGAAGTCCATTTTGATAATGACATTCAGCTCGGTTTTAAGTCTTTCTTCATACCTTGGTCGCTGTTTTTCTCTTTCAGCAGGATCCGGGTATAGAAATTCAAGGCGTTTATCAAGACCATCATGGGCGGCCTTGCGCAGATAATCGGCGGCGCTGAGTTTGCCAGTGTCAAAGTGCGGAAGCCTCGGAACATCAAGTTCAATATCCGTGTTACAACGCGCGGCAATAGCTCTGGTGTTGGCTAGCGCCTCAGGTAAATCTGAAAATAGCTCCCGCATTTGCGCGGCGCTTCTTAAATACTGCTGATCGGAATACTCCCGTTCAACTGACAAGTCACCGGCCTGAACACCCTTTTGTATACATACGCGGATCTGGTGGACACGAAAATCGGGTATGCCGTCAGAGGGAACATCATCAGGACCTAACAGAAAACGGGTATCGTTTGTAGCAACTGGAGGGATCCCGTACTTAAGGCAAAGATCCAGCGCGACCGATTCAAACTCACTTTCGCCGCGGCGTCCGGTTCTTGTGATTTCAAAGCAAAAGCGGTCAGGGTAATACTTCATGTAGAAGGCCATGCGCTTTTCAATTTCCTGCTTTTCGTTTGCAGTATTCATCAAGGCAATGTCGCCTCGAAACCCGTCCAGCAGAATTATGCCTTCAGAATATTCAGCCAGATCATCAACTGTAGCGGCTACCTGTGCGATATCAGGACTTCCGGTGTCAAGCCACGCTCTTGAGAGAATGTCGTACAGATTCTGTTTGCCTGTGCGGTTCATCGCGAGCAGCGTTACCCAGAAGGTTTTTTCAGCCTCGCCCGGAACACTCTTCTCGCGCACTTTGAGATCGGCTCCCATTATTGGCTTGATCCCGGCGCTTTTGCATGCGTTGTAAAAACGCACAAAGCCGGCCATGTTACACCAGTCGGTTACGGCTATGGCAGGAAAGTGCATCTTTGAGGCGCGCTTGACTATAGGACCTACATTCTCAAGACCGTCATTAATCGAGTAGCACGAATGTACGTGAAGAGGGATGTAATCTAAATCAAGCTCTTGTTCTTCAGTCATATTCATTCTCTGTCAATAATGCAGCGCGTTCCGGGTAGCTCTCTATATAACGACTAGCTGCTCTGGATAATCTTTTTTAGTCCGATACTGTCATGCATCGAAATTTTTCTCAGATCTCACCTAGAAAATAGAGCAGTCCGATTCCGAGAACAAGACGGTAGATTACAAATATGGTCATACCGGATCTTGCTATGAATTTCATAAAGAAATGTATTACAGCTATGGCAGAGACAAAAGAAATAATTGCGCCGAGCAACATTTCATAGGGAGTCGCTCCTGAGATCGCCGGGTTTGAAATAAGCTTGTGACTTTCAAGCACTCCTGACGCAAGGATTACAGGTACTGAAAGCAGGAATGAGAAGCGGGCGGCAGACTGAGGTTTCATACCGGTAAGCATACCCGCTGTAAGCGTGATCCCTGAGCGGGATGTTCCGGGGATCAGGGCCAGCGCCTGCGAAAGCCCGATAATCACCGCGCGCGCCCATGAGAGCGTTCTGAGTGAGTCCGGACGTTCGTTGTTATTTAGCGTATCAGTCCTGAGAACACGGCGGTTTAAAAATGATGCCAGACCTAAAAGGAGACCGTAACCAATAGTAGTCCAGGCTATGATGCTTATGCTGCGCGCCATAGTACTTATTTGTGCCTCAAAGAGCATTCCGGCAAGTGCGGCGGGGATCGTGGCTATGATCATGCAAAAACCGATTTTTGCCTGCATTCCCATGCCGCGGCCAGAAAGCGCGGCTAGTGTTCCGATGGCGATCTGAATAAGGTCTCTGAAATAATAGATCACGACTGCCGCAAGGGTTCCGATGTGAACCGCGACGTCAAAACCCAGACCCTGATCAGGCCATCCAAGAAGCTGTGAAGGCAGAATTAGGTGAGCGCTTGATGATACTGGCAGGAACTCTGTCAGCCCCTGGATTAACGAGAGTGCGATGATGTGAGTTAATGTCATATTTGCAGCGTCTTAAATATTAAGTACCTATGAATGCTTCAGATAAATGACGCAAAATGCCCGGGGGATAAATCCCCTCGGGCATTTTATCAGTGTGGCGCGTAAGACGCGGCCAAAGCTATTTCATTTTTTTATAAGCGTTGATGAGACCGTTGGTAGAGCTGTCGTGGCTTGTGATCTCCTTGTCCGAGGTGAGCTCAGGGATGATCTTCAGCGCCAGCTTCTTGCCCAGCTCCACACCGAACTGATCAAAGGTGTAGATGTTCCATATAGAACCCTGAACGAAAATCTTGTGCTCATACATAGCGATCAGCATTCCAAGAGTATGCGGGGTGATTTCCTTGACCAGAATCGAATTGGTAGGGCGATTGCCGCGGAATACCTTGAAAGGAACAACATCTTTGTAGTCTTTTTCAGGGATCCCTTTTGCCTCATATTCAGCTATTACGTCCTTCTTGCTTCTGCCAAAGGCCAGAGCCTCGGTCTGGGCAAAGAAGTTTGAGATGAGCTTTACGTGGTGATCGCCAATCGGGTTGTGGCTGATAGCCGGAGCTATAAAGTCGCAGGGAATGATCTTGGTTCCCTGATGGATTAACTGGTAAAAGGCGTGTTGACCGTTGGTGCCAGGTTCACCCCAGATGATAGGGCCGGTCTGGTAATCGGTGATCTTTTTGCCGTCACGATCTACCGACTTACCATTTGACTCCATGTTGCCCTGCTGGAAGTAAGCCGGGAAACGGGCCATGTACTGGTCATACGGAAGGATAGCTTCGGTCTCGTAGCCATAGAAATTGTTATACCAGATGCCGATGAGAGCGAGGATTACCGAAATGTTCTTATCAAGAGGAGTGGTGCGGAAATACTGATCATATTCGTAACCGCCCTTGAGGAATTCCTCGAAATTGTCATATCCGCAGGCAAGCGCGATAGAAAGACCGATCGCTGACCATGATGAATATCTGCCGCCAACCCAGTCCCAGAACTCAAACATATTCTTGGGGTCAATACCAAATTCCTTAACTCCCTTGGTGTTGGTTGAGAGAGCTACAAAGTGCTTGGCGACAAACTTCTCGTCTTTGGCTTTCTTGAGGAACCAGTCACGGGCAGTGTGTGCGTTTGTCATTGTCTCAAGAGTGGTGAAGGTCTTTGAGGCGATCAGGAACAGGGTGGTTTCAGGGTTCAGATTTTTGAGAGTCTCAACGATGTGGGTTCCATCGATGTTTGAGACGAAGTGAGCGTGCAGGCGGGTGTGGTAAGGGGTCAGAGCGAGAGTAATCATCGCAGGCCCCAGATCTGAACCACCGATGCCGATGTTAACAATATCGGTGATTTCCTTGCCGGTGTAGCCTTTCCATTTTCCGGAGATCACCTCATCGCAGAACGCCTTCATCTTTGCCTGAACGGCTTTCACCTCAGGCATGACATCTTTTCCATCAACCAAAACAGGCTTGCCTGAGAAATTGCGCAACGCTGTGTGCAGAACGGCGCGTCCCTCAGTGCGGTTGATTTTCTCGCCTGAGAACATTGCCTCAATGTTGTCCTTGAGCTTAGTTTCTTCTGCAAGCTCAAGCAGTAAGGAGAGCGTTTCCTCACTGATAATGTTCTTTGAAAAATCAACGAGAATATCGTTATTGCCGGTAGTCAGATGAAATTTCGAGAAGCGGTCCTTGTCTTCCTTGAAGAGTTCCTTAAGAGTTCTGTCCTGGGTATGTTCGTAGTGTTTGCTTAGCTTTTTCCATGCCTTAGTCGTAGTGGGGTCGATATTGTGGAACATGAAATTTCTCCGCTTTCCTTAAACTTTATTTTGGATGTTACTTTAAACGTGATAGTTAAAACGCGCCAAACCGCAATGGTAAAGGTGATAAAACTTTACATGGTTAATATACAACTTTTTTGTTAACTGACCGACTGGCGTCAGAGCACGCTGTCAGCGCCTGATCTGCGTCTTGTAAGATCCGGCTCAAAACTCGGCGCGATACTTCCTGCTATCCGGTTTACTGTCTGGATCCTCGGATTCTGGGCTTTCTTCCTGAGAGAACAAAGCGCCACACGAAAATCCGCCCATGGCAATTCTCTTAGAATAAAGACATCATTCTTAAAAGGTGAAATGTCGTATACGAGCTTTGGTACGACCGAAAGTCCAAAACCCAGACCGGTAAGACTTACGATTGCCTCATGGCCGGCAACCTCAGAATAAATTTTCGGAGTGACCCCCTGAGCCGAAAACCATTTGTCTACCTCATATCGCAACTGCCCGCGTTCTGGCATTACAAACGGCACCTCGTCTAAATTGTAATTCGCGAGATCAGAGCCGCCTATGCATTCAAAACGCGGCTTCTTCGGGGCAAGCAGAATAAGCGGGAAAGTTACCAGATCGACATAAATTAAGTCATCGTCTATTTCATTTGGCAGAGCGCTTATGGCGAGATCTGGACCATCGGAAGAGTGAAGCCTTCCAATAGCTTCAGCCGGGTCTCCCGTTTCAAGTTTTATCTCGAGCTCCGGTGCTTTTAAATGAAGCTCATTTAAAAGTCTTGGAATGAACATATAGCAGGCTGTGACTGAGCAGAATACTCTTACAGTTCCGCTGACAGCGGCGGTATTTTTCTTTAAAGAAGCCTCAAGGCTCGCGTAATCGCTTATGGTTTTGCGCGCGAAAGCCTCAAACTTGCGGCCTGCATCAGTGATGAAAACACCTTTTTTGTCACGTATGCACAGTTTGGTTCCGAGTTCTTTTTCCAGCTTGTTGAGAGTACGGCTTAAAGTAGACGGACTCACATGGCAAAGCGTTGCAGTCCGTGTAAGATTTGATGTCTCACATAGCCTCAGGAAAGCAGTAGCATCTTTCAAATCAAGCACTTGAGAATCTCCGTGTCCATGAGTTCTTTGAAATCATGTAGTTGCGTAATATGCAATACTTATTAAATTATATTCCACTTTATAAAAAATCTGTTATTATGATTTTACCTTTTAGGGTGGAAGACAAAATCGTTTGTTGTGGAACTTGAAGGATATTATGTCCCAGAATTATTTTAATACTCTGAATCTTCGCCAGAAACTGGCTCAGTTAGGTTGTTGCGAGCTTATGGCCCGCAGCGAGTTCTCAGACGGCTGCAATTTCCTTAAGGGGAAAAAGGTCGTAATCGTCGGTTGCGGCGCGCAGGGTCTCAATCAGGGACTTAACCTCCGTGACTCAGGATTAGATGTCAGCTACGCCCTCAGACAGGCCGCTATTGATGAAAAACGCGCATCTTATAAACGCGCTACAGAAAATGGTTTTAAGGTCGGCACCTATGATCAGGTTATCCCAACTGCCGATCTGGTTATAAACCTTACTCCGGATAAACAGCATGAAAACGTGGTAAACGCTGTTCAGCCTCTTATGAAGAGCGGTGCCGCGTTAGGTTATTCACACGGTTTCAATATTGTTGAGCTTGGCATGCAGATCCGTAAGGACATCACTGTCGTTATGGTCGCTCCTAAAGCCCCTGGTACTGAAGTTCGTGAAGAGTACCGCCGTGGTTTTGGTACCCCGATGCTGCTGGCTGTTCATCCTGAGAATGACCCTAAGGGTGAAGGATGGGCTATCGCAAAGGCCTGGGCTTCAGGCTTAGGTGGAGACAGAGCCGGCTGCCTGCGCTCTTCCTTTGTCGCCGAGGTTAAATCCGACCTCATGGGCGAGCAGACAATCCTTTGCGGCGTTCTTCAGGCCGCTACCATCCTTATGTACGACCACATGGTTGAACTGGGAATGGATAAGGCTTATGCCTGCAAGCTTCTGCAATATGGCTGGGAAACCACCTGCGAGGCCTTAAAGCAGGGCGGCATCACCAATATGATGGACAGGATGTCAAACCCTGCCAAGATCAAAGCCTTCTACCTTGCAGAAGAGCTCAAGAAGATCTTAAAGGATCTTTACCTCAAGCATATGGACGATATTGAGAGCGGCGAGTTCTCCCGCATCATGATGGAAGACTGGGCCAACGGTGACGTCAAGCTTCACACCTGGAGAGAGAATTACGCAAAGACCGCGTTTGAACACGCTGATCCATGCGAAACAAAGATCTCTGAGCAGGAATACTTTGACCGCAACACCCTTATGATCGCCTTTGCCAAGGCCGGCATTGAGCTCGCGTTTGAAACCATGACTCACTCAGGAATTTACCCTGAGTCAGCTTACTATGAGTCACTGCACGAGTTGCCGCTTATTGCAAACCTGATCGCCCGCCGCCGCCTGTATGAGATGAACGTGGTCATTTCAGATACCGCTGAGTACGGTAACTACCTGTTTGCCAACGCTGCCATTCCTTTACTCAAGGACTTCATGAGCAAGCAGGGGCTGGATGTTGAGGGTAAAGTTCTTGAGGGGGACGCCTCGGTAGATAATATCGAGCTTATCAAGGTTAATGACGCGATCCGCAATCACCCGATCGAGGTCGTTGGCCGCAAGCTGCGTGCCTACATGTCCGACATGAAAGAGATTTCTGTTGGTAACAACTAATACCGTCATCAGCAGATGATGTAAAAGGCGCTCCGAAATTAAGGGGCGCTTTTTTATGAGCAAACCCGTTCATTCATCTTTAAACGGAGGCCGCCACCTTACATTTGAAAATACGCCTTTGGTCTCATGTGAGTCCTTCGCTGATTTCAGCATATGTTCAATCTGCGAATAAGCGTTGTCGATCCCTGCCTGATAAAAAGCTTTAGTTTCCGTAACTTTCTGACCAAGCTGGTGCCATTCCAGGTCCTCAGGCGGCATTTCGTAAAGAAAACGCGACGGAGTGTTGAATTTGATGTCGGATTGCGCATCCTCTGCGCGGATACGTCTTCTGCGGCAGAGCAAAATACTAAGCTCTTCTTTTGCCCTGGTAACCCCAACGTAGAAAAGTCTTCTTTCCTCAGCAATGCCATTTGGAAGTTCATAGCTGCTTTTATGAGGCAGGAGTCCCTCTTCGCATCCTACGAGATATACATATGGGAACTCCAGTCCCTTTGCAGCATGCAGGGTCATCATTTGAACCGCGTCCGCATCCTGAGAATCGTTGTTGCGGTTTAGCATCTCCCTTAAACCGAGCTTGTCCACCGCTTCAAGAAATGTAAGTTTTTCGCGTCCCCCTTTTCCTGTTATGAGATCGCTTATCCATTCCATAAAAGTACGGGCGTTTTTTACTTTGATTTCTCCCGCGACCTGACTGTCAGTAGAGGCCTTCAGATAACGCTCATAACCGATTGTGTCGATTAAAGATGACGCCATCTGGGCATCGTGCCTGCGGAAAAGCTGGTTTCTGAGATTTGTAACAAGAATTACAAAAGCTCCAAGTGATTGCATCTGATGAGGGTTGATCCTTTCAGCCAGCTCTGATGAAAGCATGCTGTCATACAAAGATTTCCCTGTCTGCTTTGAAAGCCCGGCCACCTCGGCAATGGTTTCTGAACCGATGCCCCGCCTCGGTACATTGATTATGCGCAATAAAGCCGCGTCATCTCTGGGGTTACACAGAACCCGGCACCAGCCCATCAGATCCTTGATCTCCTGCTGCTCAAAGAAGCTGGTGCCTCCGGTAATAACGCAGGGGATATGGTTTTCCCTAAAAGCTTTTTCTATGGATCTTGATTGGAAGTTACTGCGGTAGAGAACGGCGTAATCACGCCATGGCGCCTTTGTGTGATACCTGTGACTGAAAATAAGCTCGGAAAGTCTTGAGCTCTGGTCATCTTCAGTCTGAACCTCGTGGATCTGGATTTTGCGTCCTTCCTGCAGTGAAGAGCGTAAAGTCTTCTCAAATACGTGTTCATTGTGAGCGATTATCGAATTGGCGCAATGAAGTATCCGGGCTGTAGAGCGGTAGTTCTGCTCAAGCTTAATAACCTTAAGATCAGGGTAATCGCTGGCAAGAACTCTGATATTCTCTGGTCTCGCTCCCCGCCATGAGTATATAGACTGATCATCATCGCCTACCACGGTAAAGCGCCGGTACCTGCCGGTAAGAAGCTTGAGAAGCTGGTATTGTGTTTCATTAGTATCCTGATATTCATCAACAAGCACATATTGAAAGGCCTGTTGCCAGCGTTCACGGAAATCAGGATCGTCACGCAGTTTTCTGGTAGTAAGGTAAATCAGATCATCAAAGTCTATGGCATTACAGGCTGTAAGATAGCGCTCGTACATGCGGTATGCCATTTTGGTCCAGTCACCCCGGATGTGCATGTCCTCAGGTGAGATTAACGAGGATTTCCACAAAGAAATAGCCGAACAGGCGCCGTCAGTCAGCTGACGGTCAGAGCTGTCCTGCAACAGCTGAGGAAATTTCTCCCGGATAATGTCCCTAACTATCTTTTTTTGATCGTATTCATCAAGTAGCGAGAAATTACGTCCCAGACCGAATATTGAGTGGTCCTTCCTTATTATGGAAAGACCTAGTGAATGGAATGTGGAGATGGTGATCTGAGAGGCTGTTAGTGTCCCAAGCTCAGAGGCCACTCGCTCGCGCATTTCCGCTGCTGCCTTATTGGTAAATGTGACAGCGCATACGCTGTCAGGCTGCATGGAATGCAACCTGATTAAGGCTGAAATTTTGGAGGTTATAACACGGGTCTTGCCCGAACCGGCTCCTGCAAGAACCAGACATGGACCATCAATGTAGTCTACAGCCTCCTGCTGAGCAGGGTTGAGCTTCACGGCATTACCTTTACCGGATACATCGAAAAGGACATAGGCTTTCCGTCAGGATCGATGGTACGGCATGTGTAGTCGCCTTTGTCGTTTAAGGTAACGCTTATATTTTGAACGGCCTGAGATTCAGCGTATATACCATTGTCCTGGCCGCATAAGGCGATAATCGGAAGGTCACAGGTTTTA
>SFGV01000066.1 GCA_004557545.1 Succinatimonas hippei
TCAAGACAAGCTCCATAGAACAGATCGTAAAAAATCTCTCTGGCGGTAACCAGCAGAAAGTAGTGCTCGCGAGAATACTTTCAACCAAATGTGACGTGCTGATTTTTGATGAACCTACCCGTGGAATTGATGTGGGCGCCAAACAGGAAATTTACAACCTGATGTGCCGACTGGCTGATGAAGGTAAATCCATCATTATGGTGAGTTCGGATATGCCTGAGCTTATAGGCATGTCAGAGCGGATCTGCGTGATGAGCGAGGGCAGGATCACCGCTGAATTCAAACGTGGCGAGTTCTCTCAGGAAAAGATCCTTGAAATGGCAAGTACCGGCAGGGGCAAGCAGACAAGGTCACTCTGATTTAAGGAATACCATCAAATGAACAACAACAAACTTTATCTCTGGCTGTTGGATTACGGCATAATCCTGATTTTGGCTTTGCTAATAGCCATATTCTCAATAGCCTCGTCTAATTTCTTCTCTTTCTCGACTCTTACGACCATTTTGCGCCAGGTGTCAATCATCGGAATCATATCCGTTGGAGCTGGTTTTGTGATCCTAACCTCAGGCATCGATCTGTCAGTAGGGTCTATAGCCTGCATATCATCACTGACCTGTGCAATCATGCTAAAACAAGGTTTTAACATACCTGTTTCAATTATCGTGACGCTGCTGATCTCTGTTGTCTATGGCCTTTTCACCGGCAGTTTGGTGTGTATATTTAAAATGTCACCTCTTATAGCTACCCTTGGCATGATGACCTCGCTTCGGGGCGCCGGCTATATCATTACAGATGGACTACCTGTCTTCGGTTTTGGGCAGGGATTGAGTCCATTCGGGCGGGGCTACATTATCGGGATACCATATCCTGTTATCCTGATGATCATTGTATTCGCAATTGGAATATTCATTCTCTATAAGACACCGATTGGGCGTCATGTTTACGGAGTCGGCGGGAACGAGGAAGCGTCACGTCTTTCAGGCGTCAATGTCACAGGAGTAAAGATGTTCTGTTACGCTTTCTGCGCTTTTCTTTCAGGTGTCGCAGGACTCGTTCTGCTCTCAAGAACCAATTCAGGACAGCCGTCAGCCGGCGTAGGCTATGAGATGCAGGCAATAACCGCGGTAGTCCTGGGTGGTATCAGCCTTATGGGTGGTCAGGGCAAACTTCCGCTGGTGATTGTAGGTGTGCTCATTATGGGAGTACTTTCAACCGGAATGCTGATGTGTAACATAAACGACTATGTACAGCAGGTCGT
This sequence comes from Succinatimonas hippei, assembly GCA_004557545.1. Classification (GTDB taxonomy): domain Bacteria; phylum Pseudomonadota; class Gammaproteobacteria; order Enterobacterales; family Succinivibrionaceae; genus Succinivibrio; species Succinivibrio hippei_A. The sequence continues at coordinate 1,259 of SFGV01000066.1, forward strand.
CACAGGGCTTGTGCTGCTGGCGGCGGTAGCCTTCTCTTATGTTTCAACACGTCTTCGCGACAAACTTATAACTGCGTCAGCATCATGATTTAAACGTCTTTTGCCCCCGTTCAAACGGGGGATTCTTTCATCTACATTAAACGAGACCATCAAAACAGCTTTTTTGTGAAAGATCGTTCACTGAGGGAACGCTCAGTAATATTTTTTATTGAATGATGGTGAATATTTGACAAAAAAACCGCGACAGGTTTTAAAATAATAACAGTGACCGGAATTCGGGGATGAGATGGCACCGGTCTGCTTTACGGATACAGCACTTTTTAAGGTGATAACCATGCAGACACTAAGCATCTTGGTCAAACCCGATCTAGCTTCGGATCTTCCAATTCGCGCCATTCAGTTCGGCGAAGGCAATTTTTTAAGAGGCTTTCTCGACTGGATGCTCTTCAAGCTTAATCAAAAACATCTTTTCAACGGCCGTGTGGTCGCGGTTCAGCCTACCGAGCATGGCAGGACTGTCCCTATCTTAAAAGAGCAGGACGGTCTTTATAACGTGATCCTCCACGGATTTGAAAACGGAAAGAGCGTTGAGACCATAGAGACAGTAAACACCATTGGCGATTTCATAAATCCTTATGATGAGGAGCAGTGGTCGAAGCTTCGCAATTACGCAAGAAACCCCGAGGTCAGATTCGTTTTCTCAAACACCACTGAGGCGGGCATTGTCTATGAAAAGCAGGCTTTGGATGAAAAGCACGCTCCGGCGACCTTCCCCGCCAAACTCACCGTACTGCTGCACGATCGTTTCCTCGCCTTCAAGGGAACGGGCAATTGCGGGGAGAGCGGCATAACCGTGATGCCCTGCGAGCTTATTGAGGACAACGGAACCAGACTTCGCGAGATCGTAAAAAAGCACGCGTCCGATTTTGGCTTTGAGAGTGAATTCCAGGCTTATCTTGATGAGGACTGCCAGTTTTTAAATACTCTGGTTGATCGTGTGGTATCAGGATATCCGAAGGCTGACGCTGAGAGCTATGAAAAGAAGATCGGTTTTCATGACCGCCTGATGACCTGTGGTGAGAAATTCCACTTCCTGGCAATTGAGGGACCAGACAGCGTTGATACGCTCCTGCCCTTTAGGAAAGCCGGGCTCAATGTTGTAATCGCCCCTGACATAACTCCCTACAGGTTGCGCAAGGTGAGGATCCTAAACGGCACCCACACCTCAAACGTACCTGCGGCCTACATCTGCGGGCTTGAGACCGTGGATCAGATGATGTCAGATGACATAACCGGCAAATTCGCCCGTTCTGTCATCTATGACGAGATCATCCCGGCGGTTAAGCTTGATAAAGGCATGTTAAAGGAGTTTGCCGACGCGGTAGTTGCCAGATTCATGGATCCTTCAATGCATCACCAGCTTGTGTCCATCCTCATGAACTGCGCCTCAAAGATGCGCGCCCGCGTGATCCCCTCACTGCTTGACGCCAGATCTCAGGGCGTGCTTCCAAAGAAGCTCTGTTTCGCTGTCGCGGCGTTTTTGTGCCTGTACCGCAACGCTGAAGGTAAAGTGCCGGTGAGGGTGCAAAGAGAGAACGGAAGCGTAGGGGAATTTCGTGATGACGAGAACGCCGTAAGGATCCTCTCCGCGGCATGGGCTCCTTATAACAGGACCGAGGCCTCGGCGCAGATGGTGGTTAAGGCCGCGCTGTCTGACGTTTCGCTGTGGGGACGCGATCTCTCATCTGATCTTGATGTGGTATCGCTTACCGCCAAGCTGACACACGCCATAGTCTCAGACGGTGTCAGGGCGACCATGCGCGATCTTCTGGAGCATGACTAAATGAAAGCAATAGTTATAAACTCGGCGGACAATGTAGCCGTGGCTCTTGAGGATCTCAAAAAAGGAAGCCTGGTTGAAACCTCAAAGGGCAGTGTCACTCTTTTAGATGACATCACCCGTGGTCACAAATTCGCCCTTCGCGATATCGCGCAGGATGAAGGTGTGATCAAATACGGTTATCCGATTGGCAAGGCAAAAGAGCTTATAAAAAAGGGCTCTCATGTTCATGTGGAGAATGTGAAGACCGCGCTCTCCGGGCAGAAGGGCTACAGCTATACGCACACTACAAGCCCTCTTCCATCGCCGCTTGATCTTGAGTTTATGGGCTATGAGCGCGCTGACGGCAGGGTCGGGATCCGCAACGAGCTTTGGATAATTCCTACGGTATTTTGCGTAAACCACGTAGCTCAGGAGCTTTGCGCCTACGCCAAAGAGGTTTTGGAAAATTATCCGCACGTTGACGGATGCCTGGCTCTTACCCATCCCTACGGCTGCTCGCAGATGGGAGAGGATCAGGAAACCACCCAGAGGCTTCTGGCTGCGCTCACCCGCCACCAGAATGCCGGCGCGGTTATTGTGCTGGGGCTAGGCTGTGAGAATAACAACATCGGGGTTTTCCGCAAATTCTTAGATGAGAACGATCCGCGTATAGCCTTTCTGAACTGTCAGGATGAAACCGATGAGGACGAGGCCGGAAGAAAGCTTGTTGACAGAATGCTCGCTTTTGCCGACAGGTCACGCCGTACCCCGCAGAAGCTTAGCAAGCTGCGCATCGGTCTCAAATGCGGAGGCTCGGACGGACTTTCCGGCATAACAGCGAATCCGCTTATAGGACGTGTGAGCGATCTTCTGGTGGCCTCCGGCGGCACCAGTGTCATGACCGAGGTCCCCGAGATGTTCGGGGCAGAGCAGCTTTTGATGAACCGCGCCAGGGATGAGGCTACATTTGAGAAAATTGTAAAACTCATCAATGATTTCAAGGGCTATTTCCAGTCCCATGGTCAGACGGTTTCCGAGAACCCGTCTCCGGGCAACAAAGCAGGCGGCATCACTACGCTTGAGGACAAGTCGCTTGGCTGTGTCCAGAAGGGAGGTCACGCCCCGGTAAACGGGGTTATAAGGTATACCCACTCAATCGAGAACAGCGGTCTTTCGCTTCTGCAGGCTCCGGGCAATGACGGCGTGTCCTGTACCGCGCTTGCGGCCGCAGGGGTTAATCTGATCCTCTTTTCAACCGGCCGCGGCACGCCTTTTGCCACGGTGGTGCCTACGCTTAAGATCTCAACCAACACCCCGCTTTATGAGAAAAAGGGTGGCAACTGGATTGACTTTAACGCAGGTTCCATCGCGCAGGGCGCTGATCCTGACGAGCTTGCCTTAAAGCTTATGGATCTTATTGTCAGGGTAGCCTCAGGTGAGAAGAGCGTTTCTGAAAAACGCGGCTTTAACGAGATAGTCATCTGGAAGGATGGCGTAACCATGTAGCGCTTGTTCTCCGTAAAAAACAGGACGCCGGAAAAGGCGCCCTGTTTTTTAGGGTCGGAGAGCTTTAATAATGCGGCGGCGGAACCTCATCGCTTTCACTTCTTGTCGCGTATGGATCCTCCATTCTTGAGGCGAGCATGCGGAAGGCTCTTTGCATTTTTAAAAGGCTGTCCTGCAGATTTTTAAGCTCAGCTCCCTGAGCATCAAGCTGCGCCTCAAGCCAGGCGATTTTCTCCTCAAGCTCTTCAACGGCTGAGTGCCCGTCCTCACAGATGGCAGAGTCTTGGTGATTAGTGTCTTTCTTTATCATTAAATTTGTCCCGCATAAGGCATGATAAATAACGCCATAAAGCGCACCGATCATATCAGTAAAGCAAAGTCAGATATAACCTCAGGTGAACTTTCGCGCGCGCATAACGCTGGCGCTAAGGCATGGGGCTAAGCCCTCTGTCAGATATGGAGGCTTTGGAGATAGAAAAACTGAGCTCATCGGGATAGCGATGGCGTGGTTGCGGATAGTCAGATTTCAGAAGCAATAGTCCTTTTTTTTCTAACAATTGATATCGTTTTGTCGGGTAAATGGCGGTTTTGGTGTGGTAAAATTCATAGTTAGTTATAGGTTACTAAAACGGTGGTTTTGAATTATGTCCGTCGCGTCGGTTCTCGCTTCTTTAGCTCCGAGATCAATGCAGGCCAGTTATCTTTTAAGCAAGGTCAAGGTCGCTCATGTCAACGAGGGAAGGATCCGCGTTATTTATGACGCCCTCAAGCATGACGATGAGCTCTATGTAAATGTTGGTGACGCGCTGGACGGTATGGAAGAGGTTACCCAATGGAAGATCAATCGTCTTACCGGCAGTGTGACCATCAATTATGATCCTTTAAAAGTCGTTCCCGGATCGCTTGTTGACGAAATAATCAGGGGCGCCAGACTTCGGGTATGAGACACGCTTTTGGAGAGGCAGATATGACAGGACAGATGAACGGCAACGCGCGCGGAATTCCCGGTTTTGACACGGGAATTAAGATTGGCAGGTATCTGAGGGAGAGGATCTTCTGCAATGAAGGCATGGTGATCGCCCACAGGATCAAAGGCCGCAGAAGATATATATGCAAGGCCCTGCGCGGAAATACCTCAGCCTGCCGGGATCTTGAAAAGCTTTTAAAGGCGCTCCCCGGGTTCACCTTTGTCAGGGTAAATCCAATCCTGGGATCGGTTACCGTAAGCTATACCCAGAACGAGAAGGATATCAACGCGCTCTTTGACGCGCTCTCCCATGAAATCGCCGGAACCCACGCCATTCAGGAGCAGACGATCATTCCCACGGGAGCGCTTAACGTGAGTAACTGCCTCAGCGATACCGCCCGCGGTATTACCAGAAAGGTGGGCAGGTTCATCAATCACACGGAACCGGCCTTCTTTGTGCGCATCGCCGGGCTTGCGCTGTTGTTTTACGGGATCCGCAGAGTGGTTTTCTACGGTGACCGTCCGGCAGGCCCGCAGATCCTGCTGTGGGGACTTGCGCTTCTGGCAAGACCTTCACACCCGGACCCCAAGCCGCTTGAGGATCGTGGGTCTTCAAAATAAGTAAACAGCTGACTTTCGCTTTGTGCTGATGTTATGTCGGAGTGAGGAAATGATAACAATAAAAATCCCGTTACCCGCAACGGCTTTTGAATATACCGAGTGCGCGAGAGCTGAGGCAAAGCTCAGAAGCTGTCCTGATGTGGTGTCAGCCGTGATAGGGAAAGGCTCAGCGAAAATAACCTTAATCGAAGGCTCAAAGGCCTCAAAGGCCATGGCGCTTTTGTGTCTTTCAAAAATCCTGGGCTCAAGGTTAATCGGCAAAGGCTCCCAGGTTGTAAAAAATTCCGCCGGGGTTTTAAACCCTAAAAACGCGCCTGAGAGCGATATTGACGGTGATTTCAGATCCCACCGCACGGCGGCCTGTGTCTCTTTGGGCTTCTTCCTGTTTTTTGAGGCGCTCAAGAGATTCAGCCCGACGGCGTTCGCGGGAACCGGGCTGTTCCGTTCGGTCGCCGTGCTTCTGATGTCGGCAAACCTGCTTAAAAGCGGTATAGGCAGCGCGATAAAGGAGCGCAAGCCCAACGCGGACACGCTTACCGTTACCGCGGTGCTGGCCTCTGTTGCCGCCGGCAGACCCGAGTCAAGCCTTACTCTGCTTACGCTCTCAAACTGCGCTGAAATGCTCACGACCTACGCCGCCCGCCGCGCCCGCAGCAACATCAAAAAGCTCGTCGCGCTTGATGTGCGTGATGTATGGATAGTGGATAAGGACGGCACTGAGCGCAAGGTTCCGGTTGAGCAGGTAAAGCCCGGTATGACCATTACGGTTCATACAGGTGAGAAGATCTGCGTTGACGGAACGGTGGTTAAAGGGCAGGCCGCGGTGGATCAGGCTGCCATCACTGGCGAGAGCGCTCCTGCCGCCAAGAAAAGGGGCGACAAGGCTTACGCAGGAAGCGTGGTAAGCCTGGGCGATCTCACGCTTAAGGTTGAACGCGTTGGCGATGACACCTCACTTGCGCGTATTGTACACATGGTCGAGGACGCGAATAACCGCCGCGCCCCAGTGCAGAATTACGCCGACTCCATGGCAACAGCCTTAGTTCCGGTCTCGTTTATAGCCGCGGTGATTGTTTACGCGGCGACGCGGGATATCCAGCGTGTATTGAACATGCTCTTTATTGATTTCTCATGCGGCTTAAAGCTTTCAACGGCGACAGCCATTTCAGCTGCCATAAGCCGCGCGGCCAAATCAGGGATCCTGGTAAAGGGCGGAAGCTTCATCGAGGAGGCCTCGCATATTGATACCGTGATCCTCGATAAGACAGGCACCATTACGCGCGGCAAGCCTGCCGTGGTGAATATAGCTACCTCAGAAGGAGTCTCCCCTGATACGGTGCTGCGTCTTGCCGCCTCTGCCGAACTCCACTCAAAGCACCCGATGGCGGTATCAATCTTAAATGAGGTAAAACGCCGCAAGCTGGAGATCCCCGAGCATAAGGACACCAGGACCATTGTGGCCCGCGGGATCCTTGCCCATATTGAAAAGACTGGAGATTTCTCAGGCGGCGCCGTTCTGGTCGGATCGCGTATTTTTATGCAGGAGCACAAGGTGCGCAATCTTATAGATCCGGTGAAAACCAGCCCAACAAGCTCGTTTATTTATGTTTCAGGCGCTGGCAGGTTGCTTGGCGTAATTGAGACTGACGATCCGGTGCGTGATGACTTCAAGCGCGCGATAAACCGCATGCGCTACGGCGGGGTTGAGGAAATAACCATGCTCACGGGCGACAACAAGGATGTCGCCTCGGTCATCGCCGCGAATCTCGGACTGGATGATTTCAGAGCCGAGGTCATGCCAGAGGACAAAGCCTCCTATGTAGCCAAAGCCCGCAGGCTTGGGAATGTTCTGATGGTGGGGGATGGCATCAATGACGCTCCGGCGCTTGCATATGCCGACATCGGAGTCGCGATGGGAAGTGGCTGCACTGACACGGCTATGGAGACTGCGGATGTCACGATAAACTCAGAGGATCCCTTAAAGCTTCCCGAGTTCATCGGGATTGGCCGGCGCACCATGAAGCTCGTGCATGAGAATTTCCGCGTCACCATCGCGGTCAACACCATAGCGATGATGATGGGAGCGCTTGGGCTTATAACCCCGCTGTGGGCCTCTGTAGTGCATAACGCCTCAACCCTCGGTGTGGTTTTAAATTCAGCCAGGGTGCTGATTGAGCCTAAGAAGAAAGAGCGCGCTTCTCAGGGCGAATAGAGATTTTTTAACCAGGGAAGAGCGCTTCCCTTTATACAGGAGAACATTATGTCCAGTTTCTTCGATCGTACTACTCTGATTGGTCTTCTGGCCGGTGTGGTAGTCGGCGCGTTAGGCGCGAGCTATTACAGAAAGCATGAGGATGAGATCAACGCTAAGCTGCGTGAGTTTAAGTGCTGCGGTCATTTCGGAAAATCCCTCGGTGAAACCGTCGAGCAGGGCGCCGAGCTGACCCTTGAGGAGCTTGAGAGCCAGAAGGAGCGTCTTGAGGATCTGATAGCGGATCTTCAGGAGAAGCAGAAAAAACAGAAATAGGAGATAAAAGATGTTTAATTTCTTAACCTCAAAAGCTGTTGCCGCTTTCACGGCCGGTGTGGTAGTCGGTGTTGTCGGCTACAAGCTGGTTTCCGAGAAGAAAATCAATCCGCGCGCGCTTGAAAAGACCGTCTCTGATTTTGCAGGCCGTTTCAAGAAGAACGCTGACGCCAAAGAGCAGAACGAGACTGCGAAAAAAGGCGAGAAGGCCTGAAAAACAGTCTTACCAAACCGCGAGCTTATAAAACTCGGCGGCATGGGATCTGACATCATATGAAGCGCTTGCGTTAATTTCTTTTAGCAATGTCGCGATGTTTTGAGATCAGATTTCGATAGACTATGATCACGCGCAGGGATTTTCCCGCGCTTTTTTTCTGCAGGAGTTAAAGATGTCCGCCAACGAGCTTGTGGATATAGTAAATGAGAATGATGAGGTTACAGACACCGTTGAGCGGCATGTGATGCGTGAAAAGCATCTTCCACACCGCGCCTCGTATATCGCGGTTATGGATCCCTCAGGGCGTTTTTTAATTGAGATCCGCACTCTTACCAAGGACTACGCCCCAGGGCTTTTTGACGCTGTGGTAGGCGGGGTGATGCAGCATGGCGAGGAGCCCGATCTGAGCGCGGCGCGCGAGCTTAAGGAAGAGGTAGGTCTTGACGCGTCCTCAGGTGAAACCACTTTAACCTCACTTGGAAAGCTCCGTATTCCATATCGTGATGGCGTGCATTTCCTGTTCGGTTATCTTTACCTTGCGAAAAGCTCAGCGATAACCGTCCGCCAGCAGGAGGAGGTAATGGGGATCATGCTGCTTGGCAGATCTGAGGTCGAAAAGCTTATGGACTCGTGCACCTGGGATTCTCAGATCGCCTTTAAGGAGATCTTAAAACGCGCTGATGAGCATAAGCTTTTAAAAATAAACTGAAATGGTGTTAGGGATCCGCTAGATGATCCACTTGGATCTTAGAAGATGATCTGGAAGGAAGCTCTGTGAGCTTTTGATCACCACATTTCCCAGAGTCTGTTTT
>SFGV01000067.1 GCA_004557545.1 Succinatimonas hippei
TTGATATAGATTATGGATATTCCAAAATATTTACAAATTTGTCCGAGCTGGTATCAGCTATAGATCTACCAAAGCTAAATTTGCCGCCTTTCTTGCGTTTAGCCAAGGAAATTCAGCTTTGTATTGTGCAGGGGTACTGCTCAGCTTCTTACCTGTCTCCTTATAGTAGTCAAGGCGGTCGCCAGGCATCCTGTTATAGATGAATCTGACACAGCCGAAAGTCTTTGCAAACATAGCCTTTTGTTCAGCTGTTGGGTAGAGCCTGGATCGGTATGCTTTATTAATTATGATCAGCTGCCCTGATCTTCTATATATTTCCGAATTGTCTCGACAGGAGCACCGCCTGTTGTCAGCAGACAAAAACTTCTTGACCAAAACATTTCTTTCCAGAGTTTACTCCTAACCTCAGGGAAATCCTTTTTGATCAGCCTGGAACTGGCACTTTTGTAGGCATTTATGAACTTGGAAATTTCCGTATTAGGATGAGCACGAAAAATGATCTGCACATGGTCCTGGTCGTGATCCCATTCCTCTAACGTAATGTTATATGACGAACCAATGCGGACAAAAATATCTTTAGCATATTGGCTCACTTGGTCAGAGAATACTTTGCGACGATCTTTCACCACCAAAACAAGATGGTAATAGAGTAAGAACACTGAATGATTATTATTGTATAATTCCACAGTATAATACCAACTTCCTCTTTTACGACTGATTATACTGCCTAATAAAGCAAAAGCAATCTGGTTAGGTTAAAATGACGCTCACGCGCTCAAAGCGGCATATTTATATGGATCCTGACTCATGCCAACAGCGGATTTAAAAAAAGACATAGTATACAGGCGTATCAGAGAGCTCATTATTAACGGAACCATCCCCATGGGAAGCAAGATCTCAGAGGGGGCGCTTGAGCAGAAGCTGCGCGCCAACAAGGCTCCAATCCGGGACGCGTTAAAACGCCTTCAGGCAGAGCGTCTTGTGGAGCGCCGTCCCAAGAGCGGCACCTATGTATTCGCGCTCACCCCAAAGGAGCTTGACGATCTGCTGCACTTTCGGTTCATCATCGAAAGTCAGGCGCTTAAAATCTCGCTTAAGCGTGAACCGGTACTGCTCGCCCGCGAGATAGAAATAGTTGTGGAGAGCATGCGTGACAGCTTAAGCTCAGGCAGAATTTTAGAGTATCTTCGCCTTGACTCGCGTTTCCACGAGCTCATCGTCTCGCACTGCGCCAACCGCTACTTCATCGACTCCTATACACTGATCTCGGCGATCATGGACACGGTGCGCAACTGTCTTGGCACGAGCCCGGTTCATCTGCAGCGCTCGATAGACGAGCATGAGCGCATGGGCAAGGCCATAAGAGCGCAGGATTTTGAGCTTTTCATGCAGATCTTCAGAAAGCACGTGCTCTCCGAGGACGGCTCGTACTGGTCTGCAGAAAACATAGGTGCGGATCTCAAGGGAGAAAACGATTGAGCTTCTACAGCCTGGGATTACTGCTGGGGCTCTTCGGAGCCGCCTGTCAGGCCGCCAACTACTCATTTACCAAGGAATGCCAGGAGAAGGCCGGGCTTAAGGGATTAAGGCTTCTTTTATGTGCACACGCTTTCATGTTCGTGGTTTGTCTGGTGCCCTTTTTAGCCTTCGGACACTACCGTTTTTTTGACGGCGGGGTCGCGTTCTGGCTTGTATTCATCGTGATCCCATACTTTTTCGGTCAGTATTTCACCAACGCCGCCATAGCCGTATCCGATTCCTCGGTGGTCTCACCGCTACTCACGGTTAAAATCCCCATTCTGGCTTTAATTTCCGTCTTCTTTATGGGTGAAAGCTTTTCCCTGACGCAGGGCGTAGCGGCAATCGCCATCGTCCTCATCGGAGTGCATTTTTCATCCATCTCAGGCCGCATCAGCCCCAAGCCGTTGCTTCTGACCGCGCTCGGCGCGCTCAGCTACTGTCTTTCCGATATCTCAATGACCTGCCTCATGCGCCATTTCGCCACGGCAGGCGGTCATACGAGAACAGAGCAGATCTTCATGGGAATAACCTATGAGTATGTGGCCTGCGGCTTTGCCTCTCTCATAATCGCGCTTTTGCTGCGGGTAAAGGTCAGCGCGCGCTCCTGCGTCACCACCTGGAAGATGGGAACGGCCTGGCTTTTAAGCATGGTCGGAATAGTCGGCTGCTTTAATCTTGACGGGGTGGTCGCGGGAAATATCGTGCAGTCGCTTCGCGCGGTTATAGGAGTTCTCATCGCCTATATTTTCTACCGCAAATACATACGTGATCCTGGCAACTTCAGACGCAAGCTTATCGCGTCGTTTGGGATGATCCTCTGCGTGTGTCTTTATTACGCCTAAAACCGTTCAAAGCAATTTCAATCAGGCACGCCGCGGGGTATCATATAGGCGCCCTTGAGGCAGGCGGCCACCGCGTTAAAAGAACCCCGCGGTTTTCCCGGAAAACCAACGCGCCGTCTTAAGCAAAATCACAATCGATGCGTGCTCCGGCGCGCTCCCGTGCAGGGCTTTGTTTCCTGCCGCCATCTATACCAGTTCCAAAGGGACTGTGAACGGGAGAACATAATATGATCACTGCTTGCCGTCTTAATGATGACGATACCCTTTCGCTTTCGCCGGTAACGCCGGGGCAGCCTTTACCCTCCGAGGTTATATGGCTCGACGTCAATCAGCCTGACGATAAAGAGCGTGAATGGCTTGAAAAGCTGTTTGTAGAGGATGTCCCTGAAGAGGATGAGATGGATGACATCGAGTCCTCATCACGTTTCCGTATGGGACCTGACGGAGTACACATACTCTCGCTCTTCCCGCAGCGTCTTGCCAATGACACCCATGGCGTGAACATGTCGTTCACCATGCGCAAAAACCTCCTGATCTCCTTTCGCGAGGAGGATGTCTCTATAGTAAGGCTGCTGCGCTTTTACATAAGACACAACAAGGCCGACATCAGAACCTCACTTGATGTGCTGCTGAAGCTTCAGGATCTTAAGGTCGATCAGCTATCCGATCTTATCGAGGACGCGTACAGCACCCTTGATGAAACAGCCGATCAAATCATAGATGAAGAGCATGTTGAGGAGATCCTCCACGAGCTCATAAATCAGGAGGAGCAGAATTCCCAGATCCTGCAGGCGCTGTACGATACCCGCCGTGCGCTGAGATTTGTCAAAAAAACCTTTGAGACCACGCTTGATGACCGCCAGGAGCGCGATATCGATGAGGTCTTAAACGATATCGAATCAATCCTGCCGCATACCCAGTTTCTTGCCAACAAGATCAATTTCCAGCTTGAGGCTTCCATGGGCTACACCAACCACAAGCAGAACAAGATCATCAAGATCTTCTCGGTCGCCGCGGTAGTGTTCATGCCTCCTACCTGGATAGCGTCAGTTTACGGAATGAACTTCAAGCATATGCCTGAGCTCTCATGGGTATGGGGTTATCCTTTCTCCATTGGCCTTATGGCGGCGTCAGCGCTTTTAACCTATCTTTTCTTTAAAAAACGCGGATGGCTTTAAAAGAGCGTTGCGCTCTTGTGAGTCCATAAAGAGGGACTATGACACTACAACAGCTTCGCTACGCGCTCGCAATCTGTGACTGCGGATCATTAAACAAAGCCTCGCAGTCGCTGTATGTGGCCCAGCCATCACTGTCCGCCGCGCTGCTGCAGCTTGAAGACGAGCTTGGGATAACCATCTTCACCAGAACCCCGAGGGGAGTTACCCCGACAGCAGAAGGCGCCGAGTTCCTTTCATACGCCCGCCAGCTGTACTCAGAGTACAGAAGCCTTGTTGATAAATACAAGGGCGGCAAGGGAGTAAGACGCAAGTTCGGAGTGTCAACCCAGCACTACTCGTTTGCGGTCAAATCCTTCGTTGAGATGGTCAAACGCTACAACACCAGCGAGTATGATTTTGCGCTGCGCGAAACCACCACGCTGCGTACCATCGAGGACGCGGCATCCCTGCGCTCTGAGATAGGCATCATCTATCTGAGTGATTTCAACCGCAGCGCCATCGGCAAGATCCTGCGCTCAAAGGATCTCACCTTTACGCCTCTGTGTGACTGCCACACCTACGTGTACCTTTACAAGGGACACCCTCTTGCCAGAGAGAAGTCCATAAGTCTAAGCATGCTCGCGCCCTACCCCAATCTTTCATTTGAACAGGGGGACAGCGGCACCTTTTATCTTGCCGAGGAGATCTTCTCGACCAACGACTATGACCGCCAGATCATGGTCACCGACCGCGCTACCATGGTCAATCTCATGATTGGGCTTAACGGCTACACCCTGTGCTCAGGGATCTTCTGCGAGGAATTAAACGGCTCTGACTACACCGCCGTTCCATTCCGCAACGAGGATCCGTCCAAAAGCGACATCATGGAAATCGGTTATATCACCAAAAAAGGCATGACCAGAAGCAATCTGGCAAAAGAATATATAGACCTTATGGAGTCCTACCTCTCAGGTGATCCACACGCCTCAGCCGCTGAAAAACCTGAAAACTTAATATAAGCGCTCCGCTATCACTACGCGTGCTTCTGATCTGACATTTCACCTATACCATTTCTTGTATTTATAGACAATTTCTATAACCAAGTATGCAAAATCAGTATTAGACGCCCTTCCCTTACATCTAGCATACTAAAGCTGTAAAAACGAACGACGTACATAAGTCGTAAATCAAAGAGGGAATTCACATGCTAAAACAGATCCTGTGGCATGGCCGCGGAGGAGAAGGCGCTTTTACCGCCGCGAAGGTACTCGCGGCTGCCTGGGCGTTAAAGGAAGGGCGCTACGCGCTTGCCTTCCCCTCATTTGGCCCTGAGCGCCGCGGAGCCCCGGTCAGAGCCTTCACCAGGATCTCAGATAGCGCGGTAGGCGACCGCAGCGAAATTACCAGAGCGGATATCGTGATCTGGCTTGATCCCACGCTTCCGGGTGCTGACAAACCTGAACTGGAGCTCACAGAGGGCGGTATAGCGCTGGTAAACCGTAAAGAGTGGTCTGACCTTAAAAACGCCGCTGATCCTGAGAGGGTCATAAATTTTGACGCCTCGGGACTTGCACTTAAGATCCTGGGCCGCCCTATTGCCAACACTGTGCTCTCAGGAGCGGTAGCCGCTCTCTCAGGCGGCTTTGACGAGGAGGATCTCAAAGCAGGGATCAAAGCCGTGATGAAACCATCCCTGGTCTCAAAAAATGAGAGCGCCGCGATTGAGGCTTTCAGATTTATAAACGGACTTAAAAGGAGGATCGCATGAGTTCTCCAAAGCTTTATGAGGATAAGCTTCCGCCTATTCCTTTCGCTCCGGTGTTTAAGGCAGGCTACCTCACACTCTCAAATCAGGGCTGGAGTGAGGTTATCCCGGTTCTTGAGAGTGATAAGTGTAATGGCTGCATGCTCTGCGCGCTCTGCTGCCCTGACGGCGCGGTTCGCGCCAGCGGTGACAAGGTCAGCTTTGAGCGTGATTTCTGCAAAGGTTGCGGTCTTTGCGTGAAAGCCTGCCGTAAAGGCGCCATAAGCCTTAAGGCAAAGGAGTGAGCTATGACACGCGCTTTTTTGTCAGGTAATGAGGCCTTCGCGCAGGGCGTCAGGCTCTCAAGAGTTCAGGTGGTCTCGGCCTACCCCATAACCCCGCAGACTACCGTGGTTGAGGCGCTTGCCGGCATGGCCGCCAACGGAGAATTAAACGCCCGTTTTCTGCACGTTGAGTCAGAGCACAGTGCGCTTTCGGCGGCCATCGGAGCCTCGATGACCGGAGCGAGGACCTTTACGGCTACCTCATCCCAGGGGCTTTTATACATGGCCGAATGCCTGGTCTACGCCTCAGGCGGACGTTACCCCATTGTCATGATGAACGCCTGCCGTTCCACCGCTCTGCCGTGGAATATTTACGGTGACCAGCGAGACAGCCTGCTGCTTGCCGACTCAGGCTGGATCCAGATCTACGCCAAGGACGCTCAGGAGGCCCTGGATCTGGCGCTTATAGCCTACCGCGTGGCCGAGGATCCGGAGGTTTCAACGCCATGCATGGTATGCCTTGACGGTTTTACCATCACCCATACCTACGAGGCGGTTGATGTTCCCTCGCAGCAGCAGGCGGACGCGTTCCTGCCACCATACAGGACCAGCAATCGCTTTGACTTTGAGGATCCCAGAAACCTCGCTTTCTCGGCAGGCCCTGAGACCAACTATATGTTCAAGAAAAAAGAGCACGAGGGAATGCTCAGGGTGTTCGGCGCGCTTGAAAAAGCCGAGAAGGATTTTAATGAGATCTTCTCGCGCAGCTACAGCGGCGCTCTTGAAACCTTCGCGACAGAGGACGCTGAGGTCGTGGTTGTAACTCTCGGCGCTGTCTACGGACTTGTAGTAGAGGCGGTAAAGAGCCTTAGAAAACAAGGGATCAGGGCTGGAGCGATAAGACTTCGTCTCATCAGACCCTTCCCGGCCGGGCAGCTCAAGGAAGCTCTTTCACAGGTAAAGCATGTCGCGGTGCTTGAGAAGGACATCTCCTTTGGCTATGAGGGAGCCGTCCTGTCATGGGTTCGCGCCGCGGTGCAAAAAGGCGGGCTTGATTTGAATGTCTGCGGCTTTGTCGCCGGGCTTGGAGGGAAGGATATCCCTGAGGCTTATATTGAATACGCCGCGAAAACTGCGCTGTCAGGCTTTAACGGAACCAGGTTCCAGGGCTTTGATGAGGAGGATCTTTAAATGGCATTAAACGCTAAGAACATTCCCTCAGACGAGCCGTTTTTAGGTCACAAGGCCTGCCCCGGCTGCGGAGGCGCGCTGGCGCTGAGGCTTGCGCTCAAGATCTTAGGACCAAGAGCGGTGGCCGTGCTTCCGGCAGGATGCATGAGCGCGGTTGGTTTTAACTTCCCGCAGCTTTGCTTCTCATGCAACGCCGCCATCTCTACCTTCGCGGGGACCGCGTCAATGCTCGCGGGCATAGCGGCAGGCTTTGAGGCTCAGGGGATCACTGATTTTAAGGCTGTAGGGTTCGCCGGTGACGGCGGCACGGCTGATATAGGTCTGCAGGCGCTTTCAGGAGCCATCGATCGTAATGATGACATCCTCTACATCTGCTATGACAACGAGGCCTATATGAACACCGGCACCCAGCGCAGCTCGCTGACACCGCTTGGAGCGGCCACCACGACCACTCCGTACGGTAGCGCCGTGAAGGGCAACCGCCTTTCAAAAAAGAACATGTTTGAGATTGTCACGGCTCAGGGCATTCCCTACGCTGCTACCGCCAGCGTCGGGTATCTTCCGGACTTTATGAAAAAAGTCGAAGAGGCCGCGGCAATCAGGGGAACCAGATACATTCACGTCATTGCCCCCTGTCCGACAGGCTGGGGAGTCAGACCTGATGAGACCATAGAGATAGCCAAGGCAGGCGTCGACTGCGGTCTGTGGTATCTGGCCAAATCAGAATACGGGGCAACAACCCTTACCAGAAACCCGAGGGTATTTACACCCATAGGTGATTACCTCAGGGCACAAAAACGCTTTAGTGGCATCAGTGAAGATGACATAGAGCAACTTAGAAAAGAGCGTGACCTCAAGTGGAGCCGCCTGCGCGGCGAACTAGGTGACGCGGGCTTGTCAGGAAAAGGAGAAACCAGACTATGACAACCAGCAAAGAGGCTACAGCGCGCGAGCTTGAAGACCAGAAAGGTCTTAGCGCTTCAAATGATCTTGTATTAAAGGCCAGGGCTTACCGTAAATACTGGGATGAGCACCTGGAAACCATGCCAAGGGCCGAGCTTGAGGCAAAGCAGCTTGAGGATCTCAAGGAGATTGTTGCGTTCGCCTATGAGCATTCGCCTTACTACCGCCGTACCTTTGACAAGGCAGGAGTAAGCCCATCGGACATACATTCGCTCTCTGATATCGCAAAGTTCCCGTTTATCGACAAAAAGACCGAGCGCGATACCCAGGGTATAGGCTCAATGCTCGGAGAGCTGTGCTGCGTTCCTGAGGAGGATGTAACCTTCATCTCAACCTCTTCAGGCTCAACCGGCGTTCCGACCATCAGCCCGTTTACTGCTCAGGATTTCAAGGAATTCCAGGAGACTGAGTCTCGCTGGTTCTGGCAGGTAGGCATGAGACCGAACTCACGCTACATTCACGCGCTGAACTTCTCGCTGTATGTAGGCGGACCAGATGTCATCGGAGCGCAGAACTTAGGCGCGCTGTGCATCTGGGGCGGTACCCTGCCCTCTGAGAGACTTTTGTGGGTTCTCAAGACCTATCAGCCTACCGTGATCTGGACCTCGCCTTCATACGCCTGGCAGCTTGGCGAGAAGGCGCTCAAGAGCGGCATCAATCCCAAAAAGGATCTCTCGATTAAAACCATCATCGTCGCCGGCGAGCCCGGCGGCTCAATCGCCGCGACCCGTGAAGCCATCGAGGAGATCTGGGGCGCCATGGTCTATGACTTCTACGGTCTGTCCGATATCTTCGGGGCATGCGCCGCGATGTGCGAGGTCCGCGATGGTCTGCATATAGCGGAGAACCATATTCTCGTTGAGACCGTCGACCCCAAGACCGGCGCCGTGCTGCCTCCGGGATCAACAGGTGAGCTTGTGTACACCACACTGCGCAAGCACGCGCGCCCGCTCATCCGCTTCCGTTCAGGCGATATCGGCTGGATCGACTACACCCCCTGCCCTTGCGGAAGGAGCGCCGGCAGGATCCATGTCTTAGGACGCAAGGATGAGATGTTCATAGTCTCAGCCGTTAACGTGTTCCCGAGCGATGTTGAGTCAGTGATCCGTTCCTTAAAGGGCATCACCGGTGAGTATCTCATCAGGATCTTTGATCAGGATTACACCAGCAAATACTCTGTCGAGATTGAAAAGAGCGAGGGTAACCCCGCAAGTGACGAGGAGGTCGCGGCTTTCGTTAGCGCCCAGCTCAAGGGCAGGCTTGGTGTTAAACCCGCCTCAGTGGTTGTCCACGCCGACGGTACTCTGGGAACCAGATCAGAGCACAAGTCAAAGCGCGTGATTGACGAGCGCGTTCATACCAAGCTCTGACATTTCCCTAAAATGACTTCAGGGAGCGCCACAGGGCGCTCCTTTTTTTTGTCTATTTACAGTAAATTAGCCTTCTGGCGGTCTTTACCTAGGCCTTGAATGAAAACTTTGAACAAAATTCAAACAGATAACGAACGCAATGCTTTACGTTCGCGTTGCGTTCGTTTTTAAGCTAGAACAAAGTCAACTACCCCACCTAACGCCTTCGGCGTTTGAGGTGGGAGCTTGTAAGTCGGAAATACATAGGTACTAACGACATCATAAGATATCTCCCTATATCCGCCTACATCATCGGGTGGCTGACAACACCCGCTTTGCTAAGGAGTTTACTCCGAAGCAGTTGTTATTCTTTCGTAACGAGGATGGTTATCTCCGGAAATCCACATCGTTCCGAGAAGTTGTATATTCATAGCTCCGATACGGTCATCGTTGGATTTGTAACCTGAAGAATGCGACTTCTCCACAGGCATACATACATAAAAGATCAGTGATAAAAGCAGGAATTTACATGACAAGATCTTGATATAAAAGACGAACTTTAGCGTTTTAGCATTAGGGTAATTTTTATTAGAAAT
>SFGV01000068.1 GCA_004557545.1 Succinatimonas hippei
CTCCAAAAGAGTCTGTCAAAATCGCGGAGAAGTCAGTCGCTGAAAGAGAACAAAATGAAGCTTCTGAAGCAATTCGTGATCATTTAAGAGGCTTCTCCCGCACAATACCTTCGTTCCTGATGGCTTATGGTGACGAGGACATAACTCTTGCTAATTTTGATAAGAGAGTCCCTGACAATGTATTCCAGGAGGTTACCAGTATTACACTGGATCAGTTCAGGCTTCTTCGCGACGGCGGAACATATACTGATTCTGACACCGGCGAGGAGAAATTCTTCAGGGGAAAACTTTTTTGCGAAACCGTATTTAATGATTCTGTAAAAGAATTCCTCTCCTTAAAGAAGAAACTCGCCGACTACTTTGACGAAAAGAGTACAGAAGATATCTTTGACTATATTCCGCCGCAGAGAACCAACCAGATCTTTACCCCAAAAACAGTTGTAAAGAAGATGGTTGACCTGCTTGAGGAGGAAAATCCAGGTTGCTTTGACAATCCTGACAAGACATTTGCCGACTTGTATATGAAATCGGGGCTATATATAGCCGAGATCGTAAAGCGTCTTTATCAAAGTAAGAAGATCACCGAAAAGTACCCTGACAAGATCCAGAGGTTAAAGCACATCTTCGAGCATCAGGTTTACGGCCTGGCGCCAACAGAAATTATTTACCAGATTGCAACTAACTTCCTGTTAGGTTTTGATAGCAATGTCGAGATCAAGAACCATAATTTCAGAAAATGCGATGTAGTTCCTTTAGCCAAAAATGGAAAACTGGAGGAAAAGTTAAAGGAACTATACGGTGATAAGTAGCAGAAAACTCAATCGGTGACTGACTGAACATTGCCATTCGCTATGTCTTTCGAAGTCCGGCATTGAGTCAGAACGAAAGCAATTGATTTTATAATGAAAGACAGATAAACCCACAGCTCTAAGCCGTGGGTTTCACGTAATTACCCGCGAACACCACCCAGAAAGGTGTTCTCGCGTTCTTTCTTCGCCTCAGCCTGAGCCTTGGCAGCGTCAGCGGCTATGCGCTTCTGCTTTCTTACCATTGATAACCATCCGATGAAGGTGCCGATTGAGGCAACAAAGATGATGATGGACGCAAGGGCGTTGATCTCAGGTGACAGACCACGGCGTATGGATGAGAAGATGAGCATCGGCAGAGTAGTGGACTCAGGACCGGCGATAAAGCTTGTTATAACCAGATCATCCATTGACATTGTAAAGGAGAGCAGGAAGGCAGCGACCTCAGCAGGCATCAGTGATGGCAGCATGATCGCGAAGAATACCTTCATAGGCCCCGCTCCAAGATCTTTTGCCGCCTCTTCGACCGAGGTATCAAGCTCAATAAAGCGTGAGCGTATTACCACGGTGGCGTAGGCAGAACAGAATGTCACATGGGCAACCCAGATGGCGATGATGCCGCGGTCGGCGAACACCGGGATGAAGTCACCCAGGGTTACGTACAACAGCAGTAACGCCAGACCTGTAATGACCTCAGGGAGCACCATAGGAGCGGTCATAAAGAGCATGAACGCTGACTCACCTGTAAAGTGTCTTACGCGCACCATTACAAATGCAGCCATGGTTCCGATTATGACGGACGCCGCCGCGGCCATAAGCGCGATGGTAAGTGACATGCAAAGCGCTGAGATGATGGCGGAGTCGTGAATGAGCACGTCATACCAGTGCAGTGAGAAGGTAGTCCAGATGGTAACCATCTTTGACTCGTTAAACGAGTAGACCACCAGAGTCATGATCGGTGTGTACAAAAAGAGAAGCGCCAAAAGCAGGATCACGAATCTCGCTATGGTGGAAGCGCCGTGTTGTTTGAAAAAACCTTTCTTCATCAGGCGGCCTCCGCTTTCTTTCTCTGGGACTTAAAGAAGATCACTATAGGTATGGCGAGAATGGTCAGCATCACGATGGCTACTGCAGACGCCAGAGGCCAGTCGCGGTTGTTGAAGAACTCCTGCCAGAGGATCCTTCCGATGAGAATTGATCCTTTACCGCCCAATAGCTCAGGGATCACGTACTCGCCGAGCGCCGGGATGAAGACGAGCATTGAGCCCGCGATTATGCCGCTTCTCGTCTGGGGCACCAGAACCGAGAAGAAGGTCTTGATGGGGCGGGCTCCGAGGTCGTAGGCTGCCTCAATTAAGGTGTAATCAACCTTTAATAACGCCGTGAAGAGCGGCAGCACCATATATGGCAGATAACAGTAGACAATGCCAACGTATACGGCAAAGTCGGTCTGCAGCATATGGATTGGGCTGTCGATGATCCCAAGCGCCATTAAGACATCGTTTATAAGACCGTCCTTCTTTAAAAGCGCCATCCATGCGTAAATACGCACGACAAATGATGTCCAGCTGGGCATGATGAGCAGCATGAACATGATGTTGCGCGTGGTGGTGCGGCACTTTGAGAGCGCCCAGGCTATAGGGTAGCCGATGAGCAGGCAGAACAAGGTTGAGAAGCTCGCGACCTCAAGTGATTTGAGGTAGGACTTCATATAGGTCCCGTTCTCGTCCGTGAAGATGAAGGTATAGTTCTCAAGATGCAGAATGATCTGCATCGCGCCTTCCTCAAAGGTGACTATAGGCGAATAGGGCGGAATGGCGATTTCCGTTACCGATAGTGAGATCTTGAAGATGATCAGAAACGGCATCAGGAAGAACAGGATCATCCACAGGTACGGAACCAGGATGACCAGTCTCTCGCGCCAGGTGATCTCCCTGCGGGCCAGCAACTGCGCGGCCTTGCGTTTTCTGCGCGGTCCCGGGTTGAGCTTCTTGCGGATCAGCGCCTGAGTGGCGTTTAACGCTGAAATAGGCATTGCAAAGCCTCCTCACTCAGATGGTCAGCGCGATGCAGGACTCAGAGTCCCAGCTCAGATACACATGGTCATCCCAGATGGGGAGACCGGTCTTGAAACGATCGACGTTCGGAAGGGTTGACGCTACAAGTCTGCCAGAGGGCAGTCTTACGTAGTAAATGGAGATGTCACCCAGATAGGCGATATTCTCAACGTCTCCTTCACAGCAGTTTGAACTGCCTGAGTCATCAGGGGTCTTTGAGATGTAGACCTTCTCAGGACGCAGGGCGATCGAAAGCGGCATGCCGTCCGCGAGGTCAACATCGTGACCAAGCTCAATCGGGGCAGGGAAGTCATCGGTGTGGATGAGCGAGCGCTTCTGATCTGAGGAGAGCAGGGTGCAGTCAAAGAGATTTACTGATCCGATGAACTCGGCGCTGAAGCGGCAGTTGGGGTTCTCGTAGATCTCGCGGGGGCCTCCCACCTGCACAAACTCTCCTCTGTCCATGATCGCGATGCGGTCGGCCATGGTCATGGCCTCTTCCTGATCGTGGGTAACCATGATGCAGGTAACGCCTACTGTGTTGATGATGTCCACAAGCTCAAGTCGCATCTGCTCACGCAGTTTCTTATCAAGAGCTCCCATAGGCTCGTCAAGGAGCAGGAGCCTGGGTTCCTTGGCAAGTGATCTGGCGAGGGCTACACGCTGTCTCTGGCCGCCTGAGAGCTGATAGGGCTTGCGATCGGTGAAGGCTTCCATGTGGACAAGCTTTAACATCTTGTCGACACGCTCATCGATCACGCTTTTCTTCAAATGCTCCTGCTTTAAGCCGAAGGCGATGTTCTGACGCACGTTCATGTTGGGGAAGAGGGCGTAGGACTGGAACATCATATTGATGGTGCGCTTGTAGGGCGGAATTTCCACGATGTCCTTGCCATCAAGCAGAATGGATCCTGAGGTCGGGGTTTCAAAGCCCGCGAGCATTCTTAGCAGAGTGGACTTGCCGCAGCCTGAGGAACCCAGTAGCGCGAAGATCTCGCCTTCATATACGGTTAGGTCAACGCCGTTCACGGCGCTGAAATCACCGAATTTCTTGGTGAGGTCACTTATCTCAAGTATGGCTTTTTTGTGTTGTTCAACAGGTGAGGCTTTCTGCCCCGGCAGATCACCGGGACGGTGTGTGGTCTTGGTGGCGGGCTTGATTTCCTTTGCCACCGGTGAAGGGTCCTGCGGCTTTACCGCCGCATCGTCCACGCGCTGTGAAGTTTCCACTTCAGTACATCTCCAGCAGGATTGAACACAGGCGGCTTTGCCGCCCTTTAAAAGGGCGTCAGACGCCCCGATTTGGTTGTGGTCAATGTTAGATGATCCAGCAGGATGCGCAATAAAATTTTCACGTTTTTTACCAAAAAAAACTCTGAGGGTACGATGGGCACCAAAATAAGACCTGATGAGAGTTTATAGAGCATAGTTTTGAGTCTTGAATCTGAGTTTGACGCATACGGATAAAGGAAGCGGCTCACTTCCTTGAAAATCAATAGCGCGTTATTGGAAAGAGTAGCCGCGATTTCTACTAATCAGTGTGATGGGATAGCTAAAACTCTATGTTTATCTGGTTATAAATCAATATGCTCTGGATCAAAGCATGTCTTTTTGCGCTTTGCCGCTTAAATTTGGTTCAGGTTTTTCTTCAGGCCGATCCTTTTTCCCATCCCAGTTTCGCGCTCAGCGCGTTCGCGCATTCCATGATCTGTTTTGAGTAGTCAGGCAGTCTGTCATCGGTGAACTGATTTACCAGTCCCTGAGCGGAGAGCGCTCCAATCAGCTGACCTCCGGATCCCCATACCGGAGCCGAGACACTGCGGCCTCCGTATTCATTCTCTCCGTTACCAAGAGACCATCCCTGATCTCTTATGTGAGCAAGCTCTTTTTTCAGTATTTCAGGCGATGTGATTGAGGTATCAGTTACCTTGCTGAAATCCTGCAAAGGGATGAGCCGCATGCGTCTGGACTCCGGTTGGAAGGCGAGCAGGCATTTGCCTATGCCGTCGCGTACCAGAGAAAGTTTCCCTCCTGCTTTTGAACGCAGTTTGACACTGCAACGCGGATTTGACAGTTT
Source organism: Succinatimonas hippei (assembly GCA_004557545.1). Lineage (GTDB taxonomy): Bacteria > Pseudomonadota > Gammaproteobacteria > Enterobacterales > Succinivibrionaceae > Succinivibrio > Succinivibrio hippei_A. The sequence continues at coordinate 4,941 of SFGV01000068.1, forward strand.
GATGAGGTAATAGCCTTCATCACCGTCCATGATCCCAAAGTTAAGCGCCAGACAGTCTATGCTGTCCAGCAATGGTCTCATGGCATCGGTTATGAGCTCTTTTAAATCAAGTTTTGATGACGCGAGCTCACCCAGTTCAATTACTCTTATCCAGAGCTGATAGGAGCCGTCCGATTTCTGTCTTATGAGTTTCTGACGTTCCATCTCCTCAAGCAGAACATACACACTGCTTTTGGGGATCCCGCTTAAAGCTGACAGATCATTTACATTTAAGCCATCATCACCGCTTATCAGGGTCATAAGCTCAAGACAACGGTTTAAAGCCGGAACCCGTGATTTCTTCTCAAGGCTCATCTGTGTTCCTTATTCATGATTTACCTCAATTGTTCCAATCCTGTCTTTGAGGACAAACGGAGTTTCTTTTCTATCATACAAGCATGAACCATAAAAGAAGGGCATCATTAAGCCCTTCCTCTACATAAGTCACCGATTTATAAAATCACCCGGAAGATTTATTTGTCCTGATAGTCAGCCGCGTGCTCAAGCACTCTGGTGATAAAGGGACCATCCATTACTACGAAATGACCTTCGGTTTTGTCATCTTTTACAAGATGATCGACCAATACCGGAATATCCTCACGTTTCGCGCCAAGCTCTTTAAAATTCAAAGGCAGCCCGGCGCTCTTCCATAAAGCGCGCAACGCGGCGATGCCTGCTCTGGCGGTGCGTTCAGGGTGCTCAAAATCGACATTTATTCCAAATACCCGGTTGGCAAACTGCGCGAAGCGCATGACATCATGCTCCATGACGCATTCCATCCAGGCCGGCATTACTACCGCAAGTCCGGCTCCGTGAGCGCAGTCATAAAAGGCTGACAGTTCCTGCTCAACGCGGTGTGATCCCCAGTCCTGCTCCCTGTCGACACCGCAGATATTGTTATGCGCCATCGTCGATGCCCACATGATGTTCGCTCTTGCCTGATAATCACGCGGATCGGCAATGACGCGGGGGATCATGGATACCATGGTTCTGAGCACTCCCTCGCAAAGACCATCGGTAAGCACAACATCCCTGGTATTCGTAAAATAGCGTTCCATCACGTGACACATGATGTCGCAGGCGCCGCATGCGGTCTGGAATGGCGGCAGTGTCTCAGTAAGCTCAGGGTTCATGATGGCAAAATCAGGAACATTGGTCTGACTGTTGCAGCCTTTCTTTTTGACTACGCCGTCTACTACTTTATTTATCACGCAGGAGTTGGACCCCTCGGATCCGGCGGCAGCTATTGTAAGAACGCACCCCAGAGTCAGGGCGTCCTTTGGAACAACGCCTCCCATGTGGAAGTCCCAGAAATCGCCGTCATATTTGACACCGTTGCAAATAGCTTTGGCCGAATCTATGACACTGCCTCCGCCGATTGCCAGCACGGTATCTATATTCTCTTTGCGGCACAGGTCAATTCCCTCATACACCAGCTCAGCGCGGGGATTTGGTTTTACGCCGCCCAATCTTAAGTGCGCTATTCCTGCATCATCAAGAGACTTTTCAACCCTGTCGATGAGACCGGATTTCATCGCGCTCTTCCCGCCAAAATGGATGAGTACCTTGTGAGCTCCGTGTTTTTTGCAGATCTCGCCTGTCTTGAGCTCAACACCACGGCCGAAATAAAAATCAGTAGGTCTGCAGAAATTAAAATTGTTCATAGATTTCCCTCAATCAGGATGAGCTGAAGCCCGGGTATATCCAACTTTCAGCTCTTAAGTTACACTGCTAAAAAATAAAATCAGATCAGCTCTCAAGCTCTTTTCTGATCCTGGACACCTCTATTTCATATTCGTTTGGGGTCAGTAATTTCTTTTCTATATCGTCTGTGAAAGGTCCGCCCCATTGCAAAGCGTCTTTATACTTTGGAACTACATGTACATGCAGATGCGGCACCAAATCTCCGTAAACGGCGTAATTGATCTTGTCCGGACAGTAGAGTTTGTTAAGCACGCAGGCGAGTTTTCTTAAATCTCTGGCAAAAGCGGCGTTCTCCTCAGGGGTAAGCGCGCTGAAGTCAGTCTTGTGCTCATTAAACTTAAGAACGCAGCGGCCTTTGTGTTTCTGATCTTTGTTCAAATAAACGGTTGAAACCTCAAGCTTGCAGATCTCAATCATAAGAGAGCGTCTCTTCTCTCCATCCTCACAATAAAAGCAGTTTTCTTTCATTTTCTATCCTTAAAACACGGTTAATTGATTAAACCCGCCCAGCGTGGGATCGCGAGCGACAGTTCAGGAACATAGGTGACAACCATGAGTCCCGCGATAGTGGCCAGGAAGAAAGGCAGCAGACGTTTTGTCGCCAGCTCAATTGACACCTTACTTACAGAGCATCCTACAAACAGAGCCGCTCCAACCGGAGGAGTAGTTATTCCAACGCAGAGGTTGAACATCATGATGATTCCAAAGTGCACCGGATCTATTCCAAGCTGTACGGCTATAGGCAGGAAGATCGGGGTAAAGATCAGAAGCGCCGGCGTCAGATCCATAAACATTCCGACTATGAGCAGGATGATGTTCATCAATAGCAGAATGAGGAAAGTGCTGTGAGTTACTCCCAATATCGCGTCAGAGATGAGCTTCGGCAGCTGGATATACGCCAGAACATATGACATGACAGTGGAGCAGCCTATAAGGAACAACACCAGCGAGCTGATTAAAATGGTGTCACGCGCCATCTCAAGCAGTACCTTGAGGTTCAGCTGTCTGTAGATCCAGGAGAGGATCAGGGCATAGACAACGGCTGAGCACGCCGCTTCGGTGGCGGTATAAATTCCCGCAATGATGCCTCCGATTACCACCACGATCATCGCCATTGAAGGAAAAGCGCGCCAGATCACCGTAAGAACCTTGGATAAGGTATAGCGGATCTGTGGATTTTTTCCTGCCCATGACGGGTGGATCTTAAGATAGACGGCAACCACGCACATTGAGCACAACCCCATGATGATCCCGGGAATGTAACCTGCGAGGAACAGAGCTCCTATCGAGGTGCCTCCTGACACTACGGAATACACGATCATGCCGTTTGAAGGAGGAATGATTTGTCCTGTAGGTCCTGACGCGATGTTTGCGGCCGTAAACAGCGGGATATCCATTCCAGCCTGCTTTGCCTCAGGTAGCAGCGTCTTGCCAACGGCCGCGACAGCTGCCACGGCTGAACCGGAGACAGAGCCGAAAAGCATGTTTGCGACCACGTTTACGTGGGAAATCGATCCCGGAATGCGGCCTACGAAAAGATAGGCAAAATCAACCAGCCTTCTGGCGATACCGCCATGGTTCATGATATTGCCCGCCATAATGAAAAGCGGAACGGCCAGCAATGAAAACGAGTCAATTCCGGTTACCATCTTCTGCCCGGCGGTTGAAAGGGCGACTTTAAAAGGCATAGTCGCGAGCAGAATTGAGGTTGAGGCCACGCCGATTGCAATCGCGATCGGAACTCCCAGAACCATCAGGATCCCGAAGATCCCAACAAGATAAATGCCTAATATCGGGTCCATAGTTACTGTGTCTCCACCTTCTTTTCGGTTTGTGTACCGGTTGTAAAGAAATCAATGAGATTCAACACTGTATAGGCGATTATGCAGACAGCGCTCAAGGGCAGGATCCCGTAGAACCATCCCATAGGGATCCCAAGCGAGGGTGATGGCTGTGACAGCGTTCTTAAGATGAGACGCTGACTTCCGTACAGCATCACCAGCAGGGCAAACGCGGCTATGAGAATGTATGTGGCTACGATCACTACGGATTTGATAAGTGGCGGCAGGTGATCTCTTACTGAGGTCACACAAAGATGCCCATTGCACCCGAACATGTATGCTCCTCCAAGGAATGTCATCCATACCATGAGGTAACGCGCCGCCTCGTCAGTAAAAGTACTCGGAGATCCCAGAAGGTACCTTGAAAGCACCTGCCAGCTGACATCAATGACCAGGGCAACCATGATCACAACGCAAAGCGTAAACAGGATCCTGTCGAGTAACTTGCGTATTTTCTGTACAACATTCATGTAAAAACTCCCCAAAGGCGGTGATCTCACCGCCTTATAACATAGTTGTAAAACAAAGAGTTATTTACTTGGGATAGCCTGAATGGCTGTTATAATTTCGGACTGGTCGCTCTTTTTCAGCTCTTCATCGACAATCGATTTAGTCTTCTCGGCAAATGGCTTTGGATCAACAAGATTTACATGGATCCCGAGTTTCTGTGCTTCCTTGTACAGTTTGTCCAGAGTTTCGTCATACATCTTCATCTGGAAATCACGGGCATAGTCGGCGGCTTCACGAACCCACTGCTGTTCATCTTTTGAAAGTGATTCGTAGGTGTCTGCTGACATGATTACAACGTTAGGCGGCATTGAGTGCATGTCCTGATTCCAATACGGAGCAACCTCGAAATGACGCGACTGAACATAAAACTCAAAGTTATTTTCAGCGCCATCGATTACTCCCTGCTGTAACGCTGAGTAAACCTCTGTGGATGACATAGGGGTAGGCTGCCCACCTAAAAGCTTTACTGTTTTGATTGACATCGGTGACTCAGGAACACGCATTTTCAGTCCCTTGAGATCATCTGGCGTGTTGATATTTTTCTTGGAATAGAAACTGCGTGGACCACAGGTTTCAAACCACAGTCCG
>SFGV01000069.1 GCA_004557545.1 Succinatimonas hippei
AATATCAGGATTGGCGTCCTGACCGGTGATAACCGGCATATTGCCAGGTTTATATCCGTGTTTTCTGAACGATGTGACAATTCCGGTGGTGAGAATATCGGCTGATGAGTAAACCGCGTCAAGGTGCTTCTCGCCGCTTCCGTCAGGGGTATAACCAAGTTTTTCTATCAGAGAGTCCATACGCTTTAAGGCAAGATCCGTACTCCACTTGTCTATGGCACACTCATGCATGCTCAGCTGCTTTGACGGGCAGATCAGCACACCGCTGTCAAGATAAGGCTGCAGAACCTCAAGCATGCCGTTCCAGAAAAACTTTGAGTTGTTGTCGCGCTCGGATCCGGCGAAGAACTCGATAGTCTTCGGGCTGTCAGCGGTAGCGTTTGGAAGGTCAAGAGCCTTTTCAATCGCCCTGCCCTGGATCTCGCCTGCCTTCTTGTTATCAAAGGTGGCGTAATAGGTAACCGCATCGGTATTCATAATAAGGCGGTCATAAGAGATCACCGGCACATTCGCGGATTTGGCAGGTGCCAGATCATCGGCGATCGCGTTGCCGTCTATAGGAGCGATTACCAGAGCGTTTTTGCCTTCTTTGATAAGACGGGGGATCTGACGCTGCTGGATCGGAATGTCATCATCGCCGCCAAAGAAAAGATCTGGCTTCGCGCCGTTGGCGGCAATCTTGTCGCGTAATTCGTTGCCCTCGTTAAGCCAGCGCGCCTCGTTCTGGGTCGGCATCATGATGCCTACGGTAAAATCAGCTCTGGCCTGAAAAGACGCCGCCATGGCAGCGATAAGCGCGCCGCCTGTAAGAGCAGCGCGAAACATTCTGCTATTAGTCATTATTACCCTCTCCAAAGTATGCTTCTATTTTAGCAAATCCAGCATACTGGAAGACACCAAAATAAGTGACAGAGTTGGGATAATCGGGTTAAAGATCATCAGGAAAGGGCACAAGGCTGACCTCCGCATCCGGCGGAACTCCTGGCGTTATCCTGAAAAAAACGCGCCATTTTTTAGCGCGTTTTATGACAATCAGATCAGGTCCTGCGCCGTCTTACGGTAGTCCTGCGGGAGACTGGTGAGGAGGACGCGCTCTTGCGCTCACTCCATTTACCATCATCATAAATCCAGATCCTGCCGGTAGGCTTGTCATCCTTAACGGATATGAGGTACTGCGACCTGGTCTTTCTTGAAAAGCGCACCTCGGTAGGATTACCGTCGCTGTCACTCTCAGGACCGTCGGCGAGATAATAGAACTTGGGCGAAATCCGGTCGCGGAAGCGCTTTAACTCTGATACCAGAGGCGCTCTGGTCTCACGGGTCTTGGGGAAGTTGTGAGCCGCGAGGAAGATCCCGGCCGCGCCGTCACGCAGCACAAAATGCGCGCCCTTGGTTTTGCACAAAAGCTCCGGAAGATCCACCGGCTGCTCGCGCGGTGGAGCGACCTCGCCGTTTTTTAAGATCTTGCGGGTATTGCCGCACTCCCTGTTGGTGCAGGCCATGTACTTGCCAAAGCGCCCTTCCTTAAGCTCCATGGGGCTACCACAGCGTTCGCAAATAACATTGGAAGGCCCTTTTTCGATGTCCTCCTCAAAATTCCCTTCCTCAAGCAGATGACCGCCGCAGTTGGGGGTTCCGCAAAGATAGAGCCGGTGATGCGCGTCGATGCTGTAGGGCTGCATGGTGGCGCCGCATTTTGGACAGCGCGGGGTTTTTCTCAGGATCTCGGCTTCCTGCTCTTCAGTAAGCTTGCGCGAGCCATAATCCACGCTCTTTAGGTTCATGGTGTTACGGCAGCGCTGATCCTCAGGCACCGTCTTGTCATAAAAGCCAAGACAGCTTAGGAAAATTCCGGTCTTGCCCGACTGAACCGCCATGTGGTGTTTGCCGCATTTGGGGCAGGTAAGTTCGATCTCGATCGGGTGGTTCTCGGGCATGCCGCCTTCTGATGATGGCTTGCTGGCCTGTTCAAGCGATTTCTCAAAACCGCCATAGAACCTGTCAAGGCTCTGCTCCCAGTCAGCCTTGCCCTCGGCTATGAGATCGAGCTGATCCTCAAGATGCGCGGTGAATTGCGGGTCCATCAGATCCTTGAAGCTGTAGGAAAGACGGTCAGTTACGATCTCTCCCATGGGCTCGGCGTAAAATCTTCCGTGCTCAAGACGAACATATCCTCTGTCCTGAATGGTCGAGATGATGGTGGCGTAGGTTGAAGGCCTGCCTATGCCGTCCTTCTCAAGCTGCTTTACCAGGGTAGCCTCGCTGTAACGGGCGGGCGGCTGGGTGAAGTGCTGCAAGGGGGCAACCTTGACAAAGGAGAGGCTCTCACCCTTCTGAACTCTGGGCAGGACCACGTCATCCTGCTTGCCTGCCTTCCATACCCTGCGGAAGCCGTCAAAAGTGATCACGCGACCGCTGGCCTTAAGACCGTATTTGCCGGCGCTGACGCTGATGGTTGTGCTCTCATACTGACACTCGGGCATCTGGCAGCTCAGATAGCGGTCAAAAATGAGCTGATAAAGTCTCTGCTCGTCACGTTCAAGACCGCTCACATCACGCTCAGGATGCGAGGGTCTTATGGCCTCGTGCGCCTCCTGAGCGCTCTCCTTTGAGTGGTAGTAATTTGGCTTCTCCGGAAGATAGCGCTCGCCGAATTTGTTCTTTATGATCTCCCTAGCCGCGGCGATGGCCTCCTGAGAGAGGTTCACGCTGTCAGTACGCATGTAGGTGATATAGCCCTGCTCATACAGACGCTGCGCAATCATCATGGTCTTTTTTACTGAAAAGCCCAGACGCTGGTTTGCAGTCTGCTGGAGGGTTGAGGTGGTAAAAGGCGGAAGAGCGTGGGCTTTTTTACGTACCGACTCGATATCGGAAACCGTGTAGTCAGCCCCTTTGAGGTCTCTGACCGCACTGTCGGCGTCAGCACAATTGCGCAGCTCGGCCTTTTTGCCATCGATGCTTGAGAGCTCAAGCAGGAGTTCCTCACCATCGCGCGTTCTGGTAAGCGCGCTAATGGTCCAGTATTCCACCGGGATAAAGCTTCTGATCTCACGCTCACGGTTGACTATCAGCTCTACCGCGACTGACTGCACGCGTCCTGCCGAAAGTCCCCTCGCGACCTTTTTCCACAAAAGCGGCGAGACCATGAAGCCAACGACACGGTCAAGAAAACGGCGGGTCTGCTGGGCTTTTACCAGATCCATGTTGATCCGCCCGGGGTTGGCAAAGGCCTGATCGATGGCGCGTTTGGTGATCTCTGGATATTTCACCCTAAGATAACGATCGCTGTCACCGCCCAGAACCTCCTTAAGATGCCAGGCTATGGCCTCTCCCTCGCGGTCAAGATCGGTCGCGAGATAGACCTTGTCAGCGCTCTTTGAGAGCTTTTTAAGCTCCGCCACCACCTTTTCCTTGCCCGGCATGATCTCGTAGTCAGCCTTCCAGTGGTTGGTGGGATCTATACCCATGCGTGCGAACAGCGCCTCGCTGGCTGATTTTCTGGTACGCGGCTTTTTGGTGCCCGACTGAGTTTTGGCGCTGCCTGATACCGGAAGATCTCTTATGTGTCCTACCGATGCCTTGACGATGAAGCCGTCACCCAGAAACCTGTTGATGATCGATGCCTTTGAAGGAGACTCGACTATAACAAGTGACTTGCCCATGTGAATTATTTTTCCTCTTTGCCAGACTACCTGATTGAGTTTTGTCCTGTGCGCCCGGATCTTTCTAACAGTTCATCGCCAAGCGCCCTGATCCAAACCTTTGCTGAAAAGAATTCCAGCACCTTCTTTAAAAACATATGCTTTTTTTCTTTAACGCGCCACATGATTTTTAAAGCGCTGCCTGACGTGACATCCATGCGCGAGCGGATGTAACTGTCTGAGGTGCTTATCTCATCAACAAGACCGCGCTGCAGCGCGTCATCACCAAGCCAGTATTCGCCGGTGGCGATATTGTCAATATCAAGCGACGGACGGTAACGTGAAACCACGCCCTTGAAGCGCTTGTGCACCGCCTCAAGCTCGCCCTTCATCTTCTCGCGGGCCTCCGGGGTATTTTTTCCAAGCATGGTGAGCGTGCGCTTGTATTTTCCGGCGGTAACCTGCTCGTAATCAATGCTGTGCTTCTCAAGCAGACGGTTGAAGTTGGGGAATTCGGCTACCACGCCTATGGAGCCGATATAGGCAAAAGGCGAGGCGACAATCCTGTCGGCGACCGCAGCCATAAGGTAGCCGCCTGACGCGGCTACCTCGTCTACGCACACGGTAAGCTTTATGCCCTTCTCGCGCACGCGAGAGAGCTGGGATGAGGCGTAGCCGTAGGCGTTTACCATACCGCCCGGTGAGCTCAGGTTTACTATAAGCTCATCCTCGCTTGTGCCGTATTCGAGCACGGCGTTTATCTCCTCTGCAAACTCAAAGTTGTCAGAGCCTTTGATATCACCGTCATACTCTATTACGTAAAGATTGCGCGGACAGAATTTGCCCTGCGCGCGTAGCTTTTCGATATTCTCGCGTCTTGCCACCGCCTCGGCGTCACGTTCATTGTCGAGATCTTTATCCTTAAGGCTCACAGCCTTCTTTTTGGATTTGGACTTTTCAGACTTTTGGTCAGTCTCGCTCTCTTTTTTATCAGAGCTGCTATCTGCCGCGTTCTGATCCTGTGATGGCTCAGCGCTCTCTTTGTCTTTAGATTTCTTCCCTTTGCTCTTTATCTCACGCGGCTCGTCTGAATTGTCATGCAGAGCCTTTTCCATCTCAGAGCGCAGATCGTCAGCCTTCTCTCTGAGGTTTTGAACAGCTATGTGTCCTTCCTCCTCGTCATCATCATCCGGGCGGAGATTTTTCGCGGCGGCTCTTATGGCGACCAGAGCTATCAGGGCCGCGACCAGCAGCCCGACCACGGTCAGACCTTTAAATAAAAACAAAAGCCACTCACTCAGCATTATTCATCTCCTTTTTCTCAACTTCCTCAAGCGTTTTACGCTCAAGCTGTTCCTCATCATGCTCTTCAGAGAGGATCTCATTGTGTTTTAAACCAGAAAGCCGATTTTCAATCTCATCATGACCCTTTTGTGTAAGCTTTATACCGTCAGGATTGATTTCTATAAGACGCAGTTTGTAAAGATGACCGATTGCCTTTTTAAACTTGCCCTTTGACATGTGCAGGAAATCCTCAATCTCCCGCGGATCTGAACGGTCATTGAAATCTAAAGTTCCGTTTGATCGCTCGAGGATCTTCATAAGGCTTAAAGCGGCGTGCTCGACACCATCGGCGCCGGGTTCCTGAAGCGATACATCAAGCCTGCCGTCAGGGCGGATCATGAGAATGTAGCCCTCATAGCGTCTGCCAAGCTCAATCTCGCCCTTTTCGTTGCCCTTGTACATGACGCCGTAGCAGTCATCGTCAATCACGGCGCGCCAGCCAAGTGGGGTTCTTGCCACGGGAACGCAGGTCACCTTGTCAAAACGGCGGTATTTCCCGCGGGGAGGGAGCTCATGAATATAGCGGTTAAAACGCTGGGTGCCAAAAAGCCTGCCATACTCATCCATGGCCACGAAAACCGGGACAACGTCACCGGGCTCAAACTCGTCCTTCTGCTCTGATATGGGAACTACCAGTTGCTTTGGGATCCCAAGGTCAAGATACGCGGTACCGCACTCGACAGAGCAAACGCGCAGTCTTCCGGCCATTCCCAGCTCAAGCAGCGGCTTGCGCGCCGTGGCCAGCACTCTTCCGGAGTCCTGATATAGGAAAACTCTCAGAGGGTCACCTTCTTTGATATAACGCGGCAGCTGGCTTCGTGGCACGAAAAGATCTCCGTACTGCCCGCAATCAACCATGGCTCCCTGATCATTTAAAGAGGTGACCTTACGCTCAATAACATGACCTACCGTTACATCCTCTGAGGAACCGAGTGCGTCATCTGACATATTTATCACCCAAAAAGCATGCTCTCGTATCTGTATATAAGGTAGCAGACAATCTGCCGTTACCCGGTGTAGTGACATTTCGTGTCACAAAAGATGACACCGCGGTCATCATGTCATATTCCGGGCTCTGAAACTGCCGGATATATTAGTACAAATTTTGAACACAAAAAAAGCCCCCACTGTTAACAGAGGCTCAAAACGCTCATTCTGAGAGTGATCCCGCTTTAAAATCGATCACGCGTCTCAAATACTTTATTTGCCCTGCGCGCCCGGGTTCTTCTTGTCATTCTTGTTTTCGCTGACATTATTCTTGCCGTCAGAACCGTCTGTCTTTTCAGCCAGATCCTGAGCCTTAATACAGACGACACCGCCGTTGTTCCACACAACCGGGTAGTTAAGATCGCAATACATTCCTACAAAGTAGATGGGAAGCTGATCATTTCCCCATCTTTGAGGCATGAAAACAACTTTTTTACCGGCTTGACAGCCATCAACGGCATCCAGACTGAAGATAGTGCAATGCGCACTACTGTCCGCGTAAGTGGTTTTCTCTCTGTCCACCTCAGTGACCTTAAGCACCTCAGGCAGTTTATTAACCTCTGATACCTTCACTACATCCGGAAGAACCGGAGCGGCGTCTTTTATGAGTTTTACTGTAGCGTAAACCGCGACCGCGGCTATGCTCGCGAAGATCAGGCATATCAGTAAATAGTCTTTTAATTTCATAAAATTATCCTGTAAAGTAGAATTTATCGGACTTTCAAGCAATCTAATCACCTGTGAATTCGCATAAAGCGAAGACCATGGTGATAGAGCCTGACTACAGGTCATCACAAAACAGTTTAGATGTAAAAAAATGTAATGGCCCGCGCTTTTCGAAATGCAAATTTGCGTTTTCTATCCATATGCTTGTCAGGATATTTCTGCGTTGAAATGACAGATAAGAAACAGGAATGACGTTTGACGAACTTCGGACAGTGGAGGATCTGTACCTCATCCTGATGACAGATCACGGCATGCTCTGACAAAATGAGCTAACAGGAGTAATTTAGGTCATAGGCCATACATGGAGACTTTGCGGGAAAGTCTTGAGCTGAGCGCAGATCGCAGTAGATCCGATACTTTTAGATGGTTGGCATGTCTTTGCAAAGAAACATAGCAAGAAGAGAGAAAAGAGCAAAAAAAAGACCGGTACTTCATAAGACCGGCCTTCTTTTATTCTCGAAACTATCAGACGCGGAGGAAGTCTACGTGCAAGATAGCCTCGGAAACCGGATGACGCTGGATCTCAACCGGCTTGACGTTGATCTCTTTACCGTCAAGTTTAATTACACATCCCTTGAAGAACTCGTCTTTGAGGGTAGCGAGGATCAGTTTCTTGCCATCAACAGTGATTGAAACAGCAGGATCCTTGCCTCCGGTAATAACAGCAGGCACCTGCTCAGCGCGACGAAGGCGGCGGCTCGCACCTCTCCCCAGGTCCTTGCGCTCAACAGCATCTAATACAATAGCCATAATATTTTTCCATTTAAAAGTTGATATTAACTGTTTAACTGCGACCAGAAAAACAGCGCGCATATTATACCAGCAAATTCGCGGGTTTGAGTAACTCATGATCCTCGCGAAAAATACGCCACATAACCCCGCGGGAATGTCTGACACAGGACGATATCTTATTCGTTTAGCCACCTCAGATCCTGATTAAGAGCTGATGACCATGGGAAAAAATCTCAGTTCACCCAAGCTCGCGGCATTTTGTTACCATAGTTGCCAAAAAAAAGAGGCGAGCATGTCTGATCAGAAATATATTAGACCTTCCAAAGACGAGTCTTTTATGGAAATAGCCGAAGCGGTTTCCATGCGCTCAACCTGCTTAAGACGCCGTTACGGCGCCGTGATCGTTTCAGTCGATGGCAGGATAGTTTCAACAGGCTACAACGGAGCCCCCCGCTGCCGCGCCAACTGCACAGATATAGGTGTATGTCTGCGCGAGCAGCTTAAAATTAAACCCGGCACTCACTATGAGCTCTGCCGCGCCGTCCACGCCGAGGCCAACGCAATCATAAACGGCAACCCGCTTGATATCGTAGGCGGGACTCTCTACCTTTGCGGAACCGACGCCAGAACCGGTAAGGCCACCGAGTCAAACCGCCCCTGCGCCATGTGCGAGAGACTTATCTTAAACGCGCAGATTGCCCGCGTGGTGCTTAAAAATCCAGATGGCACGCTTGTAAGCATCGATCCTAAAAAATGGGAAGACGATGTCCCGGGCTCCACAAGATATAAAAATCTTGTTATAGATTAGTAAGACCTTCATTCTGATGTAACTTATCGGGTGAAGGCGAGGATTAAAAAAAATTAAAGCGGCTCACATGAGCCTTTATTCTGCTGACTGACCATCTATTTATATAAAGAAAGAACATGACCGACTTAAGCAAAATTGCGCTTTTTAAGGCGCTGGTATTTGATCTTGACGGCACGCTTATAGACAGCGAGCCATCCCACCTGAACGCGTGGAATGAGATCCTAAAGGACGTTGGGCTCCCGCCTATGGACTGGGACTACATTCAGAGCGTTGGAGGAATAAGCTCAGCCCAGATCTGCCGCATGCGCTGTGAGGCCGCGGGAAGAACCGATCTGGATCCGGTAAAAACCGCGAGACGCAAGACCGATCTTTACATCAGCAAATATCTGGACACCATTCCCCTGTTCGAGCCGATCGCTAAGATCCTGGAGGATGGCAAAAAACGCGGCCAGAAGATAGCTGTCGCCACAGGATCCCAGTTGCATGAGACCACCAGACTGCTTACCCGCCTCCACCTTATCGACAAGATTGACGCGATTGTGACGTCTGATCAGGTAAAGCACTGCAAGCCCGCGCCTGACACCTATATTGAAGCGGCAAAAAGGCTTGGAGTAGCTCCATCTGACTGCCTTGTCTTTGAGGATACCAATGTGGGTCTTCAGGGGATCAAGGCCGCGGGAATGACAGCGCTTCAGGTTGCGGACGGTAAGATCATCTCCGACTATCTGAAACCATAATTCTGGTTCACGAAAAAAGATGCTCCCTCGCAAGCTCTGTGGGGGCATTTTTGTTTCCAAGGATACCCCTGAAGCTGATACATATCTGCGCTACTTACTCATACCGATAGCTACTGCGGTGGCAGTGACTACGCCTTTGAAACCTGCTGGTACATCGGCATGACCTGGATTAACCGCGTCGTTGCCGATTACTTGATGACGATCGTAAGCACAAAGACACCGGCAAAAACGCCGGGTTGCGTCCTAAACCGCCACTGAGTGAGATAAGACCTCGCCGACTATTCAGTCAGCGACGGTGTCAGACTCATATCCTCTTACAATACTGGTTAATTTCGCCTGCGTAAACATCTATTCTCAGGCGTTCAGACGACTACTTAAGTCTCTTGATAGCGACCACACATTTCTTCCCATAGAAGACCAGTCCCACGGCGGTCACATTAAAGGTCTCATCCTGATCTATAAATTCCTGAGCGTAGTTTTTTGCTTCTATCTGTTCTATGGCATTTTGCGCGTAAGCTTTGGCCTGTGTCAGGTTACCAGCGACTTTGATCTCAATTACCATAGCGCTCAGTTCATTGTCATAGCTGAACTTTATATCAGCGTAGCCTTCTCCCGCCTCGTCCTCCACTTTAAGATC
>SFGV01000070.1 GCA_004557545.1 Succinatimonas hippei
CTCCTCACGCTCAGCCTTACGTTTTTGAAGAATCTTTTTAAGCGCTCCCTGCTCAAGCCTTTTCTGATCTTTAAGCGCGTTTACTACCGTTCCTATTACAAAAAGAAACGGCAGTGAGATCACAAGGATGGTAAGAGCGCTCATATACTGCTACCTGGATAAGAGAGACTTTAAGTCGCTGAGAGACTGAACCGCTCCGCGATATTCTTGACCGTCGATAATAAGGTACGGGGTGCCGGTAACCTGAAGCTTGCGGGATACCGCCAGATCCGCGCGGATCTTCTCCTGCGGTCTTCCAGATTTCATCTCAGTCTCAACTTTTGACCAGTCAATTCCCTCGGCTTTGGCAAGCTCCTTTAAAGCGTCAACGCTGTTTGGATCGGCCTCATCGCGCATAAGCTTGTCATGGAAGGAGAAGAACTTTTCCTTTTCGGTATTGTAAATGGCCTGAGCTACGGTCGCGCTGATGGCTGAGGTCTTGGAAATCACCGGAAGGTTAACATAAACAAGCTTAAGTCCAAGAGACGGATCCTTTAAAGCCTCATTGAGCACCGGCTCCATAACCTTGCAATAGCCGCAGTTATAGTCATAAAAATCGATAATGTAGTGCTTTGGCCCTGCTTTTCCTTTATTGGGGGTTCCGGCGTCATCACGGTAGGAGGCGCCATACTGCCGCACAAGCTCCGCGTGGCGATCCTGCTCTCTGGCCTCAAGTTTCTTTATAGCCTCCAAAACCACCTCAGGGTGTTTGTCCAGATACTCTGAGACTACCTTTCCTATCTCCTGTCTCTGAGCGTCACTGAACTCCTGCGCGGATACGGAAACAGCACAGGTCATCGCCATCACCGCGAGTATTTTTTTCCACATATCATGGTTCCTTGTTATCTGTATCTTTTTCATAGTATCACGGCAGGCGCGGTCATGAAAAAAGGCGGCGCGAAATGTCGGCGCCGCCTTTTTCAGTTTAAAAACGATCAGTGACCGCCGGCCATGCGTCTGAAGACCTCAGCCTCATTGTCAAGCACCAGCTGACGCTCCTCAGGAGGGAGTACGCTGTCTTCCTTGGTAAGGCGCAGATAGCGTAACGCGTAGAAGAGCAGAGCTCTTCTGCATGGATAAATTACGGTGCCGGATTTATCCATGCCGTAATCAAACTCAATTGCCTTGCGAGCGCTCTCCGGGAGCTTCGGATTAGCCTTTAAAACCAGATCTACAAGATCATTCCAGTCCGAATCATCACGGCTGGAGGTTCCGACCTCGCGGAAACCATTGCCCTGAGGATCAGGAAAACGATCATTAGGCGCCGGAGTCTCAGGAACCGCGCACTCGACAATCCGGGACAGCACATAGTCACGGAAGGCGTGAACATCATAGCAATAGGCGCGGATATGCCAGCGCATGCCATCAAAGGCAAGCCCATGCGGAGCGATCAGGCGGTCAAGGTTTGAGGTATCGTGCAGCGACATATATTTGATATGCACCGCCATATGGGTTCTGATGGCCTCAAGCACGTTGTAGAGCACCTCGGCGCGGATGTTACGGCGCGGAGGATTGAAGCAGGCTATGCCAACTGAAGGAATGAAGCCAAAGAAATTGCGGCTGTCGATGAGTTCTCCGCGGGCTGCCAGAAGCAGATCGTTGAGATAGGACTCAGGTGAGCAGACCTTGGGGAATAATGGCTTGAAATCCTCAGTCTTTAAATAAACCTTAAGATGGCGATCGTATACAAGGTTGCGGCGAGGAGGATCTGCTTCTGCCACCATCTGGTGATATCTTGAGAGATCAAGTGAAGCCTGAGGCACGGAAATGCTGAAAAAATTCACCAGATCCTTACGGTTGATCTTGCCGTCTACTCCAAGACGGAAATCTATAAACTCAAGGCGTCTTAACTGATTCCACTTGTTTGACGAAGGATTCTTTTCGTCTTCCTTTCCCAGAGTCTCTGAGGGCAGAGGGTCCGAAACTGTAAACATTCTTCTTATTCCATCCATCTTTTGCTGAAAGAGGCCGCGTTTGCGTAACGGCGTATCGGATCATGTCTGACAATTAAAACAGATTTATGATTCCACCTGTTTATTATATATATTACAAGACCGCCTTTCAGATTTTTGCGCAAATAATTATCTTGTTTATACTGATTTTTGAGCTTTAAAGAAAAAATCTTGTTGTTTAAAACTTCAAATACAGATGAACTCAGCCACCTGATTTCTATAATTTAAGAAAAAAATGATTGATTTTAGACAGAGTAAAACCTGTCAAAAGCAGAATTTTTCAATAAATCTAGAAAACATGGTGCAAAAATACGTATCAGGAAATTCCGTTAAGCTTTTCAAGGCTCATGCTGATCATTCCTGAGACTATGTCCTCACGTATGCGATCAGAAATTTCAATACGCGGCATCAGTGCGACCTCGGCGGCGGTTGGCAGAGCCCGTTTTAGTCTGTCCACAAGTCCTGGTTTTAAGGATTCGGTATAAACGGCAACATAACCGGGGTTCATAACGCACATTACGGCTCTTAGCGTACGCAGCGCGAGATCATCTGCCTGCAGTTTCTCAAGCGGGAGCACTCCCTGATCGTTGTACATCGGGAAATAGCGCACTTCACCGGCCATTCCGTCCTTGCCCTTGAGAACCTTGCCTGAATAACAAAAACCGCACGCGGGGGCGCGTCCGGGGACGAGCACGAGACCGGCGACATATTCCTGATCTTTTAATCTTTTGTAACAGCCTAACGCCGCGGCGTTGATGTCAGTCTCAAAGAATACAGGGACTTTGAAACGCTGCTCGAGGTGATGGGACAGTCTGCGTGACTGGGGATCATGGCGAAGGGCCGACCCTACTCTTCCGCCTACGCTGTCAGAGGGCATGGAGAGACCTATCATGGCAATCTTGGGGTAATGCTCAAGATAACGCTCAATGCCAATTGAGAATTCATCAGTGTGAATGGCGTCGGAGTCAGATAACAGTTCCTCACGGCGCTCTATGCACTCGCCAAACAGATCATGTACGGAATAACCGACATACTCATGACCCCCACGCGAATAGCACGACAGGATCAGCATTAGACTGAACGATGGATTAAAACAGAAGGTGGAGGCGGGGCGACCACCTGAGGTATTGGATGGGGAACCTTCAAAAATCTCGCCGTTATTTAAAAGCTCTTTAATAAGCTTGTTGACGGTAACAACCGAGAGACCGGTAAGCTCCTTTATTCTGCTAACTGTGCAGATCTGCTCCCTGTGCAAAGCTTCACGCACCTGCTGAAGATGATCCTCTCGTATGCTTCTGCCGGCGAGAAGCTGTTTTTGAGATACCGTAAGCATGATCCGCCCCTTTTAAAATTGGGTTTATAAACTCTATTTAATAATAACATTCAGAGTTGCAAAATTTGAACTCATTCATCATTTTTTTACTATGGTTAGCCCTTGATAAATTCATAATACCTTACAGTTAAGCTGTTCTTAATTGTATTTTTCTATAAAAACTATTTTTTATTCGTAAGTGTAAAATAGCTGACAAATTTTCTTTTGTAAATTTTACACACTTAGCACATCCCTGGATTTTAAGGTTTTTATCAAGGAATAACATCTAGTTACTGCGTTGATTGATGTTTTAGCAATACTGCCGGTTGAGCTCGGAAAATTTTCATTTTTTATTGTGATTTTCATTTTGCCCTATAAAATCACATCGGACGGACACAGATGCGTCCGCAAAAAACACTTGCAAACGAGAGGAGCTTACTTTGCTTCAGATCAGATTACACGGCCGTGGAGGCCAGGGCGCTGTAACAACGGCAGAAATGCTGTCGCTTTCAGCCTTCCTGGAAGGTCATTTCGCACAGGCCTTCCCTAGCTTTGGTTCAGAGCGTACCGGCGCGCCGGTCGTTGCCTACGCCAGGATTGATGACAAAGAGGTCCGCACACACGAACCTATTCAGGAGCCGGATGTTGTTCTGGTTCAGGATCGCACACTGCTGAGCGTTGTTGACGTATTCGGCGGACTTAACCCTCAGGGCTACGCCATTATCAACACCGCTGAGAAACCTGAAGACGTTGTACCCGAGCTTTGCGCGAAACTCCCCAAGGGACACGTGCTTACCGTTCCGGCGACCGATTTTGCCGTCAAGGCCATGAAGATGAACAAGCCTGGTGCCCCTATGCTGGCATCGCTTGCGGCCGCAACTGACGTATTAAAGCTCGAGTCTGTGCAGAAATCCTTCCAGACCCGTTACCCTGGCAAGGTCGGCGACGCCAACGCTGAAGCCGCCGCGCTCGCATACAACTACCTTAAAGATAAAATGAAGGAAGGCAAATAATGACTGAGCAGATTGAAGGTTCATTAGGCGTCGCAAAGGCAGTTGCCCTTTGCCATCCCGGTGTTGTTTGCGCTTACCCTATCAGCCCGCAAACTCACATCGTTGAAAATCTTGGCAAGTTCGTAAAGTCAGGCGCTCTCAAGAACTGCGATTACTTAAACGTTGAGTCCGAGTTCGCGGCCATTTCCGTTTCAATCGGATCCTCAGCTGGCGGTCTTCGTACCTATACCGCTACCGCTTCACAGGGTCTGCTGTTCATGACCGAGGGCGTTTACAACGCCGCTGGTCTTGGTCTTCCCATCGTCATGACCGTTGCCTCCCGCGCTATCGGCGGCCCGATCAACATCTGGAATGACCACTCAGACTCACTCTCACAGCGTGACTCAGGCTGGTTGCAGCTTTTCTGCGAATCCAACCAGGACGCGCTTGATACCCACATCATGGCCTTTAAGATCGCCGAGACCGTTGGTCTCCCGGTTATGGTCTGCATGGACGGTTTCGTGCTCACCCATGCCTTTGAGCGCCTTGAGCTCCCGACCCAGGAGCAGGTTGATTCCTTCCTGCCTGAGTTTGAGCCTAAAGAGTACCTTACTCCAAAAGAGCCTATCTCAATAGGTTCAATGGTTGGTCCTGAGGCCTTTACCGAGGTTCGCTTCCTGCAGCAGCGCAAGATGGCCAAGGCTCTGAAGGTCATTGAGGACGTTACAGCCGAGTATCGCAAGATCACCGGTCACCACTCAGGCGGTCTGCTTGACTGCTACCGCTGTGACGACGCCGAGCTCAAGCTCATCATCATGGGCTCTACCGTCGGTACCGCCAAGGACGAGGTTGATCGTCTGCGCGAGCAGGGTGTGAAGGTCGGCATCATCTCCCTCAAGTCGTTCCGTCCGTTCCCGTACGAGGCAATGCGCAAGGCTATCGGCGACTGCAAGAAGGTCGTGTGCGTCGAGCGCGCGTTCTCCTTCGGCGCCCGCGGCATCATCTGCCCTGAGGTCAAGCGCGCGATGGAAGGCACCGGCTGTGATGTCAAGACCGCTATAGCTGGTCTCGGCGGACGCGCCATCTACGGCACCACCATTAACGGCATCGTCAGAGCTGCCTTTGAAGGCAAGTTCAAGGACGAGATGACCTGGTTTGACGTGAACAGCAATGTCCTCAACAGCTACACCAAAGACGTGGAAGGCGTTACCTTCCCTGAAGGCCCGCTGTCAGACTCCCAGCTTCACGCTTCTGTAAAGTAACGCGACACCGGAGGATTTAAAATGTTAGAAGCAATCAAATTCTACCAGACCGGTTCCAACACCATCGGTAACCGTCTGCTCAACCCCTCGATGCGCACCATTCAGGCATCGGTTGATCGTCCCAATTCCCTGACCTCAGGCCACAGAGCCTGCCAGGGCTGCGGCGAGGCTCTGGGCGCCCGTTACGCCCTTGACGCCGCGATGCGCGCAACCGGCGGCCAGCTGATGGTGGTAAACGCCACCGGCTGCCTCGAGGTTTTCTCAACCCCTTATCCTGAATCAGCGTGGCGTCTGCCCTGGATGCACTCTCTGTTCGGCAACGCCGCCGCTGTAGGATCAGGACTTGCCGCAGCTGCCCAGATCCGCGCCCAGAAATCCGGTGACAAAGTCGCTCCTCGCGTGATCGCCATGGGCGGTGACGGTGGCACCACCGATATCGGTATGGGCTGTCTCTCCGGCATGTTCGATCGCAACGACGATGTGCTATACATCTGCTTTGACAACGAAGCCTACATGAACACCGGTGTTCAGCGTTCATCCGCTACCCCTCCTTCAGCCCGTACCGCCACCACCATGCCAATTGGTGAACACCCTGGCGCGGACTGGGGCAAAGGCAAGGACGTTCCTCTGATCGCCATGGCTCACGGTATTCCTTATGTGGCTACCGCTACCGTCGCTGATCTGCGCGATCTTGAGGCGAAGGTTACCAAGGCCATGAGCTTCCACGGCGCCCGTTACATTCAGGTTCTCGTACCCTGCCCGCTCGGCTGGGGAACCGCCTCAAATGTGACCGTCACCGTTGCCCGTCTGGCGATGGAAACCGGCTTCTATCCTGTATACGAGGCTGAATACGGCAAGGTTACATCCGTGCGCAAGATCCGCTCCAAGCAGCCTGTGACCAACTACCTCAAGCTCCAGAGACGTTACGCGCATCTTTTAAAGAAGAATGCGGATCCGAACGTTGTCGCCCGTCTGCAGGCAATGTGCGATCAGAACATTAAAGACTTTGGTCTGCTCGGTGACGAGGAGCCTGAAGAAACTCCTACCGCCATTGTTGCCTACGAGCGTAGCCAGGCAGTCTAAGAGAGGAGAAAGAATACTATGTTACAAAAAGCTTTCGCCGTGACCCTTGATCCGTCAACCTCACTTGAGAACCATACCGGCTCATGGCGTACCCTTCGTCCTGTGAATGTCTTCAAGCTTCCGCCCTGCAACAAGCAGTGC
Source organism: Succinatimonas hippei (assembly GCA_004557545.1). Classification (GTDB taxonomy): domain Bacteria; phylum Pseudomonadota; class Gammaproteobacteria; order Enterobacterales; family Succinivibrionaceae; genus Succinivibrio; species Succinivibrio hippei_A. The sequence goes on from SFGV01000070.1 coordinate 6,782, forward strand.
CCGGCAGGCGAAAACATTCAGCAGTGGCTTTATTACGCGGGTCAGGGCGACTACGAGCAGGCCTGGCGCATCCTCACCGAGGAGAACCCGTTCCCTGCCTGCATGGGTCGTGTCTGCTATCACACCTGTGAGGGCAAGTGCAACCGCGGACTGCTTGATGAGTCAGTCGGAATCAACTCGGTTGAGCGTTTCTTAGGCGACTACGCCCTGGAGCACAACCTCGCTTTCAAGCGTCCTACCAGAGAATCAGGCAAAAAGGTTCTCATCATCGGCGCTGGTCCTGCCGGTCTATCTGCAGCTTACCATCTGCGCAGATTCGGCCACAGTGTCCACATCGTTGAGCAGGGCAAGGAAGCCGGCGGCATGATGCGTTACGGCATCCCGGTCTATCGTCTGCCGCGCGACATTCTTGACAAGGAGATCAAGCGCATCACCGATATGGGCGTCACCATTGAGTGCGGCCGTAAGGTTGAGGACATCGAGGCTGAGAAGGCCAAAGGCAAGTATGACGCCGTGATCTTAGGTCTTGGCGCCGGTATCTCCCAGAACACCGACATTCCTGAGGGTGATACCAACCACATTCTCAATGCTCTTAAGGTCTTAGGTCAGATTGAGACCACCGGTGACATTAAGATCGCCCGCAAGGTCGCCGTTTACGGCGGCGGCAACACCGCGGTTGACGTTGCCCGCTCACTGCGCCGTTTCGGTGCTGAGCCTATCATCGTCTATCGCCGTAACCGCGACAAGATGAGAGCCTCTGAGGAAGAAATGGCTGCCGCTGAGGCCGAGGGTGTACAGGTCAAATGGCTGTCCACCATCGCTGGCGCCAGCAAAGACTCCCTTAAGATCGAGAAGATGGTTCTCGATGAGAACGGTTCACCCAAGCCTACCGGCGAATACGAGGAGCTCCCCGCTGACGCCGTGGTACTGGCCTTAGGTCAGAACGTTGACCAGAGCGCCATCAGCAAGCTCAAGGATCTAAAGTTCGAGAAGGATTCAATCATTGTCAATCCTGAGACTCTTGAGACCTCAGTCAAGGGGATCTTCGCGGCAGGCGACTGCGCCTCACGTGACAGAACCGTTACTCACGCCATCGGCATGGGCAAGAACGCTGCCCGCGCGGTCAACGCCTATCTCAAGGGCAAGGTCTACAAGAAGATGCCCAAGCATGAGGATGCCAAGTTTGAGGATATGCACCCCTGGTATTACTCAGAGGCTCCCAAGACCATGCGTCCAGAGCTTGAGATGGCCCGCCGTACCAGCACCTTTGACGAGGTTCAGCACGGTCTTACCGAGGAGAACGCGATCTTCGAGGCAAGACGCTGCCTGTCATGCGGTAACTGCATGGAGTGCGACAACTGCTATGGCGTTTGCCCTGACAACGCGATCATCAAGCTCGGCCCGGGCAAGGGATACGAGTTCAACTATGATTACTGCAAGGGCTGCGGCGTTTGCGCGCAGGAATGCCCGTGCGGCCACATAGCGATGGTTCCTGAGAAGATCTAATCTCACAAAATCATAAACAGGGCGGAGGATTTTATCCCCCGCCCTTTTCTGTTTATAAGTTACCTGCTTATCTCACAGCACTGCAAGCGTTTTACGCCAGTATCTCCCTCAAATGTTTGAGATTAGCGCGCGATTTTCTTTGAAATGCGTGTCATCTCAGGTTTTGTTCCAGCCGCTTTAACTAAAATTACATCAATTATCTTTTACTAAAAATATGGAGCAAACGTTTTAGATGGATACCAGATATTCAACCAACCCTTCTGACTTTAAAACATATACCACACAGCAGATGCGCAAAGAGTTTTTAATTGAGAAGCTCTTTGTAGCTGATACCGTTCAAATCACCTATTCACATGTGGACAGAATGTGCGCCATCGGCGTAATGCCGGTTTCAAAGGCGGTAAATCTTGATGAGGGTATAGATGTCTGGCACAGCTTTGGGACTGACTATATTCTGGAGCGTCGTGAAGCCGGGATCTTCAATGTCGGAGGCAAAGGCAGGATCAAAGCTGACGGCAAGGTGTACGAGATGGGCTACAAGGACTGCCTGTATCTTACCAAAGGCACCCGTGATGTGGTCTTTGAGAGCGAAAGCTCATCTGCCCCAGCCAAGTTCTACATAGCCTCGGTTCCGGCGCACATTGCCTTTGAGAATACCTATATCCCCATGTCAAAGGCCAATCATCGTCCCTGCGGTGATCCGAATACCGCCAACGCGCGCACGATAAACCAGTTCATTCACCCTGATGTACTCAAAACCGCGCAGCTTTCAATGGGACTTACAGAGCTCAAACCGGGATCAGTCTGGAATACCATGCCCTGCCACACCCACGAGCGCCGCATGGAGCTTTATTTCTACTTTGAGATCCCCGAAGGTCAGTGCGTATTTCACATGATGGGACAGCCTCAGGAAACCAGACATATCATCATGCATAACGAGCAGGCGGTGATAGGTCCCTCCTGGTCAATCCACAGCGGCTGCGGTACCAGCAACTACACCTTCATCTGGGCAATGGCAGGTGAAAACCAGGCATTTGACGATATGGACGAGATAGCAATAAAGGATCTGCTATAAGCGGGCTTTTTACGTAAAAACTGTCCGGCCGGGCTCTGAGCCCGGCCTTTTTATTGGCTGAGGGATGAATAGCGACATTTAACTTATTACAAAACAAATAGTTAATTAATATCGTTTTCTATATCACAAGTTTTTTCAAAAAAAACTTAAGAAAGTTTCAATCTGGGCCGTTAATAAAATTGCAAGGGG
>SFGV01000071.1 GCA_004557545.1 Succinatimonas hippei
CTCTACCGCTTCTTTAAGTACACCAATATAGGTAAAAGCAGTGACGTGAGTTATGACGCCGCGATGAGGCTGATGCGAAATGACAGGTGCAACTGGCAGGGCATGCTCTTAAAGCTCTCCACCTTCTGCTGTTCATTCATCTGAACCTTAAAGACTGATAACATCAACTGTCTTGTAGCGGATGACTCTATGATTGAGCGTCCGAGGGGAAAGAAGGTTGAGCTGCTCTCCCGTCAGTTCAATCATGTTTCGGACCGTCATGTTAAAGACTTTGCCAATCTGTCCTCAGGCTGGACGGATGGTATTTCCTTTATTCCGGTCTTAAACCAGCTGATGGCATCATCAGTTCTCATAAGAGACCCAGGAAAAGCTGACGGACGAAGCTACAGCGCCAGAACCCGCCGTTACGCCACCATGAGCAAACCTGATGTCCTCGTAAGAGTGTGCAAAAGAGCGTTAAACGCCGGAATTAAGGCTCAGTGCCTGCTACTTGACTCATGGTTCTTCTCTGACAATCTCTTAAGCGAGATGTCAAAGCTTGGTCCTGGGGTAATAAGCCTGGTGAAGCGCAACATCAAATTCGCGCCTGAAAAAGACTCACTTTTGCCTTCGGTATTATTTGTAAATGTTGTCAGCCTGTATAGGTTCCAGATTAACCGGCGATAAAAAACGGAAGCGCTCTCAAAATGCTTTCACGCAAAGCCAGGTGTCTGTGTGTTACAAAGTGATATTTAGCATTTGCACACCGTTGATGCCTGTTGAGTAACGCTTTATCTCTATCTCAATAGAATAAAACCGGAGTGTTCTGATTTCTTTTTTCATGATTAGTCTGGGTAAGAGCTATTTTTTCAGGATCTAAATGGCATTTTTATCCTTTTATCCCTTTGTGGCCCCGTGTTCTCTTTCCAGGGGATCCCTGATCATTTGAAAGCAAATATCACTTTTGCATAGGAGATATGTGTGCATTCTATATATGTGCAAATGCATATTTTTATTTGAAAATCTTCCTAAAAATATTGAGATTTAACTCAAATATATATCGCTCCTGATTAACTATTTTTTTAATGAAAGTTAATAAATAAAGAAATTTTAAATTTTCAATTTCAATCAAACATCAGGAGAACACATGAATAAAATTGCAACAGCGTTATGCGCGATGAGCGTCATCGCGGTATGCGGTACAGCGTCAGCGGCAGATTACCCCAGTATGAAGATCCGCGCCGCCACCTCAAATATCGAGGCGTCACATCACGGGATCGCCTTAAATAAATTCAAGGAAATCGTTGAGAAAGAGTCTAATGGAAAAATCACTATTGAGATCTTCTACGGCGGATCTTTAGGTGATGAGCAGGCAAACGTAAAGCAGCTACGCAACAACGAGATCCAGATCTCAACCCTTACAGGAAACAATCTGGTGGCGTTTGCTCCATCAGCGGGTGTGTTCACTCTGCCGTATATCTTCCCGGCGACAACGGACGCCCGTAAGGTATTTGATTCGGATATCGCCAAATCGGTAAACGACACCATCGCCAAAGAGAGCGGCACCAGACCTCTTCACTGGCTTATCGGCGGCTACCGCTATCTTACCAATTCCAAGCATCCTATCGAAAAGATAGAGGATCTCAAGGGCCTGAAGATCCGTGTATCCCCATCTGAAATGCAGCTTGCTACATACAGGTCATTTGGCATTGAACCTCACCCTATGGCCTGGTCAGAGGTGTTCAACGCGCTGCAGCAGGGCGTAATCGACGGTGAGGAGAACCCATATACCGTTATGCGCGACATGAAGTTCTGGGAAGTGCAGAAATACCTCACCGAGGTTCACTGCACATTGTGGATTGGACCTCTGCTGGTATCCGAGAAGTGGTATCGCAAGCTCAATGACGACACCAAGGCTCTGATGATGAAAGCGGCCGAGGAGGCAGTCCATGGCGAGTGGGACTGGTCTGAGGAGCAGGACGGTGTTGCCAAGCAGGCCTGTATCGAGCATGGAATGCAGATCTCCACTTTGCAGGATGAGGACAAGTGGAAGGCTGCCGCTAAATCAATCTGGCCGAAATTCTATGACAAGGTCGGCGGCAAGGATCTCGTAGACAAAGTGGTGCAGGTAGTAGAGCAGTAAGACTTTAGGAAAAGCATCAGCCGGCCTTGAAGGCCGGTTTGGAAAATGATGGAGATACAGTTTTATGCCCCGGTTTTTAAAGTATTACCTCAGTAATTTTGAAGAGTGCATGAGCGGATTCTGTCTTGGCACGATGATCCTGTCCTTGCTTATACAGGCTGTAGTGAGAGCAGTTGCCGGAACTGCGGTAGCGTGGGCAGAGGAGCTGTCGAGATTCTGCTTTATCTGGGCGGTGTTCTTCGCGATGGCGCTTGCGAGCAAAAAATATGAGCATGTCTGCATCACGGTGCAGTTTATAAAGCTACCTCAGAGGATCCGCTTTTGCATAAGGATCCTGCGTGACGCGGTGTGGATCTTCTTTAATGTTTTCATCGCTTATGTATCGATCACGATCATTGTTGAGACGATGGAGTTTCCTGAGATCTCCCAGACCCTAGGCTTCCCGAAATTTTATGTAGAAGCGGTTATTCCCGTGTCATTCATCCTAAGTAGCGTCCGCATTCTTGAGGATTACTGGAAGCACTACAGGTCAGGCACGCTTAAGGACATGACCATCTGAGCGTACATCACCAAATATAAGGGATCAGCCTCTGATCCGCGATAAACGATTTAAAACGGAGTTGCTATGTCTCCTCTTGAAATACTTCTGTTCTCGATGGCAGGTCTGTTTCTGCTCGGGATCCCCATTTTTATGGCGCTTGCGGCAAGCTCATGCATAACTTTGCTGTGCACCGACATTCTGCCTTTGTCTATCATTCACAACTCATTGTTCGACGGGCTTAATATCTTCCCGCTTCTGGCTGTACCGAGCTTTGTGGTGGCAGGTACGCTCATGGAGTATGGCAATATCACCGATCAGATAATCACGGTGGTAAAGCAGATAGTAGGCCGTTCATTTGGCGGACTGGGTATATGCACAATTCTAGCCTGCACCTTCTTCGCTGCTATAGCGGGATCTGGTACCGCCACTACAGCAGCAATCGGCGCCATTCTGATCCCCTCTATGATGAAGAATTCATACAAGCCTGGTCACGCGGCGGCGATCACGGCGGCAGGCGGAACGATCGGAACCCTGATCCCGCCTTCAAACTCGATGATCATGTTCGCGGTCTTAGGCAATGTATCGGTGACAGGGCTCTTCACCGCGGGCTTTATCCCGGGCTTTATTGTGGCGTTCTCACTGTGCCTTACCACTTATATCATCGCCAAGCGCAACAACTACCATGGGGATGAGAACTTCCGCTTTGATCTTAAGACCTTCTTAACCTCATGCCGCAAGGGCTTCTTCTCGCTCTTCACGCCCTTTATCGTATTAGGCTCGATCTACCTTGGCATCGCGACCCCGGTTGAGGCGTCGATCATCGCGGTAGCCTACGCCATCTTTGTCGGAGTGGTGATTAACCGCTGCCTTACTTGGGCGCATATCTGGAAGGCGATCATAAGCGGTGTCATGGTATGCGGAACCGTGGTGATCATAGTCGCCACCTCAACTCTTTTAGGAAAGATCCTCACCTTGGAGAACGCCCCGCTCAAGCTCTCTGACATGATCACCTCTTTCTCGTCAAATCCGATTGTCGTGCTCCTGCTCATTGTCGGAATGCTCTATATCCTGGGCATGTTCATGGAGACTCTCGCTCTCATCATTATTCTGACTCCGGTCTTAATGCCGACCACCAACGCTTTGGGTATTGATCCGATCCAGTTTGGAATTCTGATGGTACTCGCAACCAATGTCGGCATGCTCACACCGCCTCTTGGAGTAAACCTCTTCGTGTCATCAAAGATAGCCGGAACCACGGTTGAGAAGGTATTTGTGGGAGTGCTGCCTTTCCTGCTCGCGCTGACAGTCTGCGTGCTGATCATGACATTCTTCCCGTCAATCTCAACCTTCCTGCCGCATCTGCTTGGCTACAAGTAGTAAGAGCGGATTTCAGTAAATGAAACAGTTAATTTAAAGCCGGATTAAGGATAAAAAATGATCAAGGCAACCATTCTCAAACCTCATGACGTCACACAGCAGATTAAAGATGGCATGACTGTTTGCACCATTGCGATGACTCTGGTAAGCGCGGCCGAATCGATCTTAAAAGATCTTGAAAAAAGCTTCATGGAAACAGGTCACCCCTGCGATCTCACGGTACTGCACTCATGCGGTCAGGGCGATCGCAAGGACGGGCTTTTGCACCTTGCCCATGAAAAACTTACCAAAAGGATCATAGGCTCACACTGGGGACTTATGCCCGGATGGATGCAGCTTATAGCTGAAAACAAGGTTGAGGCTTACTGCATGCCCCAGGGGCAGATAGCCCAGCTTTACCGTAGCATGGCCTGCGGGCTCCCAGGCAAGATCTCAAAGGTAGGACTTGGCACCTTTGTCGATCCCAGATACGAGGGCGGCAAGATGAACAGCCGCACGAGACCGCTTGAGGATCTCATCGATGTCATGAAGATCGATGGCGAGGAATACCTCTTTTATAAAAAAGTCCCCATCGATATCTGCATCATACGCGGCACCGAATGTGACGAGATGGGCAATCTCACCACCGATGAGGAGGCCATGAAGCTTGAGGTTATAGAAGGGGTATTAGCCTGCAAGCGTTTTGGCGGAAAGGTCTTCGCTCAGGTCAAGCGGGTGGTTCAAAACGGCACGCTAAATCCCAAAAGCGTGGTCGTGCCGGGTGTTTTCATCGATGGCGTGGTTGTCTGTGACAATCCGCTTGTTGACCACCGTCAGTCTTCATCCTGGTACTTTGACCCATCATACAGCGGCCAGTCCCGCGTGGTCGCGGACTCCATCGAGCCATTGCCTCTTACGGTTAGAAAAGTGATCGGGCGCAGGGCTCTTGAGGAGGTAGAGTCCGGCAACATCATCAATCTTGGTACGGGAATTCCCAACGACGTGGTAGGCAATATCGCCAATGAGGAGAATATAGGCGATGACATCATGATCACGGTTGAGTCGGGGATCTACGGCGGCGTGCAGTCAGGCGGCATAGATTTTGGCGTTGGCAAAAACCTCTGCGCCATGATCACGCATGTCTCCCAGATGGACTATTACGACGGGGCCGGAGTTGACGTGACCTTCATGGGTTTTGGCGAGCTTGATGGTGAGGGCAATGTCAACGCCACCAAGATGGGCAAGCGCTGTACCGGGGCCGGCGGATTTCTTGATATCACCCAGAACGCCAAAAAAATCATCTTCTGCGGAACCTTTACCGCCTCAGGCTGTGAGTTCTCTTTTGAGAACAAGCGGCTTCATATAAAAAAGGAAGGCAGTATCCGCAAGATGGTAAAGCAGGTGGCCCAGTACTCCTTTAACGGGAAGATCGCCCGTGAGAAAAATCAGGAGGTATGGATAGTCACGGAACGCGCTGTATTCAAGCTGGTTCGTGAGGGAGTAATGCTCATGGAAATCGCCGCCGGGGCTGATCTTCAGAAAGACATACTGGATCTGATGGATTTCAAACCTCTTATCTCAGATGAGCTTAAAACCATAGACACGGATATTTACGCTCAGGGCAAGTACGGTCTTAAGTCAAAGATCATGAATGAGACGAGGTCCTGATCATGGATTTACAGGGCAAGATCGCGATCGTGACCGGTGGCAGCAGCGGAATAGGGCAGGGGATCGCCTTAAAGCTCTCCTTAAGTGGGGCCTTTGTGATCGTGCTTGATATCGCCTCCTGTGAAAGCACCCTTGGTCTTATAAGGGACGCAGGGGGGCACTCAGAGTTTATTGAAACGGATGTTTCTGATCCCTCAATGGTTGAGAGCGCTTTTCGTGAGGTCATACAGGCACATGGAAGACTTGACATTCTGGTCAACTGCGCGGGGATCAATCATGACGCCATGCTCCACAAGATGACCTTTGATGAGTGGAAAAAGGTTATAGACGTCGATCTTACCGGTACGTTTTTGTGCACCAGGCAGGCGCTCCTGCACATGCGTCCGCGTAACTACGGCAGGATCATCAACATTTCATCAGGAAGCTGGCTTGGCAATATCGGACAGGCAAACTATGCGGCTGCCAAGGCCGGTGTAGTTGGTCTTACCAAGACCGCCGCCAGGGAGAACGCTACTCATGGAATAACCTGCAACGTGATCTGCCCGGGGTTCATCACAACCCCCATGACTCTGAGACTCAGGGAGATAAAAGACGGCAAGCCATGGGAAAGCATGGAGTCGCGTATTCCGATGAGACACGCCGGAAAACCCTCTGACGTCGCGAACATGGTCGCTTTTCTGGCATCTGATGAGGCCTCCTACATAACCTCAGAGGTTATCAACGTAGGCGGCGGAATGATTGTTTAAGCATTTTTGTAATCTAATCGAGGTTCATATGAAAATTGTAGTTATCGGTTCAGGCCTTATGGGCAATGGCATTTCATTAGCCTGCGCCCAGGCAGGATATAACGTTACTAATATCGATACCTTCAAAAGCGCGATTGAAAAGGCGAAAGCCACAACCGCGAAGCTTTATGACAAGAAGGTTGAGAAAGGCAAGTTAACCCGCGATCAGGCCGACGCGGTCTTATCAAAGATAGCTTACGCGGATTCTTATGAGAGCGCTTCTGACGCCGATCTCGTAATTGAGGCGGTGCCTGAGAAGATAGAGATCAAAAAATCCGTATTCTCGGATCTCTCCAAGATCTGCAAGAAAGAGGCGATCCTGGTGAGCAACACCTCAGGCCTTAGCATCTCGGAAATCGCCTCGGTTACCGACAGGCCCAATCAGGTCATGGGTGTTCACTTCTTCTACCCGGCTCCCGTGATGAAGCTTGTAGAGCTTATCCGCGGCCTTGCTACTGATGATGCCACCTACAACACCGTAAAGGAATTTTCAAAGAGCATCAATAAGGAAACCGTAGACGCTCCTGAGCTTCCCGGCTTTATCGTAAACCGCATTCTGGTTCCCATGCAGAACGAGGCTGCCTTCATGGTGATGGAAGGGGCCGATCCCAAAGATGTAGACACCGCGATGAAGCTTGGCGCGAACATGCCGATGGGACCGCTTGAGCTTACCGATTTTGTCGGTATAGACACCATGCTCGCAACAATGACCGGGCTTTACAACGGCTTTCATGACAGCAAGTACCGCCCATGCCCGCTGCTTGAGACCATGGTCAAGGCAGGGCATCTTGGCCGCAAGTCAGGCCGTGGTTTCTATACCTACGACAAGTAAACCGACAACAAAGAACAACGTTAAGTTTTCATGAGGAACAACAAATGACTAAGGAAGTTGTAATCGTAAGCGGCGTCAGACTGCCGGTTGGAAGCTTCGGCGGCTCACTTAAGAGTGTCAGCACCATCGATATGGGCGCGATGGTGGTCAAAGAGGCGGTAAAGCGTGCCGGGATCAAACCTGAAATTGTAGATGAGTGCATCATGGGCGAGGTAGGCGAGGTAGCCGAGGATGGTTTTATCGCCCGCTGCATCAGTCTCAAAGGCGGCCTTCCTGAGAGCACTACCGCTTATTCTGTAAACCGTCAGTGCGGCTCATCCCTGCAGTCAATCGCCGATGGCTTTCTTGAAATAATTTCAGGCCATGCCGATGTGGTTGTGGCAGGTGGGGTTGAGAGCACCTCACGCCTTCCTTACTACGTCAAAGAAGCCCGCTGGGGCGCCCGCATGGGGCATAAGGTATTTGAAGACGGGGTGATCGACATCCTGACCTGGCCGCTTGACGGGAACCATAACGGTGTTACCGCTGAGAATGTGGCAAGGGAGTATCACGTTACAAGGGAGGAGCAGGATCAGTTTGCCCTGCGCAGTCATCAGAGAGCCTGTAAGGCGATTAACGAAGGCAAGTTCAAGGATGAGATCCTGCCGGTTGAGCTCAAAGATCGCAAAGGCCGCGTGACGGTATTTGATACCGATGAAGGCCCAAGACAGGATCAGACCTATGAGAAGCTCGCCAAACTCAAGCCCTGCTTTGTCAAGGAGAACGGCACGGTTACCGCGGGCAACTCCTCAAGCCTCAATGACGGCGCTGGGGCGGTGGTTCTCATGAGCAAGGAGAAGTGCGAGGAGCTTGGATTAAAACCTATGCTCAGGATTGTTGATTACGCGGTCGCCGGATTCAAACCTGAGCTTATGGGCTATTCACCCAAATTCTCATCCGAGAAACTCGCTAAAAAGCTCGGCCTTGATCTTAAAAAGATCGACATGTTTGAGATCAATGAGGCTTTCGCCTCCCAGGCTTTCGCGGTTAGTCGTGATTTGGGACTGGATCCTGAAAAAGTCAATATCTACGGCGGTGGTATTTCCATCGGTCATCCTCTGGGAGCTACCGGAGCGATCCTGACTATCAAGGTGATGTATGAGCTGCAGCGTACGAGCAAGAAGGACGCGATGATCTCCATGTGTATAGGCGGAGGTCAGGGTATATCGATGTACTTTGTAAAACCCTGACTGAATTAGCCTCAAAGGCATTGCGTTGGGTTAAAGATATGGCGGCAGAGCCGCCATATCCTGAAAATATAGTTTAAAAATAATAAATAATATATAAATGTATAACTATAGAATAGATTATTATAAATATATTCTTATATCCGAATAAATTTATAAAAATGTATTTTTATGATTAAAAGCGTCTGGAGTTGTTATGACCGGTTTCTTATATAAAAGCCTGACCAGAACTGCGGCTCAATTTCCTGATAAGCCGGTTCTGGTGTACGAGGATCATGAACTTTCAGCCTCTGATTTTCTGATTGAAGTCCAGCGTTGCGCTTCCTTTATGATAAAAAACGGTTTTAAAAAAGGCGATGTGGTATTCAACGCTCTGGGTAACACCATCGAATTCTGCACACTGCTGTATGCCGCAAACGCGCTTGGAGTAATAGTAGTTCCGATCTCAACCAAGATAAAAAGCGACGGCTTTTCAATCCTGCTGCGTCAGCTTATGCCCAAGCTCGTTTTTTTTGATGAGAATGTCCAGCCATTCGTCAGAGATCTCCTGCCGCTTGAAAAGCGTCTGTCACTCAGTCTTTTTTCAGACTACAGGGCATATGACAGGGCTGATATAAAAGATGACGATAATGTCAGCGGGAGCGATACCGCGGTACTCATGTTCACCTCAGGCACTACCAGCGCCCCAAAAGGCGCGGTGATAACTAACGATAATCTTAAAGCTGCGGTTCTGGCCTATGAGGACGGATTAAAGCTTTCGTCATCTGACAGCACGGTTCTCGCGGTCCCGATATTCCATATAACCGGACTTAGCGCGATCCTGGCTCTGTTTATTGATTTAGGCGGTACCATTTATCTTGAGAACAGGTTTCACGCCGACAGGATCTTAAATCTGATCCGCTACCACAAGA
>SFGV01000072.1 GCA_004557545.1 Succinatimonas hippei
TGCAGTAGGGGCAGATGCGGGGCTTCTTGGCGGGCTTACCACCTTTTCGACTTTTACGGCAGACAACCTCAATATGCTGATGCACCGCGATTTGTTTCGTGCCTTAATAAATATGGGGGTTAGTCTGGGACTTGGGCTTATCTGCTGTGCCGCGGGAGTGATGCTCTCAAGAGCGCTGGTATCAAAGATTTGACCTGCTTTTATCGAGATGCGGCGTAAAACCCCTAGCTTTAGCTATGGGGAGTGTCAATATAATCAGCGCCTTTTTGGGCGCTACACACAAGCGTGTTCCATTGGTCTTACACGGCTTAGTGTATAATGCGAAAAGATGCGTGCTCAGAGCGCGCCGTAATTTTACAAATGCCCTATAAGGCTTAGGCTACAGTTAAGGAGCCCCTGGTGGATACACAGGATCAGGATAAGGCGGTAGAGAAAGAGACAGAAGTCTCAAAGACCGTCGTAAATAACAATACAGACGAAAAAGTCAAAGACGTCGCAGTCCAGACTGAGAAATCGCCAAAAGAAGAAGCTTCAGATGCCAAAGCTCAGGAGCAGGGTACTCACTTTGAGCATGTCAAAGAGAGCTTTGAGATACTCTGTGAGCGTTTCCCCAAGGCCTTTAAAAAGGAAGGCGACTGCGTCCCGCTTAAGATCGGTATTTTCAATGATTTGAAAGACGCCTGTGAGGGAATAGAAGGTCTTTCGGTTTCAAAGATCCGCGCGGCTCTGCGTTACTATACGACCCGTCTTCGTTATCTGTACTGCCTTAAGGAAGGCGCCAAGCGCGTAGGCATAAACGGCGAGGACGCCGGTGATGTCTCAAAAGAGCACGCCGAGTTCGCCCAGAACAAATTTAAGGAAATCAACGGCGCGCGCAGAAAGAAAAACCCGCAGAAGAAGGGCGCCAAAGGCTCAAAGGATCGCCGTCCCCAGTTGCCCAAGCTTAAGATTGAAGATCTGAAAAAGGGTACCGAGGTTAAGGTAATGACTTCGGATCACCGCTCAGTCTTCGGCACGGTCGCGGAGGACGCTACAGCTGATCACGTCAATGTAACGCTGAACAGCGGCATGACCATCAGTGTAAGCCCTGACCGCCTTTTACCAGCTCTTCCCAGGAAGAAGGCGCAGCATTAAGGAATTTCTGTGCGCAGAATCATTGCCTTAGCCGCCATCGCGGCCGCACTTATGATAACAACAGGAACAGCCGTTGCTAAAACGGCCGCTCCTTCATATTCAGATCTGCCTAAACTCGAGCCTCAGCCGCAGCATATGACAGCGTGCTCGAGGATTGGCAATTTCTTTACAAGGGCGCATTACAAGGTAATAACCCTTGATGAAGATTTCGCATCCAAGGTTATAGATCAGTACCTGTCATACCTTGACTATAACCGCTCGCTACTCACCAGAGCCGAGGTCGACAGTATCAAAAGCAATCGCGCGCTGATCCTCAGGGCTTTGAGCAACTGCGAGCTTGATTATCCTTTTCAGATCTATGAAAACGTAGTTAAAAAGCGTTTTGTAAAGTACAAATATTTTCTTGATGCGGCTTCTGCCAGAATCGATCTTTCATCAGATCAGAAAATTGAAATAGACCGCCGCAAGGCGCCTTTTTTTGAGAGTGAAACCGATCTCAGATCTGAATGGAACGCGGAAATCAAAAACGAGTACATAAATCAGATCCTGTCTGGAAAGAGCGACGCCAAGGCTCGCGACAGACTGCAGAAACGCTATCTGGCCGCGCTTCAGAAGCTCGTACAAACCAAGCCCGAGGACGCTTTTTCTACCTTTGAGAACGCGTTTGCCTCATCAATTGATCCGCATACCAATTATTTCTCGCCATCTGATTCAGAGGCCTTCAATGAGGATATGAACCTTTCTTTGGAAGGTATAGGCGCTGTTCTGACCTCGGATGATGAGAACACTACTATCACACAGATCATTCCTGGCTCTCCTGCCGATCGCAGCAAAAAGTTGCACGCCAAGGATCGCATAGTCGGAGTAAGACAGCAGGATGGCAGGTATGATGACATCATCGGCTGGCGTCTTAGTGATGTGGTAAAAAAGATCAAAGGACCCAAGGGAACCAAAGTAACTCTTGACATAGAACGGGGTGACGGAGCGAACGCCAAAACCTTCTCAGTAGAGCTGATACGTGACCGCGTGCGTCTGCAGGATCGCGAGGCCAAGGGCGAGGTAAAGACCGCCGCTGACGGTACTAAGGTCGGTGTGATTTCGGTCAAGAGTTTTTACACCAACCTGCACTCTGATATAAAACGCGAGTTAGGCAAGCTGGCGACACAGAATGTCGCCGCTGTGATCATAGATTTGCGCACTGACGGCGGCGGACTGTTGCCCGAGGCGGTCGACAGCACTGGTCTCTTCATAAAGAGCGGTCCTGTTGTGGTGGTGCGCGATATGACCGGCGCCGAGGCTCCGCAGTATGACAGCGATCCTGAAATAGCTTATTCAGGTCCCCTGGTAGTCATGATCAACCGCCTTTCTGCCTCAAGCTCTGAGATCATGGCCGCGGCTTTAAGAGATTACGGCCGCGCGCTGATAGTCGGCAGCACCTCATTTGGCAAGGGAACTGTACAGCAGAACCGTCCGCTTGAACGCATCTATGATTTCTCGCGTGAGCCTCTTGGCGCTATCCATTACACCATAGCCAAGTTCTACCGCGTAAACGGTGGATCTACCCAGCTTAAGGGAGTTGAGCCTGATATCGCTCTTCCGGAGTTAGTCGACAGCGCTGAGTTTGGGGAGCGCAACGAGGAGAACGCCTTGCCATGGGATCGCATAAACGCGGTTCGCTATGATCCTTATCTAAATATTTCCGCCTATGTCCCTGAGCTGAAACAGGCGCACGAACAGAGAACCGCCAATGATCCGGTATTTAAGATCTTTGACGATGAGATGGCCCGCTATCGCAAGCTTAAGGCTGAGAAATTCCTTAGCGTGAACCTTGAGAAACGCCGCGCCATCAAAAAACAGGATGATGAGTTCAGGCTTAAAGCTGCGAATATCAGGCTTAAGGCCATGGGCAAGCCTCAGATCCAGAAGATTGAGGATCTCCCCGACGATTTTGAGTTTGCCGATGTGCTGTTAAATGAGACGGTTAATATCGCGTCCGATCTCGCAAGAGCGGAAAAGGAACATGTCTATCCCGCCGCGACCGCGCCGGTGCTGAGCCGTTACGCGCCTCCTTCGGGGATAACTCTGGAACAGTGATCGGAAATTTACGGCGCACCGCAAAACGATGCGCCTTTTTTGAGGATGTCAGAAGAGTATGAGCGCCACCAAATACAAGGCATCAAAACGCACGGATTACAAAGCTCCGGATTTCACAGTCACCTCTATTGATCTTTCGTTTGATCTTTCAGATGACGAGACCAGGGTAGTGAGCACCGCCCGCTATCTTAGAAAAACCCAGGATCGCAAAGCGCCTCTGGTGCTTGATGGTGAAAAACTGAAACTGGTTTCGGTCGCTCTTGACGGTGGGGCTTGCAAGTTCCGTGAGGAACCAGGAAAACTGGTGGTCGAGGATGTCCCGGATGAATTTGAGCTGACGGTTGAGAATATCATCTCACCAGCGACCAATACCTCGCTTATGGGCCTGTACAAATCCGACGGCGTTTACTGCACCCAGTGCGAGCCTCAGGGGTTTCGCAGGATAACCTATTTTCTGGACAGGCCTGACGTGCTGGCGCGTTACCGCGTGACTATCACGGGTCCTGAATACGGCTGCGGAGTTCTGCTTTCAAACGGCAATCTTGTAGACAGCGGTACTAAGAAAGGCCGCGCGTATACGGTATGGGAGGATCCATTCCCCAAGCCTTCTTATCTCTTTGCGCTGGTAGCCGGAACCTTTGACATAATCACCGATACCTACAAGACCAGGTCAGGGAAAAGGGTTTCACTTGGTGTCTATGTCAACCGCGGGGCTTATGAGCGCGGGCTCTGGGCCATGCAGTCGATAAAGGACGCCATGAAGTGGGATGAAGATCGCTTCGGTCTTGAATATGATCTGGACAATTTCAAGGTTGTCGCCGTGGACTTCTTCAATCAGGGAGCCATGGAGAATAAGGGACTGAATATCTTCAACTCGGTCTATGTAATGGTCGATCCTGACACCGCTTCGGATATTGATTTCTTCAATGTGCAGAATGTCATAGGCCATGAGTATTTCCACAACTATACCGGTGATCGCGTAACGCTGCGTGACTGGTTCCAGCTTTCTTTAAAAGAATCGCTTACGGTTTTCCGCGATCAGGAGTTCAGCTCTGATACAGCGTCGCGCACGCTCTCCCGCCTGCGCGCTGTCAGCGTGATCCGCGGGCCTCAGTTCGCCGAAGACGCCTCTCCGGTTGCCCATCCGGTACGTCCTGAGCAGGTTATGGAAATGAACAATTTCTATACCGTGACCATTTACGACAAGGGAGCTGAGGTCATAAGGATGATCCACTCTCTTATAGGTGAGCAGAATTTCCGCGAAGGGCTTAGAAATTATCTTAAAAAGTATGACGGTCAGGCTGTAACCATCGAGGATTTCGTCAACTGCATGGCAGAGGCCTCAGGCAGAGATTTTTCTCAGTTCTTCCTCTGGTATACCCAGGCCGGAACTCCGCTTGTCAGAGCCTCCTGGGAGCAAAATGGCGAGATCATGACGCTAAAGCTCTCCCAGTCAGTCCCGGATACTCCGGGTCAGAAGGATAAGAAACCTTTCCTGATCCCGATTAGAACATCTTTTATCGACCCTCAGGGTCATAAGGTGCATCCATCTGATCTTCCGGAAAACGGGATCATTGAATTCTCAAAGCAGACAGATGAATACAGCTTTAAATTACCGCAGGGGTGCCTGCCGGTGCTGCTTGAGGATTTCTCAGCTCCCGTAAAGCTTCAGGCTCCGTACTCCGATGATGATTACGCGCGCATGCTTGCCTTCTGCGACGATCCGTTCATAAAAGCGGACAGCTGCGCTCAGCTACAGATCCGTTTTGTCCATATCTTTGTGGAGAAAGGAGCCCAGGAAGCCGGAACCCCCGACGCGCTTTGTGGAGCCATCAAGGGACTGCTTAGCTCAATTACGCCAAAAACAGAGCTTTTACTCATCGCAAAATGCATGGAGATCCTGCCTTTTGAGGATCTGATGCAGACCTTTGAAAAGGTTGATATCGATGCTCTGGCGCAGGCTCGTAAAACTCTTTATGACATGACCGCCTTAGCCCTTAAGGATACCTTCGCGTCCGTGTATCAGAGAATTAAGGCTTCGTCACCCAAGTACTCGGTCTCTGACATGGGGTGCAGGGCGGTAAATGGCGCGGCGCTCTTTATGCTTGCCACCGCCTTGAAGGCGTCAGGTGACGAGAAAAAGGCATCGGAGCTTGTCGAACAGCATTTCACTCAGTCACGTTGCATGACCGATCTGAAGTCAGCGCTTACCGCCGCGGTCAATTTGTCACTTGAGTGTTCGGAGAAGCTTTTAAAGCAGTTTGAAAACCGCTTCTCAGAGGATCCTCTGGTCATGGATACCTTCTTCAGGATCCAGGCTTTGGCTCCTGCAGAGGAGACCGTCTTCACGGTAAGAAAACTTTTGAAGCACAAATGTTTTGATCTGCGCAATCCTAACCGCGTGCGCGCTCTGGTCGGGGCGATGGTTCGCGGCAATCCGGTGGCGCTGCATCGTAAGGACGGGGCAGGCTACAACCTTATATATGAGATCATAAAACAGCTTGATCCTATAAACGAGCAGATGTCAGCCGCGCTGGTGACTCCGCTTTTGAGTTTCCGTCGTTTTGGCGATGAGCGCGCCTCAATGATGGAGGATATACTCAGGAAGCTGTTGCGCGTTAATAATATTTCCCGTTCACTTTTTGAAAAAATTGAGGCGGCTCTCAAAGCTGATAACTGATTGTACGGGTATCGTTACTATAATTTTTCAGTAATGCTGACACGCGAGCAATTGCTTGAGATCTACTCGGGGGTCATAAGAAGAGTCCGGGTTCGCACCGATGAGGGACTGGTTCTTGACATTGACGTTGAGCATTTCAGACAGTTCACGACCAATGAGGGGATTAGAGGACGCTTTCAGCTGACGACCACTCAGGATAATAAATTTGTAAGTCTCGATGAAATAAGCACATTGGGCTAAGGAGAAGAGTTATGTTCCCTTATTTTCTGTATCGAAGTCTGGTTAGACCGTTTCTGTTTCAGATGGGAGCAGAGCATGCCCACGATATGATGATAAATCTGGGCAAAACCTTCTCAAAAGATCCTTTAAGAAGGCTTATTTCGCAGAAGGTGGAAGACAGCCCGGTTGAGGTTATGGGACTCAAGTTTAAAAATCCGCTTGGTCTTGCGGCCGGTCTTGATAAGAACGGTGAAGCGATTGATTTCTTCGGGGCGCTCGGTTTTGGTTTCATCGAGGTTGGTACCGTAACGCCAAAGCCGCAGAGCGGCAATCCCAAGCCCAGATTGTTCAGGGTCTATGAAGCCGAAGGTATCATAAACCGCATGGGCTTTAATAATAAGGGCGTTGATTATCTGGTAGCAAATCTTAAGCGCTCAACATATGAAGGAGTGATCGGTGTATCTATAGGAAAAAACGAGACTACGCCGATAGATCACGCTGTTGATGACTATATTGAGTGCATGTCCAAGGTTTACCCTTACGCCGACTATATCGCTGTAAACATTTCATGTCCGAATACGCCGGATCTAACTGATCTGCAGCAGGCGGAGAGCTTTACAAAACTCATCTGTCCGCTCAAAGATAAGCAGAGGGAGCTAGCCGACAAATACGGTACCTATGTTCCGCTGGTGGTCAAGATCTCACCTGATCTATACGACAACGAGTTGCGTTCGCTGTGCGGGGTATGTCTTGAGCAGAAGGTTGACGGGATCTGCTGTACCAACACTACCGTAAGCCGTGATGTAATTCACGGCATGGTTCACGCCAATGAGTGGGGCGGACTCTCAGGACAGCCGCTTTTCCACAAGAGTACCCGCGTCCTTAAACTTGTATCGGATATGGTTGATAACTCCATTCCGCTTATCGGAGTGGGAGGGATCTCAAACGCGGTGCAGGCTCGAGAGAAGATTGACGCCGGAGCTAACCTTGTTCAGATCTACACATCGCTAATTTACGATGGTCCAAGGGTGATCCGCGATATCGTGAACAATATTTAAACTTTGCCCGCGGTTTAACCGCGGGTCAGTTTAGGCGATCAAGATATTGCCCGGGGCGACAAAGCCCTCTCTTTCGGCAGTCAGATGTCCCGGTTTTTTACGTCAATCAGCTCAGTCAGGATCACCGCGGTGCCGCGCCGCTTGCCTTCATCTCGTAACACTCTTATGAATTCAGATGGATTAAAACAGCCGATCCTGCCTTGTCTGCAGCATTTGGCGCGCAAGACCGGATCTTCAATCAGCACGGCGTGGTAACGTGAACAGATCTTTTTGGCAGCTTTCTGATGGCATCTTCTGCGATTCTCTTCAAGATCATTCATCTGGTGTCCAATCTCGATTATTAGTCTGCTCCAGCGGCGGCTTCCCGGAACCTGCATGCGCATCTGCCTGCGCAATCTGGCAATTTTGTCGCTTCTGCGCCTCAGCATGGGAGGCTCGAATACGTTAAGGCGCGGATCGGTACATTTAAGCAGAGGGACATCGTTCCAGCTAAGATAGCCCAAAGCGTCTTTTTCCTGTTTCTTTATGCACATGGCACTCTCCTTTTTTTGACGGATGGAAGAAGAATAGCAGGGTATTGAACAGCGTATTGTCAGATTCTCGCGCTATGGCAGGAAGCGCATAGACATGCGATTTGAAGGGGGAAAAGCAGATAAGGTCTGCGTCGCAGACCTTATGGTATTCAATCTTTGGTCTTTGACTGCGGATCGGTCTGAGGCTTGACCACAGAGAGTTCCGGGACAGTGGCTCTGCATTCAAGCGGAGGGTTGATGCTTTGACTTAAAGGCAGTTCCTCATTGTGAACGCGAATTTTTTCTAAAACCTCATCGATCGAGATAGGGCGGTAATTATTAACGTCAACTCCAACATTGTAGGCGTTGCGCAGATGGGATGCCCACACCATGTCATGAGCGTTATTGTGAATATGCCCATAAAGGTGGATGAATTTTGGATCATAATCACCGCACCAGAACATCATTGGGTAGTGACATAGAACCAGTCTGCGATCAAATCTTGGCAGCCTCAGAAGATAGAGGTCGCGCATTGAAGAAAGAACATCACGAAAATAGTAACGGTGGCGTGAGATCTCGTGGTCATGGTTTCCGAAGATGAGATGCTTGCGACCTTTTAGTTGTTCCAGGATCTCGTGGATCCTGGCCATATCGAGGCGCATGGCAAAGTCGCCGAGAATGTACACATCATCGCGCGTTCCAACGGTGGCATTCCAGTTGTCGACCAGTTTATGGTCCATTTCCTCAACACTGTTGAAAGGACGTCTGCAGGCCTTGATGATCTTTTCATGGCCAAAATGCAGATCAGATGTAAAAAATAACATTTTGCTCCCAAGCCCGGAGGGAGCCGGGCAGTATCAACCCTCTATTATCTGAAAAAACGCATAGCAGATCACGACAATTCTTATCAATCAGGCGTGGCGTGACATTGAGTCAGAATAGCAGGCAGCCTAAAAAATAATAACAAAAGTAATACAGTAACCATCAAGAGAGCTGGGCAGGGTGAAATTAAGAGCTGTGGCGATTGTGATAATTGATAAAGCGTGTGTCTGAACAATCAAAGTTAAAGTACAGAGTAGTCAATGAAATTAAATGTAGAAAGTGAATGTAAGTAAAGTAATTCAGATCTGGATCGGATTTTTCAAAAAAGAGTATACAGTGACCTAAAAAATCATTACAATAAGTGAAAACAAAGTTACAAAATACTTTCAGACAATAAAGGTAGCAAAGTGAAGATCTCACCAGTCAATGACTGGAGCTGGAATTACAACGGGGAGAAGCTGGGGAACCGCGTGGCTCCCTGCGGAAGAGCCGCCTCCCTCCCCTTCCGGGTGACGTCAGAGCGGGATGCTGGGAACTACTCCTGTG
>SFGV01000073.1 GCA_004557545.1 Succinatimonas hippei
ATAATGTACTGACATCTGCCACTATGTAAAATTATCTTCGCCGTAATAATTTGCGGCATTATACAAACCAGATTTACTGATGAAAGAATACATTCAAGACCTGCTGAGAGCCAGCATAAAAGAAATTGACCAAGCCCATGAGGTTCCTCAGGATCTGCTGATGAAGATCCGCATTGACCGCGCAAAAGACCGTACTCACGGAGATTTCGCTACCAATGCCGCTCTTATTCTCTCAAAGCCGTTGCACCGTAAGCCATCTGACATCGCCGCGGCTATTGTCTCCAGAATTCCATCATCAGAGAGGATCTCAAAAATTGAAATAGCTGGTCCTGGTTTTATCAACTTCTTCGTAAACCAGAATGAAGTCGCGGAGCAACTTGAAAAAATGGCATCAGATCCGCGTCTTGGCGTTCCCTTGAAAAAGGAACCGCAAACTGTGGTTGTGGATTATTCAGCCCCCAACGTAGCCAAGGAAATGGCCGTCCATCATCTGCGTTCTACCGTGATAGGGGACGCGATAGTAAGGGTTCTGGAGTTTGAAGGCGACAAAGTAATCCGTGCCAATCACATCGGTGACTGGGGAACTCAGTTCGGTATGCTAATTGCGTATCTTGAGAAAAAAGAGAACGAACTTGGAACGGGTATGGATCTTAGCGACTTCGAGGCGTTCTACCGCGAGGCCAAAGCCTGCTACGATGATGATCCGGCGTTTGCTGAAAAGGCTAGGCACTACGTGGTCTTACTCCAAAGTGGAGATGAGTATTGCCGCAAAATGTGGAGCAAACTCGTCAAAATGACCATGGATCAGAACCAGAATCTGTATGACCGCCTCGACATTACGCTAAAACCAAAAGACATCATGGGAGAGAGCTTATACAACGATATGCTCCCGGGAGTGGTTGATGATCTGATAAAAAAAGGAATTGCGGTTGAGGATCAGGGCGCCATAGTTGTTTATCTGCCTGAATTCAAGAATAAAGATGGAGAACCGCTTGGCAATATCATACGTAAAAAAGACGGTGGCTATTTATACAACACTACAGATATAGCCTGCATTAAATACCGCGTAGAACACTTCCACGCTCAGCGCATACTTTATTTCTCTGATTCGCGTCAGCACCAGCACCACGAAGTCGTATGGGAAATTGCGAAAAAAGCTGGCTACGTACCTGATGGCGTCAGTTATGAGCACTGTCAGTTTGGCATGATGCTCGGAAAAGACGGCCGCCCGTTTAAAACCAGGGACGGCGGTACGGTTAAACTGCGTGACCTGCTAGACGAAGCCGAAAGCAGAGTATCAGCATTGCTTGATGCCCGTGGCAGTACTCTTAAAGGTGAGGAAAGAAAACAGGTCATCCACAACATAGCTATAGGCGCGGTTAAATATGCCGATCTTTCAAAAAACCGTAATACGGACTATATTTTTGACTGGGATCAGATGCTTTCATTCGATGGTAATACTGCCCCCTATCTTCAGTATGCCTACAGCCGTATACGCGCGATCTTCCGCAAGGCCGAAATAAAACCCGGCAACATTATTATCAGCAACGACGCCGAACAGGAACTTGCTGCCAAATTGCTTGGATTTGGAGAAGCCGTGCGTCAGACCGGAGACAAATGCCTTCCAAACATTCTGTGCACCTATCTGTATGAGCTTGCAGGCTTATATATGCACTTTTACGAAACCTGCCCAGTACTAAAGGACGGAGTTGACGAGAAAACCCGCCGCAGCCGTCTTGCGCTCTGCGCTCTTACCGCCGATGTACTCAAACAGGGGCTTAAGCTTCTTGGTATTAACGTGATGGAGCAGATGTGAATCATGTTTAAAGCAAACGGTCAGTCCCAAAGCCGCGCTCAAATTCTAAAACAGGGACTTATAGGTATAGCGGTTGTGCTTATACTGGCTTTTGTGGCTTCACTGCTCGGTGGCGGCAACGAAGCGCCTGAGAATAAAACAACTGCCACATCAGGACAGGATCAGACAGCAAACAAGAACACAGATAACGGTTCGTCTGAAAATAACGAAACAAAACCTATTGATACCAAAGATCTCCTAGGAGCCGAACCGGACGCTCCGTCAGAAGGAGAGCCCCAAAGAATCCCAGCGTCCCGGAAATTTGACTACAACGCAGGAACCGATGACAACAATAACGCAACTCCCAAAAGCGCCGTAAACGCAGGGCCCCTGACAACTAACCCTGAACCGGCCGAACAGCCGGTCACTCCCCCTGCCCAGAACAACGTATCTGTTCCTGCAAGCAATGATTATGAAGACGCGGTTCCGGTACAGGACGCGGAAAACGCTTCTGGCGATTCGTCTCCTAATCCCCATAACGCTGAAACATCCGCGGTGCAGACACAACAGCAAAATGTTATTCAAGACACAGGATCTGATAAAGCAAAAGATTCCGGTATCACGTCCGCGAAATCTGATCTCAAAGGACAAAATGAACCTGTAGCCGACACTGCTGCTTCAGAAAAGAGTTCCGGCTCTGCTGTTCTATATTGTGGAAAATATGAAAATTCCCATGCCGCGGAAGAGCAGAAGGCTTTGCTTGCTTTTCAGGGACAACGTTCTACTGTAACTAAACGCCAGGGGCAATTTACGCTCAAACTTGGCCCATACAAATCCAAAGCGGAGGCGAGAAATGAATTTTCAAAGCTGGATGGCGCGGGGCTGGTAAACGAGTGTGCTCTTGAAGATAACTGATTTTAAGGATTATTTAAACAGATGACTACGATCGTAACAGTACGGCGTAATGGCATAGTCGCCATGGGTGGCGATGGTCAGGTAACCATGGGTCAAAATACCATCCTGAAGGGCAATGCCGTTAAAGTACGCAAAATATATAAAGATCAGGTAATTGCCGGTTTTGCAGGCTCCACTGCCGACGCGTTTACTTTACTGGATTTGTTTGAAAAAAAGCTCGATGAGCATCAGGGGATCATTGAGCGCGCCGCGATCGAACTGGCCAAGCTTTGGCGCAGTGACCGCGCCCTGCGCAAGCTGGAGGCAATTCTGATTGTTGCTGACAAAAGAATGTCTGTGATGATCACTGGCACCGGAGATGTAGTCAGAATGGACGATGATGTACTGGCTACCGGCTCAGGTGGTAACTATGCTCTTTCAGCAGCACGCGCCTTGATAAGACATACAGACATGGGAGCAGAAGAGATCGTACGCGAGTCTCTGAAAATCGCATCAGAAATCTGTGTATACACCGATTCCTTCCAGACCATCGAAACACTGAAATCGGAGGACTGATGAACGAGCTAACACCACGTCAGATAGTTGCAGAGCTTGATCGTTACATAATCGGACAGGAAGAAGCCAAAAAAGCGGTTGCCATTGCCCTGCGAAACCGCTGGCGGCGTCTTATGGTCGACAAAGATCTGCAGGCGGAAATTGTTCCTAAAAATATTTTAATGATTGGTCCTACCGGAGTAGGTAAAACAGAGATCGCCCGCCGACTGGCAAAACTCGCCAAAGCTCCTTTCATTAAGGTCGAGGCGACCAAATATACTGAGGTAGGTTACGTTGGCAAAGATGTTGAATCAATGATCCGCGACCTCACGGAAGTAGCATTTAAAATGGTTCGCGAGGATTCGATAGAACAAAACCAGTCAAAAGCGAAAGACAAGGCGGAATCAAGGATCCTGGACATACTGCTTCCTCCTCGTAGCGGTGAAACAGAAGAGGAAAAAGAAAATAGTTCAGCGCGCCAGCTTTTGCGTAAACAACTCCGTGAAGGGAAACTAGACGATCGAGAGATTGAAGTAGATGTAGCAAAGCCCAATAATCTTCCGGGGTCTCTTAACATTATCGGCGCGGGCAATATGGATGATATGTCATCCCAGCTTTCGGATCTTTTCTCATCTCTGGGACAGCCGCAATCCGTTCGTCAGACCATGAAAGTCAAAGACGCGTTCAAGGCTCTTACAGAAGAAGAAGCTGACCGTATGTCCAAAGTTGATGATTTGAAAGCCAAAGCCGTCGATCTGGTTGAAAACTGCGGAATAGTGTTTATCGATGAAATTGACAAAATCTGTCAGGAAAGCCGCGACTCCGGGCAGGTTTCCCGTCAGGGGGTTCAGCGCGATCTCCTGCCTTTAATTGAAGGAAGCACCGTCCAGACAAAATACGGCATGGTACGCACCGACCATATTCTGTTCATAGCCTCCGGCGCCTTCCAGATGTCCAAACCTTCAGATCTGATCCCTGAACTTCAGGGACGTCTGCCGATCAGAGTTGAACTCAAGGCGCTGACCGCAGAAGACTTTGAGCGCATTCTTACAGAACCGCATAATTCTCTGGTAAAGCAGTATGAGCTTCTGCTTAAAACTGAAGAGGTAACTGTTCATTTTGACAAAGGCGCGGTACGCCGTATTGCCGAGGACGCTTTCAAGGTAAACGAGCGTACGGAAAATATCGGCGCCCGCCGTCTGCATACACTGATGGAACGAATTCTCGAAGATCTTTCATTCTCAGCCCCGGAAAAAGCCGGGACTGAACTGACTATTGACGAGAAATACGTGGACGATCACCTGGGGGATCTGGTTGAGAACGAAGATCTCAGCAGATATATACTCTGATGTCAGATGAAAAATACCCTCCCACCCCGCGCGAGAAAATACTCTTAAACGAGTTAGGTGATCTTCTGGAAAGCGCCCGCGAGATAAGCTCTGATTTGGAAAAATGCCGTCAGACCCTCAACGAGCGCGAGAGCGAAATCAGAGCTCTCAGGCGCGATATGATTGAGCTTAAAGAGGAAAACCAGCACTTACGCGAGGTATTGCAGACCTGGAGAGTACGGCTCGACTCGGTACTTGGCCAGCTGAAAACTATTAACTAGTACGCTACGGTGTCCTAAGGCTTTTTAGACACCGTAATTACCGTTATAGACAGTCAGTTCAGTTTTTATTTCTCGATCCTGACACCTATCCTTGAGACCAGCATAAGCACTGTCCCTGCAAGCACTCCGACTATGATTGCCCCTGAATATTGCAAGGCATGGTAAGAAAGCGGAATAATAAAAATTCCGCCATGCGGCGCGCACACCGTGCACCCACACCAGCATGATAGCGCTCCGGCGGTTGCGGAGGCGAGAAAACAAGACAAACGCATGCGTGATGGGGCGATAAGCATGAACGGCATAACCCCTTCTGTCACAAACAACATTCCTTTTCCTATTGCGTTTAGGCTCTGCTTGCGCTCATTGTCTGAGAACAGCCCACTGCCTACCAGCGCTGCCAGCCCAGCTGAGATCGGTGGCACCATTCCACCTGCCATAACAGCGGCCATTACCAGCCCCCCGGCTACTGGTTCAGGCAGTGAATCAGCGAGCATAAGAACGCCTACAGCGTACGACATCTTATTTAAAGGCCCGCCCATATCAGCTGACATCATGGCAGCTAATACCGCTCCCATAATAAGACGCGTGACCGGACCGGCCTGATTCACAAACGCGATGATGTGACTGTCGATAAATGATGACGGTATGCTGGTTACAAACTCGGCTACCGCGGTTACTCCAAGTGTGCCAGCCAGAGGATAAACGAGTAGCGCAAACATTGCGTCATGTCCCTTTAGAAAGCGCCTGGCCAGCTTTGCCGTTAAGAATGCTATAGCTCCTCCGGCAAAACCATTAACGACCGCACCCACTACCCCGGAGCCTGAGAGGTCTGCCATAACGCCGCCGACAAACCCCGCGACAAGGGCTGTCCTTCCACCTATCGAGTGCGCGATAAACGCTGAAAGCACAGGGAAAAGCAATATGCTGATGCTGTAGCCTATTGTTTCAAAAAAGAACCCTATATCAGTGCCGTTAACATGCTCAAGCGAGGCAAAAGCCGTGAGTATACCTGCTGACGCAACAAGAGGCATAAGGTAGGTAAGCCCGCTCATAAGATAGCGGTAGAGCAGCATCGGCAAGGATACGGACTCAACCGATGTGATAAGAGAGTACTTTGGGCAGTCAGATGAGAGCGCGCGGGTGATCAGTTCTTCCGGTTTGCGTATACCGTCATTTACACCAACCCGAACCAGCGGTTTGCCAATAAACCTGTCCATTCTGACGGTACGGTCGGCGGCAACTATAACAGCCTTGGCGTTTGCTATATCCTCAGGTAGTAGCTCATTACGGTTCCCCGCCGCCCCGTCAGCTTCAACTTTTATTGAAAGCCCCATCTGTCTGGCTTTCAGCTCAAGCGCCTCGGCTGCCATATATGTATGTGATAAACCGGCAGGGCAAGCTGTCACGGCGACCAGATCATATTTCTTTTTATCCTGAGTACTGTTTACCTGTTCCTTCTCTTCTTTACGTTCAACTTTTTCAGCGTTATCAATAAGCGAAAGAAACTCTGTAGGACTTTTGGCGTCAATGAGAGCCTGTCTGAAATTGGCATCAATAAGTAGCGAGGACAGCCGCGCGAGTACGTCCAAGTGGGCGTCAGAGGCTTTATGTGGAGACGCTATTATGAAAAAGAGCCTGGTTTTCTTGCCATCCAGAGAATCAAAGTCTATGCCGTCTTTAACCACCATGGCGGCAAGCCCCGGATATGAAACCCCGGCGCTCTTGGCATGAGGTATAGCTACGCCCTCGCCAAGTCCTGTAGACCCTTTGCTCTCACGGTCAAACACAGCCTGACGGAAACGTTCGGTATCATTGATGCAGCCTGTTGATGACACAAGGTCAACAAGCCTGTTAATGGCATCTTCCTTGTTTTTAACTTTTGGGCTCAGGTCAACGGCACCAAGCTGCAACAAATCGCGTATGCGCATGAAGTGTCCTGTATATAAGGTTCAAAACACCTTTTGTCATTATAGTCCGGCGCCTGTTAATACATTTTGCGATTAGGAATAACCGGGCAGTAGTCTTCATCAAGACTTTGATCCATCTCAAGTGAAGGCATGTATTCTATAGGTCTTCCAACAGGTCGCGCTGGCACGCCTGCTACCGTAGTGTGAGGAGGCACGTTGTCCAAAACCACAGATCCTGCCCCAACCTTTGCGCCTTCTCCAATATGAATATTTCCTAAAATTTTGGCGCCTGCTCCAATCATTACTCCGCGACCTACCTTTGGGTGGCGGTCTCCTGAGACTTTCCCTGTGCCACCTAACGTGACACCATGAAGCATTGATACCATATCGCCAACAACTGCCGTTTCGCCTATGACAATGCCTAAAGCGTGATCCAGCATGATCCCGCGCCCAATCTTGGCCGCAGGATGGATATCAACTCCGAAAGTGTCAGAAATCGCGCACTGCAGATATCTTGCCAGAGGCTTGCGCCCCTGATTCCAAAGCCAGTGCGCCACGCGCCAGATTTCAAGTACTCGAGGTCCTTTAAGAAAAAGAAACGGAACAACCACCGAATCCGCGGATGCCGGATCACGGGCTATGACCGCACGCATATCATCGGCGGCGGCATCAAGCAGATCTGGACAGTTTTGATAAGCATCCATACACATGGCGTAAAGTTCAGCTCTGCCAACAATGCCATTTGCCAGAGAATACGAGCTCACGCGCGCCAAAGCCTGATCAAAGCCGGTACTGCTTAATACGGCTTTCTCAAGTGTCAGTCTCAGCACCGGCTCATTGGCCGCTATCTGTGATGCTTCCTGACGCAAATCCTTCCAGTACACATCTGAAGAAAGGATCTTCTCATTCATAAATTCATATAACCTTGGTTTCGGCGTCCTTCTCACCTGCTTCCAGATCCTCAACGTAAATCTTCGCGTCGGCTGCCGTCTCAGGCAGATCAGGCTCCATATGCAATGATATGTCAGCCTCGCGGAATCCGCTGTCACGTACTTTTTTCTCAGCGGCGCTCGCGATCGCGTGGGCTTCCTGCAAGGATAGCAGGGGATCTAAAACCAGATGGCATTGTATGAAATACTGCGGTCCGGCTTTACGGGTTTTGAGATCGTGAATTGATTTTACCCCAGGGGTAGTAAGAAGGGACTTCATGATTATCTGGTTCTCATGTACCTCAAGAGTTTTGTCAACCAGCGTATTGGCTGCGTCATACCCAATCTTCCACGCTCCGCGCAAAATAAGCAGACCTATTAAGGAGGCAAACAGGCCATCGGCCCACAGATACCCGTAGAAACTCAGCCAAAGCGCTACTACCACTCCAAAATTAAGTCCCACGTCAGACAAATAGTGAAAACGATCCGCATACACAAGCTCACTACGTGTCCTGCTGTAAACAAATCCCTGAAACGCCACGAGAATAAGGGTTATTGCAATAGTTACACCGCTTATACCAATTGCGATCAGCGTGTTTTCAACTTCCTGCGGATGGCGAAATTTATCAATTCCGTGGATGATGAGAAGCACCGCGGAACCTCCGATGAACGCAGCTTGGGCGAGTGAGGCCAGAGCCTGAGCCTTAAAGTGACCATAGCGATGCTCGCGATCCGCCGGTGTGAGCGAATAGCGGAGAGTTATAAGGTTTATGAGAGAGGCAAACGAATCGAACATCGAATCGGTAAAAGAGGCGAAAATGCTTGATGATCCGCTAAAGAGCCATACGGCGAACTTTATAAAGACAAAAGCGACACCTGTAGCTACAGAGGCTAAACCCGCAAAGGTCACCAGTTTCCGATAGACGAGAAGATCTCCAGCTGACTTATCCACGTTTGCACTTACCATAATTTTTCCATTTAATTACCACCTGTTCATGACAGGTAGAACAGAGCCTACCACGCATAGGTCAAGTTGGCGTCAGCTAAGATTGTTAATATTTATCAGTTAGTTGGTTATGCCTAACCAGTTATACGAAAAATTAAAACACAGCCGACGCAAATGGCTGAAGAGCATAATGACAACTGTCTAATATTATGCGCAATATTACGCGCACAACGTCAAAATACGCATGAATCGCACTTTTCGCCTGTGTGCGAATCACTATAATGAAAATAATACAAGAATAATCAGGAAGAGAGAATGCCGCTTATTGCCCAGAAGATCCTGAGACTGCTGTTTTACTGGCCTTTCAGACTTACTACAAACTGTTCACCTGTGCCTTA
>SFGV01000074.1 GCA_004557545.1 Succinatimonas hippei
CAACTCATAGACAAGGGACCTGCAAGCTCCTCGTTCTTCTTGTGCCAGTCCATCATATAGTTATAGACTTCGGTCAGGCGCGGCTCGACGTACGCAACCATCTCAGCAAACTTCGTACGATCGAGCTTTTCTGCAAGCAGCGCGGTTTTTGCGGCGGTCTCCTGTGTGTCGACCTGCGCAAGGGCCTCGGCCTTTCGGGCCTCAAGCCATTTTAGTAAGATTTTCTTAGTCACTGTTCTTCCTCCAAATTAGTCCTTGCGATAATACTCGCACTCGTAGGCGTCGGCGCGAAGCGGCAGATTCGGGGCCCAGGAGATCGGCTGACCCATGAGCGCGCCAAGTTCTTCTGCAGAGCTGACGCCGATCGGAACCTCGCAAATCACTTCGTCGTGAACATGGAAGACGATCGGGAATCCGGCGGCCTCAAGCCTAAACATAGCCTCAGCCAGGCAGTCACGGGCGGTAGCCTGAACGATATTCTCCACGAACTTCGGCCCGTAGGACTCAATACGGCCCCAGCCGCCCGAGGACTGAATTGTCCCCTCATAGGTGATATTGTCGTCGCCATCGACACGGGGCTTGACGTAGCTGAGCTCTCGGCCATTCGGCAAGCGCAGACGCATGAGCGGTCCTTGCTTGCGAAGTCTCATGCCGTGTGGCAGGTCGACAGGCGCCTGCGTCGTAATACACCGACGAACGGCTGCATCTGTGTCCCACCAGAACTTCGTGATCGACTTATTTGCCGCGCGCCAACTATTGACAATCGGCTTGAGCTCAGATTCTTCAAGGCCCATCGCTAAAGCACCCATACTCTTCATAGCGCCAACGGAACCGCCATAGCCCAGGGCGAGCTCAGCGATTTTACCCTTTTGACGCATCGGGTCGCCCTTCTTGACGGACCCTTTCGGCAAGTGAAACATCTGCTCGGCTGAGGCCTCATAGATTTTGCCGTGCGTGTTGAAGACGTCCATGCGCCACTCTTCATCTGCGAGCCAGGCGAGCACGCGCGCCTCGATCGCGGAAAAGTCAGCCACGATGAACCTGCAGCCAGGCTTAGGGACAAAGGCCGTACGAATGAGCTGGGACAGCGTTCCTGCCGTGTCATCGAAGAGCATCTCGAGAGTCTCAAGATCACCCTCTCGAACCAAGCGCCGTGCGGCGTCAAGCTCGCTGTCAGGCATCTTGTTTTGGGGCAGGTTTTGCATCTGCACCAAACGCCCGGCCCAGCGTCCGGTGCGTGCGGCGCCGCAAAACTGAGTCAGGCCTCGAATACGTCCGTCAGGGCAAACCGTGCGGAGCATCGCATTGTATTTTTCAGTTGAGGTCTTTGCAAGGCCCTGACGAATGTCGAGCATTGCGTGAACCTCTTCATTATCGGTGCCGCTGCGAACGTCACCGATCATCTTTTTGTTGAGGCTCTCCACCTCAAAGCCAGAGACCTCCTCAATCCAGGACTTGAGCTGCGCAGCGCTTTTCGGATTATCGAGACCCGTCAACTCCTTTGCGGCATCAAGCAGCCGCGCTTTTACGATCTGATCGATCGCAACCGCATTTTCCGCAAGGACCGTATCAACGCCGACGCCGCGGTCATTGATATGCTGGTCGATTATCCAGAGGTCATGCTCACTGGGAATCACGGGGAACTTCTGCAGGCGCTTCCTGATCGCGCGCTCCGTCACGACGTCCTGACGGTTATACTCGACATAGAGATTCCACCGCTCGGGGTCATGGTGAGGAAGATTGCGCGTGCGCTCACCGTTGACCTTTGTGGCCTTGCAGGGAATTGAGAAGTACCGAATCAGGGCTTTGCCCGTTTTCGACTTCTGCTTGTCCTCAGGCAAGCCAATCACTTCGCCGACAGCTTCCAAGCTGCCAGGTAGACCAAGCTCGCGAGCCATTACGGCGGTGCAGCTCCATTGATCTGCAGGAGTCACGCGACCCATAAACGCGCTCAGACAAGTCCGTTCAAAAGACGCATTGAATGCTGTCTTGAGGATTTCGGGGTCATACAGGGCGTCCTGTAGCTCCTGGGGTAGCTTCTGGCCTTGAGCCATGTCGATAACCTCAACAGGACCGTCGTCCCAAGCGTAACCAAAGAGAAGAATCTCAAAATCAGGGCTCGCCGCATAGGCATAGACACCGGCTTTTTGAAGAGAGACAGAGGAGTAGGTTTCAATATCGATTGCGAGAGTTTTCATGTACTCGCTCCCTTCTTGCTATTGCGGGGGGGGGGTAAAGCCCGAGGGCGTGGGCACGTCGTGTATTTTCCGCGATCGTGCACCACTCGAGCTGGCTGGCGCGGTTATCATGCTTATTGCCGCGTTTGTGGTCTACAACGGGATAACCGTGCGGATTCGGCACAAACATTTTTGCGACGAGCAAGTGAACCTTCACATTGCAGCCGTTCAGGCTTACTCGCAGATAACCGCGCCGATCGTCAAAAGGCTTTAACACGCGCCCCGTACTCTTGCGCCGAATCTCTCCTAAGCGATTGATCTCATACTCAGGAAAGTCGGGAATCGTGTGCCAGACGATCTTCATAGATTCAGCTCAGGAGATCGTCGTCTTCGTCCTCGAAGTCGTCGTCCCAGTCAGAGTCAGTCACGACGCCGCCAGACAGGGGCTCGCCGTCGCTGAGCTTCATAATGCCGTTCAGGCCGGCAGAAATACCCTTATTGCCGTTCGTATCGTAGACATAGAAGTTGACGATCGCGCGGCCGTAGCAGCCGGAATAGAGCTCGCTCGCCTCGGTGATCGGGGTCTTATCGGCGTAGACGATAACAGGCTTGTTGTTGGAGCTGCAGGTCATAACGTAGTGACCCTTGCACTCGGGGCCGAACTCGCCGCCGTTCGGGCGCTCACCGTCGCCGTCATGCAAAGTGGTTTTCAGAGTGGAAGGCAGCTTCTTGCCAGAGTGCTTCTGCAGATAGGCAGTCTTCGCAGCCTCGATCGCGGCCTTGATCTTCGCGATCGTGTTCTTGTCGGTCTTCGGAATTAGCAGGGTCACGCTGTACTTCGGCTGAGCGCCTTCCTGAGCGGCGCGAGGGGTAAAGGCGTTGACGTAGGAAAAACGAACGCGACCGGTAGTGATCTGAGTAGCAGTAGCCATTGTAAAAATCTCCTTTTAATTTTTAATAATGTAGACGTCGGCATATTGAACGCCGAAATTTAATGCTTCCTGGTGGGTATCGAAGTAAATGTCAATGCGGTTCCCCTTGATGGCGCTGCCCGTGTCTTCGGCAATGTATGTATGCCCGTCGATCACGATCTCAGAGCCAAGAGGGATAACAGAGGAATCGACTGCAATCGTTCGGCCGGCCTCTACGACCGCGCCAGACGCGGTAACGCCATAGCCGAAGTCGCCAGGGTCTTTCCCGCAGCACTTGCGGCAAGCGCAATACGCGGTCAGACGGAACTCGCCAAGCTCTTCGAGAACGGGTTCGATCTCTTCGGGCTCAGCCTCGATAACAGGCTCAGGCATGATCTCAGGTGTCACATACGACGTGGGCTCAAGCTCTAAGGCCGGCGCCGCAGTCTCTTCAATGGCTTTTGCCTTCGGCAGGAAAATCGCCATAAGAACGATCGTGCAGACGAGCGCCATAATAACGGCCCACTGAATACGAATCAAGCGCGCCTGCTGGTACAGGAGCCGCCGGCTTTTCGATTGCGTCATTGTCGTTTCCTCCTCTTACTCGTCAAAGGCTTTGAGGACCTGGTCTTCAAAGCGATACGCAGGTCGCTTGTCCGATTCAGGCGCAAGCGTCGGTGCGCCCTGGGGCTTGACGATCAAATCGCCGAGAATCTCAGCGAGGGTCTTCTTGCCGAAGTCGCGCTCCATCTGCGTAAGCGTGATGAGCTTGCGGTCGTAAAGAAGAGACTCGTCATAGCCAGCAGCCTTCATAGCCGCGACAACCTTGTCTTCGTCCGCGAACTTGCGGTTGCTGCGGCCCTCGACCATTTTCCAGCCGGTTACTGTTTCACCGGCAGTCAGCGCGCCAGACACAAGCTCGCGCAGGTCCTTGAGCCAAGTTTCAATATCCGCAGACTTGGCAAGAATCGCGCCTGCCTCTTCGGGAGAGATGAGCAACGGGTCAGGACTCTCGTCAAAGAGCTTGAGGTTCTCTTCGGCACGGGCGCGGCACTGATTCTTTGCACGGCAGAAACGGCAGGCTTCTTCGCTTGGTGCGAAGTCGCCTTCGCCCTTGTCTGCGAGCTTTGCTCTTGGCTTGACGTAGCTCTTGCCCCAGGAGGTAAGCTCCTTGACAGTCTTCTCGGAAGAATCCTCGATACCGGAGAGCCGCGGCTGGAAGATCGTCATGCGAACAGTCTTGATCTCATAGAGATCGCCGAACTGCTCAAGCGCGCCCAAGCCGTAGAGCTGCATCTGCGGGTTGTTCTCAGCCTCGACGCGATGGCCCTTGCCATACTTAAAGTCGATCACGTCGAGAATCGGCTCGGCGATAATCACGCAGTCACCGGTGCCAAAGCCGCCGGGCACATACTTCGAGAAGTCGAGACGAGTCTCGAGGATAATCATTGCGTCGGGACAAGTCTTCTTCGCCTCGGCGAGGCGGCCAGTCACGAACTTCGCGTAGGCGACCGCGCACTCACGCATTTCCGCATTGTAATAGCTGTTCGGCTCGAACTCGGATTTGATCTGATTTTCATAGGAGACCTCGTCAAGCTCACCAAGGAAGTAGCGCGTCGTGAGCTCTGCGAGAGCGTGCGCAACCGTTCCCTCTTCGGCGTAAGCGCTGGTCGACGCGGGGAACTTCTGCTCAAGCTGGGCGCTCGGCGTACACAGGAGCCACCGATGCGCGCCGCTGGCGGATAAAAGAGCATGTTTAGCCATTCGCAGCCACCAACTTCTCATAGAAGACGGGGTAGTCTTCTTCCTTGACAGCGGACAGGTTTGCGACGCCAAGCTCCTTGAAGATCGCCTTGAGGGCGGCCTTGTCATTCTTAGAGAGCTTGACCGCGAGGGCTCTTACGTCAGCCTTAGAGATCGTCTTCTCCTCAGTAGGCTTAGTATCAGGGGCCTCGGATGCGGACTCCGCAGGGGACTCCTGAGGTGCCTCGGTGGAGGTCTGGGCGGTAGGTGTTTCCGTGGGGGCGGGGCTATCGAAAAGAGACATCTGTGCGGTGATCTCTGTGTGTTCAGGCTTTTCAGTCAGAAGACTGGCGAGCGCCTGACTCAGAGTTTCTTTTTTCGGGTCATAGGTGACCTCAACTTTGATCGTTGCCATTTTGTCGTTCCTCCTTAGATTTGAGCCATATTTGAAAGGCTTGTTGGTTTTTAGGGTCTTGAAAAAAGGTTTTTGCATAATCGAGAATCTGTGTGCACGCCAGTTTCTCGGTCTGCTCTAAAGTTGCCTCGGCGGGCATTTGTTTCCTTTAGGAAACTTCCTCCGCAAAAAAAATCTGATTGCGTTTTTCCACGGAGAGATGCAAGCGTCCGGAGCACTTGATGATCTCGCCAACACGAAAATCAACACGGCCATTCAAGCGCTGGTAAAAGGCTTTAGGCTTGAGACCACAGATTTCTGCGAGCTCTCTGACGCTGCAGTTGTTCTCAACCATAGAGGCGCGAAGAGCATTAGCATTGAGCATTTAGGCGTCCTCCTTTCTGAAAAGTTTCCTTAAGGCTACTCAATCATAGCGCATCATTTTGGATTTGTAAACCCCTAAAGGAAACTTTTTTCTGTTTTCGAGAAAAAAGTGTTTCCTTTTTGACACTTGCGCGTTATAATAGGGGTTAGATAGACAAGGGCGGTGATATTTATGACTATGGGCGAGCGAATCCATGACAGGCGCAAGGCCTGCGACCTGACTCTCGAGTACGTCGGTAACTTCGTGGGCGTTGCGAAGAGCACTGTGCGTAAATGGGAGAACGGCGATATTGAGAATATCAGCGCGCTGCGGCTGCAAAAGCTCGCCAACGTACTTGGCACGACAGTCGACTACTTGATGGACGGCGTAACATCCAACCTTACCTACAAGAACGTTGAACCTATGCCCGACTCTCGGCTTTTGCCGATCGTCGGTAAAATCGCTTGCGGCGAGCCGATTCTTGCGAAGCAGAATATCGAGGGCTACGCGGAGCTTGATCGGCGCGTTCACGCTGATTTTGCTCTTCGCTGCGTGGGTGACAGCATGATTAACGCGCATATCTTTGACGGCGACCTGGTCTTCATCAAAGAACAGCCCGACGTGGATAACGGCGAGATCGCGGCGGTCGTCATTGACAACGAAGCAACTCTCAAGCGTGTCTACAAGTACCCGAACCGTATTGAACTTCGCCCTGAGAATCCTCTATTTCCGGTTCTGCAGTATGAAGGCGCCGAGCTTGGAAACGTCCGCATCATCGGTAAGGCTATCGCGTTCTTGGGTCAGGTTCGCTAAATGGCGAGGGGCAAGCCGTGGACGAGAGAGGAGCTCATTGTGGCCTACGCGCTTTATTGCGTGATTCCTTTCTCGAAGTTGAATAACAGCAACCGAACGATCAAAGACGCTGCGGAGGTAATAGGCCGATCGCCTGCGGCGCTCAAAATGAAGATTTGCAACCTCGCGGCGCTTGACCCTGACTTCCTGGCGACTGGGCGCGTAGGACTTTGGGGCGGAATCTCAAAGCTCGACCGAGAGATTTATGAGGAGTTCTCGAAGGACTGGGAAGGACTGAGCACGAAGGCTGAGAGTATTGTCGGACTGCCGCTCTTTGATCTGACCGAGCCGGTCTACAATGGAGACCCGCACCGGAAGAAGAGCTACGCTGAGATCGCAGATAAGCAAGCGCGGAAGTTCTTCCGAAAGTCGGTCATTTCGGCGTATGAAGGTCGATGCTGTATCACGGGGCAGAGCATACCGCAAATGGTGATCGCGAGCCATATCAAGCCGTACTATGTATGCGACAAGAGCGAGCGCGCGAATCCCGCGAATGGCCTCTTGCTCAATGCGTTCTATGACCGCGCTTTCGATCAAGGGCTTATGACGGTCTTGCCTGATCTTACAATTCAGGTCTCGAATTACGTGAAGGACGGCTACGACGACCAAAATACGAGAGACTGGCTACTCGGCGTAGAGGGTACAAAAATCATCAGGCCGAAGAGGTTCGCACCAAATCGCGACATGCTGGCCTACCACAATGAGTTTGTATTCCTGAGGTGATTCCATGCAGCAAGCAGTGATATACGCCAGGTACAGCCCTGGACCAAATCAGACAGAACAGTCGATCGAGGGGCAGGTCCGAGAGTGTACGAAATACGCCGAGCTGCATGATCTCCGAATCGTTGGAACCTATATTGACCGGAAGATTTCTGGCAAGACGGACAACCGGCGAGAGTTTCAACGAATGATCGACGACAGCGAAAAACACATATTTGATGTCATCATTCTATACCACACAGACCGCTTTGCTCGTAACCGATACGACAGCGCGATCTACAAGCATAAGCTAAAAGAAAACGGCGTCGAGTTGCGATACGCAACGACTGACATTCCAAAAGGGCCTGAGGGAATTATCCTTGAGAGCATCATGGAAGGCTGGGCCGAATACTACTCAGCCGAGCTTAGCCGAAAGATAAAGCGCGGGATGCGCGAGAGCGCGTTGAAGTGTCATAGCACAGGCGCGGGACGCTGCCTGGGGTATCGGACCGCGGAAGACAAGTCTCTCGTGATCGAGCCAGAAGGCGCGAAGGCCGTGCAGACGGTTTTCGACATGTATATCAAAGGAAAGAGCCACGCCGATATTTGCAGGTATCTCAATGACTGCGGCTTTAGGACTGCGCAAGGCAAGCTCTTCAACAAGAACAGCGTCACTCATATTATCAGGAATAAACGCTATATCGGCGTCTACACATACGATGATATAACGATAGAGGACGGGATTCCCGCGATCATCTCAAAAGACACTTTTCATCTGGCACAGCTTGAAGCCGCTCGACGTAAAACCGCCAAAAGACCGAAAGAGCCGAAGGCTGAGTACCTGCTGAGCGGTAAGGCGTTTTGCGGGCATTGCCAAAAACCTCTCGTAGGCGTGAGCGGCACGGGCAAGTCAGGGAACAAGTGGTACTACTACTATTGCCAGGAGTCACGGGCCAAACGCGGCTGCACGAAAAAGCCGGTCAAGCGCGACTGGCTCGAGCGCGAGGTCGTCAAAAGAACGGTTGCCGAAGTCTTACAGCCCGAGGTCATTCAGCATATCGCGAAAAAGTGTTATGACCTGCAAATGGAATACCGTCAGGACAACAGCGACGTACTCTTTTACGAGCTCAAGCTGAAAGACGTCCGCAAGGCAATCAAGAACACCATGCACGCTATCGAGTCAGGTGTCAAAACGAAGACGCTGCCGGCAAGACTGCAAGAGCTTGAGAACGAAGAAGAGGCGCTTGAAGCAGAGCTGGCGATCGCGAAGGCCTCTGACTTTGTGATAACCGCGGACCAAATCGAGTTCCTGCTTACCCAGTTCGCGGAGCCCTGGGAATGCGAGAGCGAAGAAGAATACCATCGCAGAATTATCAAGTGTTTCGTCCATAAGGTTTTCCTATTTGACGACAAGCTGCTGATCTACTACAACGTTAGTCGAGATGGGAAAACTCGCGAGCAGAGCGAAGCGGAACTGCTTGAGGAGGCCCTGGGCGAAGGGTTCGACAAGCGCTCTTCCGGCTCCACCATAAGGTGGCAACAATTCGGATATTTTAAGCGAAACGCTTAGAATACCAAAGGGTTGCCGCCTTTTTTTATTTCAAATTCCGCACTCAGAAAAAAAGATATTTTCGCGTTATTTTGGTAACCGGGGAGATTTGAACTCCCCCTTTTGCGATTTCAAGGGCAGAATTCAAAGAAGCGCCCT
>SFGV01000075.1 GCA_004557545.1 Succinatimonas hippei
GCGTCATATTTGGCTTCTACTTTGCCGGTTTCACCGATCTTCAATTCCATATTGGCGGGGGTCACGCTTACAGGGGCCGCTTTGCGTACCGTAACCACGCACTTATTGACAGACTCGCTTATAACGCCGGTTGCCGTTACATTGGCCGTACCCGCTCCTACGGCGGTGATATTGCCGTTACCGTCAACAGTCACGACGCTTTCGTTTTCCGAAGCCCACGTGAAATCTTCAGTAATATCGCTGGAAGCCGTCAATGTTCTCACCGGTGCAAAGTCAAGTACAAGTTCCGCGGTGTCCGGAGTGACAACGACACCGGCTAGGACTACAGTATACTCATTTCCTGTTTTCTTTACGACGTACGGCTCTCTGACGTAATCTTTAGGATCGCTACTGTAGGTGCCGCCGGTAATTTTGAATGACTTTACGTGATCCACGTCTCCGCTGCTTATATACGTTTCAATCGCGTTTGTTTGTTCTGAGATGAGCGTCGCCGAACCGGAAATTGTCACGTCCATAGAGGCGCCCTTATAGCTCTTATGCGATATCAAAGACAGCGCGTTGCCAAGCTCGTTTGTTCCTCCACCGGAGAAAACACCATCTGCGGGAACTTTATGATCTCCGGATGCGGTGATTGTTCCTCCAGAAATCATTACCGTTCCAGCTTTTACCTGAATGCCGTCAGCAGCACTTAACTCTCCGCCGGATATACTTAAGGTGCCGCTGCTGGGATGATAGATAGCAGCAGAATCTGCGCTAGCTACGGTAATCTTTCCGCCCTCCACATAGATGCCGGAACCAGGCTCAGTGATATTAGTCCCGTTTGTGGCTATACCAAAACCATATTCAACGTTTATTTCACCGTCTTTAAATGTCACTCTGGTCCCGTCATCATATGTTGTGATGCCTATACCATTTTTGACCTCTATTATCGCTTTTTCGACGGTCAACTTGGCTCCATTTTTCACGCGTATTACGCCGTCATTATTGCTGCCATACGCGGCGGTACTGACATCCAGCAATTTTCCGCCGCCCTGACTATCCTTAATAGTAATGTCACCTGACGTCGCATAGATTATGCTGGCCGGATATTTTGTCTCACTAGTCTTTCTGTAGACACTCGTATCAGATGAGACCACGTGCCCGTTCAAATCCAGAGTTACCGTAAAATCTTTAGAAAGCTCTATCGCCTTTGTGTTAGCGTTTAAAACAATATCCTCAGACAGTATATAATCTCCCGCTGTCTTAAATAAATCCCCAATATTGTTCTGACCTATCTCTGTAGCCGCCATCGCCATCGGCGCGCACATCAGCGCCATCAGCAACACAAGAAAAATTATTCCGTATTTTCTTAGTTTCCTCATTTTCATATTTCCCCTTTCTTTGTTTTGATACCCATTCTTTGCCGTTACAAAACCCTCATGATAAAAATCCTTTTATCTTCCCCTCCCCTCAGAGATAAAATAGACTTCCAACTCCTTAAGCTCATTAACGCGGCCACAGCACGGCCATGCTCTCTGCAAGAAAAAAGAGCAAGGCCGCGGATATGGACAGCGATATGAAAAAAGTTATATATAACGCCCTCTGCTTCACAGTCTCTCCCCTCTCAATATTGCGTACCGGCAGCCGGTTTGTTCCGTTTTTTTGCATGTACCTGTCGCCGCCGTTTATTATTCGTTTCTGTTTTGCTGATATTGAATACTAAAAAACTCATTACGAATTAAGACAACAAAACATCTGGATACACCAAAACTGCATAGATGTACCTTCGTATTTTATGGATTACATTCGTCTCTTCTTCGGCTATAGTAGATGTATATTCGCTTAAAGTCAATATAGTTTTAATATTTTCGCTCAGTATTAATGATATTTCGATTATTGATAATAGTAATTTAGCTCTTTTCTAAGTAAATTGGTAGAAGAAAGGGGCTTGTCTAATGTGGAAGATTCAAAAGTACCGGATAGCCCAGGGGCTGACACAGGAAAATCTCGCGGAAAGGGTCGATCTCTCCGTAAGTTATATCTCAGAGATCGAAAATGGGAAGAAACGCCCCTCCCTGAAAACGTTGGAGAAGATAGCGGCCGCGCTTGATGTCTCTCTCGTTTCGCTGATGGGCGAGGATAGTAAAAAAGATATAAGGGAAGAGAGGCAGATAGAATGCCCTTTTCTTAAGTATACGGACGACAGCGGCGATATCGCGGCGGCAAACGGCATCACGCGGGAGATTTTCACGGCGGTGGCCGAGCTGGCAATGGAGGAAAAGATAAAGGTCCTCTCCTATGTTCGTGACCTGAAAAAGCTCTCGGACTTTATGAGAGACAAGAGATAGCGGAAGGTTATCTTTAAAACAGCGTCAATATGAAACAAAACGCCGTTTCTTCGGCGTTTTTGCAGTACCCGCCGGAGGCGGGCTAATCGAATTTACTTTTCCGCGTCACCCACCAGGGGGCCATCGAAGAATCTTTATGCGACTTAAATATAAATTCATAGATCGTAGCGATCAGACTGTTGATGCGCGACGAAAATATGAACAGGGGAAATATGGCCAGCAGGGGAATTCTTGAAATGTCCTCCCTTTTTCGCTCCGAGATAAATACCAGCGAAGTTATGTACATAACCGTCAGCATGATGAAATAGAAGATATACACGGTGAAGAGAAGGCTCAGGACATAGCCGATGGGATATTCCCAGAAGAGCCAGAGAGTATATGTAAGGATGATGAATGGCAACACTATCTGGGAATATAAGCCATTGAGAACGGACATGATAAAGTTAGGCCAGCCTAGAAGGCGCGGACGGAAGGCCCGCCAGTGTTTTTTGAAGTAGATAAACGGCAGGTCTCCGTCCCAGCGTATCCTCTGTTTGAAGTAGCCAAGGAAGGTGTCAGGCACGTCTGTATGCCCCATCGCCTCAGGATCAAAGATTATGCGGAATTTTCCGTTGCTGCGGCCAAAGTATTGCTTTATGCGCAGCGTCATGTCGAGATCTTCGGCGGTTCCGGCATCCCATCCGCGCACCAGCTCCACGACGGAACGGCGGAATATCCCGAAGGCCCCGGAGACGTTATTTACGATGTTGAATTCGCTCAGGCCGGTCTTTGCGGTCTGTATTGAAATAAAGTATTCCACCGCCTGCAATGAGGCGGCAAGCGAGCTGTCGGCGTTGCGGACACGCAGGCATCCGGAGACGGCGGCCACCGATGGGTCCTCAAAGTGGCGCACAGCGCGCTCCACCATGTTGTTGTCAAAGGATGTGTCCCCATCGAGGACAAATACGATCTCACCAGTAACATAGTTGAGCCCCGTGTTGATATTGGAGACACGCCCTCCGCGCTGCCATTTTGGAACGACCTCAAGACGCCTGTTCTCAATGCCGCGCACATAGTCCTTCATATCAAGAGCCGCCTCATAGGTATCCCTGTTGCGTGACGCACCGTCAATCATCGCTATAAGCTCTATCTTTCCGGGATATATTTGCTCGGTAAGCGAGCGGATGGTGCCCTGCACCTCCCGCCCCTCGCTGTAGCAGGTTATGATACATGACACCGGAGGGAAGTAATCTCTTCTTTGCCCCTCCCGCTTACGCTCCCAGATATATTTCATCACGCCGGCATATATGAGCAGTGTGTACGGCAGCTCATAAAAGATAATAAAGGGCATGAAGCGCATT
Source organism: Succinatimonas hippei (assembly GCA_004557545.1). GTDB lineage: Bacteria > Pseudomonadota > Gammaproteobacteria > Enterobacterales > Succinivibrionaceae > Succinivibrio > Succinivibrio hippei_A. The sequence goes on from SFGV01000075.1 coordinate 3,668, forward strand.
ATAAGCGGCCATGTGTCTCCGCTTATAATGGGTTCTATTATCGGGCTCAGCAGCAGAAGGATGTATTCGTACATTATTTAATGGGTCATCCCCTACTTCTCTTTCGCAAGTTTTATCAGCAGTTCATCAGGAGAAACAGCGGCCTCCTCTTCCGATATTGAGAAGCATTTTACGGATAGGCTAAGACGTTCGGCTCCAGGCCCCTCAAAAAGCGACGACAGCGCCTCCAGCCTCCCGGCAAGGATCATGCCGCCCTCAAAGGACGTGCGTGGCAGGATGAGCCAGAAGATACCGCCGTCTCCCAGTACGGTGATGTCCGTCTCACGCACCAGAGACTTTATCCTTGAGTCCAGTTCACCGATGAGGTTTCTCAGCTCTATGCCGCCGATGATCTCTTCCGCCTCGGACAAACCGGATAGTTTCACTCTTAACAGTGAAAAACCTTCGTCGGGATAACGGCGGCGAAGGTTCAGCAGCCACTTCATGATGACGCAGAAGGTCCGCATGTTGACAATGCTGGTACCTGCAAAAAGCATAAATTCTTCGGAGATGATGCCGGTTCGTACCGCTTCCGCCCCTCTGTCGCTGAGCCGGTAGCCGTAAAAGTTACTGACGATCAGCTCCTCGGGGAGCGACTGCGCGCCGCAGTCAAGACAGGATACCTTGACCTCCGGCTCGACAAAGGAGGAGCCGCAGTCTCTGCATTGGTATGATTCCAGTGGATAATCATAATCGCTGCCTATATGGCGGAGCTTCGTGCCGCACCGCGGGCAGACAAAAGAGAAATCATGCCGGAATTCGCTCTCCGGAGCCACATGCCCACAGGTAAAACAATGGAGCATCCTCTTTTTGGCGATGTTCAGACTCCCGCAGTTAGGGCAAAGGTCCACATAATTGAGATGTCCTGTCATACATTTCGGGCAGAGCCTTATACGGTCATAGACCTTGGTATGTTCGGTGTAGCCGTACTGCTGGGAATTTCTTATCCACTTCGCAGCCCTCTCCATATCATCGGCGTCAAATACTGGATGATTGCAGGAGAAGCCCTTTCCGCTCCCTCCATCCTCCTCTTCCGCTCCTGGTTCGTGTTCGAGAATAACCGCGGCCTCAGGATACCCGTATATCCACTTCGAACCGGGAATACAAAGAGGTTTTAATTCATAATCGCCGCCTCTCGTGTACATGTAGGAGAGCATACGCAGTTTACCGCTTCCCGCCAAGGACGAGGGCTTGATCCTTTCACCACGTTTAAGTATGATCTCACCCTTTTTAACCGCGGTGGTTATATCGTCTGAAACACCGTCCGCAAGGATATCGAGACTACGCAGTGAATTTGTAAAGAAGAGCGGTGCGTAGCAAAATACCGAACTCTGCCGCAGCGCCAGTATGTTTTTATAACACGTTCTCTCCTCGCCCTCATGAAGCCGCGAAGTATCGATGATGATGACGGCCGGCTCCCGTTCCGCTGCGAGAAGCTCTTCGGCGGATGTATAGTCACGAATCGTCGTTTCCTCGTCCGCACGCTCTTCGGCGGCATGGAGAAGTCTCAAAACTGGATAATTTTTCATATTCCATATCCGCTCCTAACGAAAAAATCTTATGCCCCAGTCAACACGGACCGGCATTCCATTAACACTCTCCTCAGGCAGAAGAGAACCGTCAGGTTTCAGAAATACGACTATGCCACGCCGTCCGGACAGTATCGTATCCGAGAGCCCTCCAGGAACGCTGTTGGCATTCAAAGGAGTGTCTACGACGGCAGCATCTATCGTGCGGCCGCTTCCAGGCAGATGCACCTTTACGACCTTCCCTGTTCTCACACGTTCGTCATAGTTCTCGGGGAACACGTAGGCTATCACATACGGATCTTTCGGATCTGTTATTCGCATCAGCTCCTGCTCCCCAGCAATTTCGTAACCGGGAGTGACTGAGATATACTCCACCCTTCCGGCACGCGGTGCGTATAACGTCAGCGGCGTGCTTATATTCTCCGCCAGCATATCCGCGTACCTCTGCAGATACGCCTTCCTCGTCTCGACACTGTTGTCGCGCGGAGCGGTCAAAGTGTTCAGCAGCGCATCACGGTCGTTACGCGCCGCGAGAAGCCGCTCCTTCGCCTGGTTGTACTCGGCGCGGGTCGCAGCCCCCTTTTCCATCAGATCTCTCATAACGCGTTCTTCATTGGCGAGGTGAACCACCATGCCGTCCAAGTGGCTCAAAGAACGGCGCGGCGGTACTACGCCGCCTGTCTTACTAAGCGCCTCAAGTTCCGCCCTTACACGTTTCAGCTCCGTGCCGTAGGCCACGGAAACATTTCTCCTCATCTCCACCAGCGGACTGCCGGCGTCTACAAACTCACCCTGCTTTACATATATCTTCGTCACAATACCGCCTTCAACGGCCATAACAGGGTAGGAATCCATCGCTACAGCGCCGGAGGAGGAGACAAAAAACCACTTCGCTCCCAGGGAAACAAGCAGCCACAGAAACGGCGCAAATACAATGATCAGTATCAGCCACCATGCCGCCTTTGAAACCTTCCTCTTCGCTGGAGCATAGTTTATCTTCATCCCCTCTTTATTTTCGGGATTTCCTCTTTTTGCGAACGATATTTTCATCAGCGCATCACCTCGTAATCTTTCCAGTCCTGGACAATAACTCCTATATAATTGCGCCTTTTAGAAAGTTTTTCATCAATTATCCTCATAGAGTCCGTAAACCTCTCCATTCCTGACGAAGCGTAACTCTCGCTCTGAGGAAGCGCCCTCTCGACGCTCTGTGCCAGCATAAAGTTAAACTGGGGAAACCGCGTGAGAATATCGGACATCCTCGCCGCCGCCCTGGAAGCGTCAGCCGTATATATCATCGGCGCTATATAGCTGAGGTCTGATGAAGAGAGACGGTCGGCAAATATCTTTCCCAGATCGCCCTCCAAATACCGTGGGTGCAACGATATCGAGAGAGGCAGAGGGCTCGCGCCGCGTGATTCCTTGACCGTATCCGCAAACAGGGCAAGAAGCTTAGGACGCACGCCGGCCGCTCCCGACAGCGAGTCAGGCTCTATATCCAGATGTATGCCGCTGAACGGGAATTTTGACATAAACCTTATGATTGAGATTAGTTTACCTCTGTTCTCGGGGAGAAGCCAGGTAGGCTCTCCGAGCAGCAGTTCTGATGAGATACCCAGGGTGTCGGCCGCTGAAAGGAGGTCCCGTAGATTTTTCTGCGCCTCCGGGCCTCTTAAATCGTTTAACTCTTTGCCGGTAAACGATATCAGCATTTTGTTTATGCCACGCTTTTTCAGCCCGCGCAGAGCGCCGGCCCGCGACAATGGAGAGATAAACGGCAATGCCTCCCATATATACACACTCTCCGGCAAAAACTGTTGCTCTTTCCGTAAAGTTTCGCCCTCTGTCGGCTGCGCTGCGAATACTAATGGAGTCCCCGCCAGCCACTGGGGAGATAATACACTCTCTATGGCCCCCAAAGACACGGAGGCAGTACGTGCGGGCGGTTCGCTTTCACGTCCCCGAGGATAGGCGTAGCTAAGAATATCCGCGCCGCTCTCCATAAAAAGCAGATGGGAATCCAGCACGTCCGCCGCGATCCGGTAATACTGGTAACGGCTGTTTTGCAGCTGTTCAAAGGTATCGCCTGCGAGAGAGCTATGACGCAGAAGCTTTTCGCGTACATTTTCAGAGATAGCCCGCAGGCGTGAAAGCTGGGCCTCGATATTCGCCGAGGCATAGGCGGCGTAAGAAACGGCCTCCTTTGCCCCGCCCTCCAACTGCATACGGGTAAACAGCTCCTCACGTTCAGCCCGCTCATAGTCGGCACGTGCCGCCATATTAGCCTTGTCCTCCCGCGAAGACGCCGTCTTCAGCGGCTCCGAAAAATTAAAACCTAAATAGACACCGCTGCCGTAATCCCCCGGCTCCTCTTTGCTGCCTGTTACACCTATCACCAAAGCGCTTTCTCGGTCGATCCGATTCGTAACGTCAACAAGTTTCGCATATTTTTCCAGTCCTTCCCTCTTCATTAGAAGAGCCGGGTTTTCCTCCACATCAGCTCTGGCTCCATCAAAGACCGGCAGGGTTGGAAAAGCGGGCTCGTCTGGCATCGGCCACATAACTCCCGTAGCAAGACGAATGATCTGCAGAGCCCGCACTTTTTTTAGGTTTGACACTGCGATATCGCGCTTCGCCATCTCATAGGCGCTGCGGAACTCAAGATTATCAGCCTCCAGCAGCAGCGCTGCGTCCATCCTCTCATTAAGACGTCTCACAACGTCATCACGAGAGCTGAGAAATCGCTCCGCCAGTTTTATTTTTTGGGATTCTATCCATAATACGGCATATGCTTTACGTACCGCCGCCAGATTATGCACGGCAAGCATCTGAGGCCTGTATTTGGAATCTATAGCGGCTATCTCGGCGTTGAGCCTGTTTATCTTAAGCTTATTCCAGGTCCCGAAGAGCGGAAAACTAAGGCCACCGCCGACAGTGAATTTTTCATAACTTATATTATTAGCACTGCCGACGTACTCAGGCTCGTCGTTATAGCCATATGAGGCGTTAAAGAAATAACGCCCGCCTTCGCGCTGCCACTCAAGTTCCTCGGTAAGTGAATCACGCCTCATGGCAGACATGGCAGCAAGTACCTCGGGCCCATCCCCTGCCCTCTTCTCAAGTTCTTCAAGCACTGGAAAGCCTAAAGCGGCGCTGGGATTAGAAACAAATATCAATATCACCGCTATTAACGAGCATATATGGCAATATGGCGTCAGCACTCTATGATTATTCTTCGCAAAGCATTTGTCTTTTATTTTTATCATCATTTGTAACTCAATAGCAATCAAGCATGCTATCTTAAACAAAAAAAGGGCTGGTATGTATATAAATATACATACAGGCCCTCTAAATATCTTATGATGATGACTATTAATATTTACTGACTGACTGACTGACTGACTGACTGACTGACTGACTGACTGACTGACTGACTGACTGACTGACTGAGCCTTTCTATCAGCAATCGCCTATATATTAACTATATTAATCTTGATATTATATACTAATAAAACAATTTTTAAAAGCTCACAGTAAGGTTAATAGCAGCAAGCATAAAAACAAAAATCTTATATTTATATTTTAAGTACTGAGTAGCAGTTTTATCTTACTCCTCACAAAAATCTATCTGGTTACTTCACAGCATCCTGGGACAAGTTGACTTGATCCATATACACGAAAGGGGAAGCGTATTCCGTCTAGCGCCACATAACGGCTTCACATAAAACAAAACAAGAGAGGGAAGTCTTACTTGACTTCCCTCTCCCGCTTAAATTAATTCCGGCAACGACCTACTCTGACAAACAAACTAGCCGACCTCGCACAAATCAGAAAAGCACTGATTTGGCTCCCTGGCCATGGTGGACAAACTAGCCGACTCGCACAAAAGGCAAAACCGGCCTTTTGGCTCCCTGGCCATCCCACGGATACCCTCCGCAGTACCCACCGGCGATGGAGTGCTTAACTGCCGGGTTCGGCATGGGACCGGGTGGACCCACTCCCTTGTTACGCACAGAATAAATAACACAAAAAACGACCCCAAGGATTCCCTCAGGGCCGTTCTTCAAATTAATTCTAGCGGCGACCTACTCTCCCACGGATACCCTCCGTAGTACCATCGGCGATGGAGTGCTTAACTGCCGGGTTC
>SFGV01000076.1 GCA_004557545.1 Succinatimonas hippei
ATTTCTAATAAAAATTACCCTAATGCTAAAACGCTAAAGTTCGTCTTTTATATCAAGATCTTGTCATGTAAATTCCTGCTTTTATCACTGATCTTTTATTACGGCAAAAGGATTGGACCGATCGAGGTCACAGATTTTAGTTTGCCGTGATCATTTTAAATCCGTGGTTTTCCCGCGGGTTGTTCTTTACAAAAACAGGTTTAAAAGTGTGATCTAAAGATCGTTCAGATCACAAATTTTAAAAATTTTGTGACGAATCGATCACATTTCCGTACTGATACTTGCTCAGAAAACGCGAAACCGATCAAATACTGGAAAATTCAGTATTTTTTTGGTGTTCAATGGTTCGGTCCCTTAAATTTTCTTCACTTGAGGAGATGGCGCAAAGCAGTCTTAAACGCCATGTCCCTGAAGAGAATTTGGATCGCAAAGAGCTTTATCTCAGGGTACTGAAGAAAAAAAGGTTAAATGAATACGATACTGAACTCTACATGAGGAATGTTCGTAACGCCGCTGAAGACTTCGCGTTGTATGCCAGGCTCTATCCCCAGCATGTTGAGTTTTTCAATCTCCTGAGGGAATTCAGCAGAACCTACTGTAAGTATGACAAGCGTAATCCTGAGCTCTCGGTATACCGCGCCGAAACAGTTCTGATGGTAGTTCTTATAGCCTCATGCTGCGGTTGTACTACTTCTGAGGAGTACGCGCGTTTCTGGTTTGAGCACCATCCGTTATTAAGCTGTATGCTTGAGATGCCTGAGCCAAACCACATGATCCACCCTGACACCATCAACACCATCTTAAGTCTGGTTCCATCGGACGCCTTTGAAGCTCTGTTCTTAAGGATGTTCTCAATCATGAGCAACCCCTCTGAGAGTCTTATGGATGAGGACTTTAAGCCCGGGATGAAAAAGACTCTTGGCGGTGACGGACAGGAACTTAGGGCAAGCTACAGACGGGGTGTGTCAAACCGCAGGAAGAAAGGCGCTCAGGGGGTTACTCTCTATGACTGTGACGGCCGCGCTGTAGTTGACTACACCACGGTTACGCAAAAGAACCACGAGGTTGACGCCTTCATAAAGCTCTTATCCCGCCTTAGCGTAAATGATGAGTTCATCTTCTACGCCGACGCCATCAATACCAGAGCTAACCTGATTGATTTTCTCAATGAAAGGGAATTGACTGGCTGTTGCCGGTAAAGAACAACGGCTCATGCAAAGAACTCCGTACGGACATTAAGTCTGCCTTTGATACAGAGGATGAAGAAAACAAGATAGTTGAGGAGACAGCCAACAAAACCGGTGGAAGGGTTGAGAGCCGCAGATACAGCTTCCTGCCCGCCTCTGTGGTTCACTCTGACAAGTTTAAGAACCTTGGTACTCTCATCAAGGTTGAGAAGCGTACCCTGTTCCCAAGGAAAGGAGCCGCCGAGCCGTTGAGAAGGCCTGAGAAAAGCGAGATTGTCTATATCTCATCTCTACCCTTTAACGAGGACAACGCCTTCCAGTTAAGGCACTCCCTTGAAGTCAGATGGCGCTATGAGGCTCACCACAACACACTGGATGAGGTGATGCTCCAAGACCGCAGAGCCATGTGTGATGAAAATCATCTGTCGACAATAATCGGCCTTAACAAAGCGGTCTACAACATCCTGAGCTACGCCAGGGAGGAACTACTACAAACGCGTGGTTACACCAGCAATGGGCGTGTTACAAAGAAAATAACCAGGAACACCAGGCCACTCTCTTATAAAGGCACCATGGGTTTCTTTAACAGCAATGTGGCGTTAGCCATGGACATGATCGCCAACTACCTCAGAAAAGCCCGTGAGACACGAGAGCAGAACTAAAGCCTGCTATAAACTCCATCCTATCTACTCAACACACCAATAACATCTGCCTTAGGCGGAGAATAGCTCCGCCACGCATCTGCCCAACTTTTAAACCTGTTTTTTAAAGAACAACCCGCGGGTCAACCGCGGGGGTGTCAGCTGAAATTCATAGCTGACTAAATTTGTGACGGTGATCGGTCTGATCCGTTTGCCGTATTAAATAATTTCTGTATACAGGATTTATCTTAAAATTAGTCTCTTTTAAACCTTTGAAGGCTCATATATACTTGCATAAATGCATGCTGATCTGCGCTTTAAGCTCATAAAAATAAACCTTTAAAACCCTTTTTCAAAAGCAGATCCAATCAGCCATTAATTTTTTTCAGTTAGCCAGCTTACAAAATTATCCACGAATATTTAATTCCGCGTTGGTGGTAATGGAATTCACGTCCTCTGGGTATTAGCCTCAGGCCGTCAGGAGAGTCACATGAGAACAATAAAAGAAAACGACTTACATTTAAAAAGGCATAAGTTAAAACTAACCGCTATCGCGTCAGCCCTCGCGCTGATTTCTTCTCAGGCGGCCGCCTCTGAGACTGTAACCATATACTCAGACCAAAAGCCGATGTTTGAGATCCTCTTTTACAACGACTCCGCGGCGGCTACCTCTGATACTCCATCATGGTCATTAAATCAGGGGCAGAAGCAGGCTATCGCCCGCGGCGCGCAGCTGCTTGCCGACATCCTCGCCAAAAAGAGCAAAAACAACCTGCACACCCCGGGTAACGGAGCCATTCCGATCACCGTGATCCTACATACCGAGCCTGATAATGACAACAACGCCTCAGCGTCATCAGGGCTGTATTCTCCCATTGATAAAGATAATGGTTCCTACTCAAGATTTCAGAAAGCCATAATCGACGGAGTATGGGGTCAGGTGGATTTTACCGATCCTCAAAACGCGCTGGATGAGTCTGGAACCCCACTTGATCCAACACACAAATACACACAATACCATCCGCTCGCGCTCTATACCATCAATCAGTCATCTGATCGAGGCTACGCCCCCTATTACTACCCAATCCCGGTGAGTAGCTCCCCCGCTGAACTCGTCTCAGTTACCGAGCACGAGATGCTCCACGCAATGGGGATCTTCTGCGGGGCTTACTCTCAGGCAGGCAGTTCATCTGCCCAGATCTGGGATTACAGTAAATTCGCCTCCCACCTGTACTCATATGTCTCAAGCGAGCGCGGCACACCTGGTGGCTCAGATTACTCGGTAACCGAACTTAATCATGGCACGCGATTTACCTATAACGCTCTGATAACCGCCGCTTCTAACCCGGCTTTGGGCGGTATTTCTGTAGGCTACCGGGCGACCAGCGGGCTGTATTTTCAGGGCGATCACGTAAACGAGGTTTTAAAAGACGCGTTCAAGGGCGTGCCGGTAAACGGTTATGAGGGCACCGGCGCTTTTACCAATATCGATCTCTCTCATCTTGAGCTGGCGCACTCGATGATGAGTCATCAGGACTGGCGCAACTACACCACACTTATGGAAGCGGAGTACGCGGTATTGCAGGATATAGGCTATGACATCGACAGGCGTAGTCTCTATGGAGGCTCCGAGTACCGCAGCTATCAGATCTACGACAATACCAGCCCTTATTACGCGCGCAATGACGATGGCTCTGACTTTATCTACGGGACACCTAACACCACAACTCTGGGGGTGGGATTCCACCTTTACGGCTCAAATGACAAGATAACCCAGAGAGCGGATCTGCTCTCAGATGGTGAGGCCGGAGTCGGGATCAGAAACGATGGCAGCAGCAATAAAATCACCATTCCATCTGGCATTAAGGTTACCGCCAACGGCACGCACGGCAGCGGCGTGCTCTTTGCCTATGGCTCAAATAACCGCCTGCTGGTTGACGGCACGGTTGAGGCAACCGGCGCCGGAGGTAAGGCGCTGAACTTTGATTTTGGTAAAAACCTCATTGACGAGAACCTGGAGAGCCGCGGCTCTTATATCCATACCTACAAAGGTCAGAATATACGTTTGAGCGGCAAGTATAACGGCAGTCAGTTAAACCTTGACGGAGCACTGGCGTCAAGTGTGCTCATCTCTGGCACGGTTAAAGGTTCTGAGGCCGCTATCTATATCGCCGACAATGCCCTGGTGCGCAATATCGGGATCTTAAGCGGGGCCTCACTTGAAGGTGACATCACGAACAACTGGGATCCGGCGTCATCACGAGTGCAGAGTGACCAGGCAAACGGTCACAGCCTGCTTACGACCTTAACATTCGGCGCGCTTGCCGATGATGAGGATATCCCATACAGCGACAGAGGCGACTCATCTTTCGCGATGTCATACAGCGGCGCTATCAAAGGTAGCAAATCCACTGTGGTGAGGCTTGCCGCCGGAAGACTTGACACTTATGGCGATATCGACGTCAAAAGCATCGACAACCATGGAATCCTGGGCTTAAATCAGATCCTCACCGGTAAGAGCGTCACAACCGACGATTTTTCTAACTCAGCTGATGCTGTTCTTCTAACCGCGATGACCAGAAACGGAGACGTCTCAAGTCTTACCGCGAGACAAAGTGCAAGTCTTGACGGTACCTGGACTATACGCCCAGCTGAACCTGACTACTACAAAAACGGCGAGCAGATCACCATCAAAGACAATCCTGTAAATGGCACAGCTAAAGTCAACGGATCATTTCGCTCATATTCAATTGAGACCGGATCCAGAACCCTTAAAGGCACTTTTGACGGTACCACTGTTATTTTTGAGAGAGATGATGACGCTTACAGCGGACAGACCGAACATGAGAGTAATTCAGGCCCTGAGATCCCTACCTCAGGTGAGATAGCAAAGAGCATTGATGAGATAGCTGGCAACGCGAGCGGAGATACCACGGAACTTATAAAGGCTCTCGATTTTCTGCCAGCGGGCATAAGTCTAAACGACGCTCTGGTAAGCCTGAGCCCTGAAATCTACAACTACTCGGCCGTAAACTCGCTTCGCGACATGAGCTCTGTCAATACTACGGTATCAAGGCGCATGAAAGCCGGTTTTCAGGGTCGCGGGGGGCTAATCTCCGGACTGTCATCTGATCTGACAGCCGATCTCGGGGGCTCCGCCCAAAAAGATCCCGCCAGGAGTCTTAAGTTTTACCTCCAGCCATACGGTGGTCTCTTAAACCGCAACGGGCGCCATGGAAACCCTGATTTTGACTCACGCTCAGGCGGCGTGATCGGTGGCGGGTATCTTGAGGGGAATGACGGATTTGCCTTCGGAGCCTACGCGGGTTTCTCGGCGCGCTATGCCAAAGCTACAGGCGCTCTTCGCTCTGATACAAACCACGGTAATGGAGGTTTTATCGGAGTAAACGCAATACTCTCTCCTGATGAGTGGAACGGCGCTTATCTTGTCTCAAATATCTCTTTAGGCATATACGAGAACCATTCAAAACGTAAAATTGCGATCCCTGGTTTCAAACGTACGGCTAAGGCTGACTACACCTCATACTCATACTCAGCCTATGCCGAGGCCGGATATGACTATAAGACACCCTTTCTTACATTTGGTCCGCTTTTCTCGCTTGAGTACTCTGCCGACGCGCATGGATCATTTAGCGAAAAAGGCGCCGGCGGAGCCAATCTTAAGGTTAAATCAGAGACCTATGACGCACTGAAGGCAAGCGCCGGAGCTCACCTAAGCCACCTTATAGCGTCAGCTGACAGTCTAACGGTATCAGGTGACCTGAGCGCGTTATGGCGTCATGATTTTCTTGATGGCAATTACTCCGGTAAGGCAAGCTTTAAAGACGCCGGAGGTTACTCCTTTGAGGATAAAAGCGGTTTTGATGAGAAAAATGTTGGAATTTTCAGCTACAGCCTCAAATTTGCGCGGCCAAAGAGCGGCTCCTCATTTAATCTCGCGGCAATTTATGAGACTTCTGGCACCTACTCCGCCTGGGATCTCAACGCTTATTTAGACATAAGGTTCTAAAGCATATCTTTAAGCGGCAGGCGTATCCGTCTGCCGCTTATTTCACTCCGCTCACAAAGATCCCGTGCCAGCTTAAGTAAACCCCTTCATTGTCAGAATACTTTTGTGTGTACTCTTTTATAAAGCGCGTGAGCTTGCCCTTTGTCCAGATCCTGTTACCAGTTCCGCTGACACCTGAGGCTTTAAGACTTCTGAGCATGCTCATGCAGTCTTTGTAATGAGTTCTGTAATCGAAATACTCAAACTGGGGATTTTCCAGCGCCTTATTTACGATCAATCTGACTTCGCTGTCATCAAGATAGGGGATGCCGTCACCTGAGATGTTTTTTATCTCCTCAAAGGTTCCCGCGGTGAACATAAAAAAAGCCATGAGACCATCATCAGTCAATGCCTGTCTGAGATTGAGCAGCCCATGTCTGAAGTCATGAAACCACTGCATGGCGCTGCTTGATACTACAAGATCGTAAATTTCACCAAAATCAGCGCTCTCACAATCGGCTTTTATATACTGAAGATAACCGTTGTTCCCAACCCGTTTTTTACACTCATCGAGCATACCCTCACTGATATCGGCAAGAGAAAGACATGAAGGATCAAGCGTCAAAAGCATTTTTGAGAGGGTTCCGGTACCGCACCCGACCTCAAGGATCCTGGGGGTTCTTTTGGCAAGTCTTGAGCGTGTGAGGTTAAAAAGCCTGCGCGCGGCCTTTGTCTGCGCCATCGAGTCATCATCATAAGTTGAAGCAGCCCTTGAGAAAAATCTCGCTCTGGCTGAAGTATTAGCTCCCATCAAAAGGTTCCCTCAAAAGCCGTTCAAAAAGCTCTGGACAGTAATGAGCCTCATCTGTCTCAAACAGCTTAACCCCGTGTTTCTCCCAGCTCAGTTTCTGGCGGCATGGATTGAATATGAGATCGCGCTTTGACACAAAAGCCTCATCAAATGAGTAATCAGTTACTGTGACACTCTTTAAATAATCACGGATCCAGGCAAGTTCAGCCTTTAAACTTTCAATACTCCTGTTCGGGCGTTTTTTTATGTATTTTTTAAACGAGGACCCGCACATCGCCAGATAAAAGCCCATAGCCGAGTGAGCGTCAAGTTTCGCCAGGGTATCATCCCATAGTACGGGATCTATCCCCAGATTTTCATCTATGCCTTCCAATGTGCCGTTGACAGCGATACTTTTGGTCACGCGCGCCCTTAGTTTTTTTATATAGAAAGGCGCGAGAGCAACCCCCATTGACCAGGCGATCACACGGACGTTTTCAAAAGATGACAGATCCGGCAAGGCTTCATCTACCGCGTAGTCATAACAGCACAGCAATGAAGTATTCTCTGACATAAGCGGTACAAGCTCTGAAAATGGGTTAGGATCCTGACCATACCCCTCAAAAAAGATCACTATGTCAGATCCGGCTTTGTTAAATAGTTGCGTTTTCATGCGAACCGTCGCGTTCTCATAATTATGTTTATCTAAAACAAGTGAGGTATATCGTATGCCTTATTTGATAAAGGAACTAAAAAAGCCGACTTATTCCACACAAGCTAACGTACAAAAACATGGTTTGTCTACAAAATCCAATTACAACTTGAATTCTAACGCCTTGTCAAAGCTACAAAATATCACTGTCTATACCGCTACCTTACCGATGAGGTAATGCGGGGATCAAATGATCTAACCTTAACTCCTATAGAGATTTAACCTGCCGTGGTTGTCGCGTACAACACCACCATTGACACCTCAAAGGCCGTGAAGCTTATCCGACGCAATCACATTCTTTTTCCTTTGTTTCTTGACAACAGGCCGCTAAAGATTTCCAATTAGGAGCATGCTCGACAGGAGGAAAACTCTATACTTCACGGTATAGGGGTAAGGTATATGAAGTATTTCATCTTGGCGGTTTTAGCGGTCTTTCTGGCATATCCTGCCAGAGCTGAGTTGATGACCGAAGCTGAAGCGGCGGTCAAAGGACAAGCGATGATGGATGATTTTTACCGCAATCCACATACGGAGGCTGACAGAGAACGCGCTCGGCAAGAGATGATCGAACGCTCTCAAATACCACATGTATATACGGGTTCGGGTGATGTTCTTGATGATCGTGATATGTATATAGATGGAAAGTTGTACCACTGCATAGTGTATAAATCCAATACCCAGTGTCATACACATTAACAGTTAGCTTTATGGAGAGCACCTGAAAGGGTGCTTTTTTTATGTCCGATGAGAACAAAGTACGCATCATTGTGAACGGCTCTGCCGCCGAATATGAGCACTGGACAGATGTAAGCATTACATCAGAACTCAACACTCTGGCGCGCTCATTTCAGGTGGGGACTACCACAAAGCTGCCGCAGTCATCAAAGCTTATAAGCTCATTTGGGGTGATGAGGTGCAGGTATATATCGGCGATGATCTGGTGCACAAAGACTATATGGACGACAGGCCTATAAACTACAACGCCACGAGTGTTGCCGCGACCATCTCTGGCAGGTCACACACCGAAAACTTGATTGACTGCTCGCCAGCAATGAACGGCTACGATTTTCTTTACAATAGTTTCTCCACCTCCTTTGGCTTCAGCTCTTTTCCCGCGGAGACAACTTTGTCATCAATCATAAGGGCGGGCATGCTCATCACCCCATATCCCATGATTTTTTCCATATCGGTGATGTACTCAACCTCAGCGTGAATCCCCTTATTTGCTACCGCCTCTTTTACGGACCTCAAAAGCGTCTCACATTTTTTGCAGCCACCGCCTAA
>SFGV01000009.1 GCA_004557545.1 Succinatimonas hippei
ACAGAAGTGAAACACAGCCGCGCCCATGGTAGTGCAACGTACGTTTGCGCGAGAGCAGGTCACTGCCAGGCTTCCTATTCATAAAGAACCGCAATTCAGTTGAGTTGCGGTTTTTTTATGTCCTGGATCTGTGTTTAGAGCATTTCTTATGGGCGTGTCTTTCTATGCTCTTCCCTGGATCGTTCCTGAACTCATTGCTGATATGGCAATATCTTATACTTGTTTCATTCGTATGGCAGGCTATGACTCTGCCCCTGATCCTTGCGAGTGGGTAAGGTAACGGACGTTATATTATACGTATTCAGCGTTATACTCTCGATATGGATTAAATAATCGTCTATTAGTCTTTATTGTTCATTTTTAAAGTATAATAAAGATCTCAGATGGGGCAGAGGAGACTCTACAAATGGACGAAACTGGACACGTATACATAGCGATCGATCTAAAGTCGTTCTATGCCAGTGTAGAGTGCGTTGAGCGCGGTATCGATCCTCTTGACGCTAATCTCGTTGTGGCTGATACCTCACGCTCTGATAAAACTATTTGCCTTGCGGTTTCTCCCGCGTTAAAAGCCAGAGGAGTTCCATCGCGCCCGAGGCTTTTTGAGGTACTTGAGAAGGTAAAGGCTTTAAACGCTGAGCGCAGGGCAAAGCACGAGATCACCGGTAAATCATGGTCTGACTCTGAATTGAACAGCCATCCTGAATTCGCGGTATCGTTTATCGCCGCGACTCCGCGAATGAGTAAATACATTGAGTACAGCTCAAAGGTGATTTCGGTCTACCTTAAATATGTCGCGCCGGAGGATCTTGATGTTTATTCAATAGATGAGGTATTTATCGACGCGACATCGTACCTTAAAACCTACTCACTAAGCGCCTATGAATTTGCCATGACCATGATAAGAGATGTGCTGGCGACTACCGGAGTCACTGCTACCGCGGGCATAGGTACAAATCTTTATCTTGCGAAGATCGCCATGGATATCGTAGCCAAGCATCAGAAGGCTGATCAGGATGGCGTTCGCATCGCTGAGTTGGATGAAGCGTTATACCGCAGACTGATGTGGACTCACGAGCCGATCACCGACTTCTGGAGAGTAGGCTCTGGTATAGCCGAAAGACTTTACTCAGTGGGGCTAAAGACCATGGGCGATATAGCAAGATGCTCGGAGGGTGATCCCAGATCATTTTACAATGAGGCTCTGCTTTACTCTTTATTCGGGGTCAACGCTGAGCTACTTATTGATCATGCCTGGGGCTGGGAAGGCACAACCATGGCGGATATAAAGGCTATTAAACCTCGTCGTAAAAGCCTTGGAGTGGGACAGGTGTTACAAAGACCATATCCTTATGATCAGGCGCATCTTGCGGTCTGGGAAATGGCGGAGCAACTATCGCTTGATCTGGTGGCAAAAGGGTATGCTGCGTCCAAAGCGGTGTTAACAGTAGGTTATGACGCTGGTAATCTTAAAGATCCCAAAAAGGCGTATTCCTACAGGGGACAGGTCAAAATTGATTATGTCGGAAGGGCAATTCCGGTTCATGCCCGTGGAACTATTTCGTTTTGCCGCTGTACCTCCTCAACGCGGATCATCACAAAAAAGGTAACTGAGCTTTTTGACAGGATCGTCAACCATTCTTTCACGGTAAGAAGACTTTGCGTTACAGCCATCGGTCTTGAACGCGAGAGTGAGATCGTAAATGGAGGAGCGGAGCCGTTTCAAACCGATCTTTTTGTGCCATATCCGGATCAGCTGGAAAAGCAGCATAAGGAGGAGCAGATGCTGGAGCGGGAGCACAAAGTGCAGGAAGCTCTGCTTTCCATAAAATCACGACATGGGAAAAACGCCGTATTCAGGGGAGCGGATCTTGAAGAAGGGGCAACCACTCTTGAACGGAATAACCAGATTGGAGGACACCGGGCATGAGAGCGGGACCACAGGGACCGGCTGATTACAGCGACATAATCAATCACCAGAGACATGTCTCAAAGCGTTTTGCCCACATGTCGGCAACAGACAGAGCCGCTCAGTTTTTGCCTTTTGACGCGCTCTCGGGCTTTGATGACTCGATAAAGGAGACAGCGCGTCTTACTGATGAGCGCAGGGCTTTGGGTGAAGGGGAGTTAAATACATTAAATGCCCGTATGGCTTTTATCCTGAATCAGGGATTACCATCAGATGAGATTGAGCTTACGGTTTTTGTAAACGATCTGAAAAAAAGTGGAGGCTGTTTTAAGGTGATTCGAGGAAGGATCAAAAAAATCAGTCTTCCGGACGGATTTATCGTTATGGATGACTGTAGCAGCGTAAGTATCTCTGATATTTGTTATATAGAATCTGAGATATTTGACGCGGCCGGGATCTGACGAAAAAACAAAGAGGCGGGACTCTCATGAAATTCGGGTCCCGCCTTTTTTTTGGATTGAATGATGCGTATTAGTTTGCCGCGTTATCGATAAACTGTTTAAGCTCTTCCTTTCCAAGGGCTCCGACCTGACGGGCTACCGCTTCGCCGCCTTTGAAAACTATAAGGGTCGGGATGCTCATCACGCCAAACTTTGCGGCCAGATCCGAAGCTTCGTCAACATTTACCTTGCAGAATTTGACGTTATCCATCTCCCCTGACAGCTCATCTACTATCGGGCTTACCATGCGGCAGGGACCGCACCAGGTTGCCCAGAAGTCGACTAATACGGGTTTGGGGCTGTTGACAACCTCGTCATCGAAATTCACGCCTGTCAGTTCAGTGATGTTAGACATAAGTTTCCTCACATTTTATTATTCAATATTTATGTTTATCCGCATTCACTCATTTGCCGAGGATGCGGTCAAAGATCTCTGCCCACTTGGATGAGGATACATAACCCTCAACTGAGTAGTTGCTGTTGACAATGAAATTGGGCACATCATCGCGACCGGTGTCGCGGCACATGCTTTCACGATCCTCAAGCTCTTTGATCCTCTTTGGGTCGCGGGTGTACTCTGACACTTTATCAGGATCAAGACCGATTTTCTCAAGGACTTTTCCAACTTCTTTTTCGGAGCTGACATTTATATCCCGCCTGAATATAGCGTCCCACATCGCAAAAGCGTACTCATGGGCCTTGCCTTTCTCAACAGCGTAGGCCTCGGCGAGAATGGCGTTTTTGGTGTTTGGCAGAATTGTCGGGCAGCGTATTCCCAGATCGCGTATTTTTGAGATCTTGACGATGGCTCTCGGCATATGCGGAGCCATTGGAGAATCCTCAAATTTCATACCCTCAGGCGGGACCTGTGGGAATAGCTCGATACCAAGATGATTTAATTTGAAATCGTACTTCCCTTTTAACTCATCAAGCTCTGTGGCGCCAAGCAGACACCACGGGCAGATGAAGTCTGAAAACATATCAATGCTGATCGTGGAGTTCTTTTTAGCTGTTCCGTCAGGCTTGCGATGATCCGCAAGCGAGCAGCCGTTATTTCCGCAGGTCATTCCTTTTGCGATGGTTTCCATATTGGCTCCCTATACTTGATCCTTGACTGCCTACAAATTAAAGTACTTATATAATACTTGCAAGTACTGGCAACAATGATATGTACTATATTAAAGTATATATAGATTGATATTAAAGAATTTTATATAAAAGAGAAAAATTATTGCTATGGCAGGATGTGATGAAGAACCGTTAAATGAAAATAAAACGCCGCTGGATACACGGCCTGCCAAAGCAGGCTTTGACTGCGGTGAGGTGATCGGGCAAACCGGCTTTGCCTATACCATGTCGGTTATCTCTGGTAAATACAGGCTACACATCCTTTACTGCCTTATGGGGCACGGAGTAGTGCGCTTTAACCAGATGCGGCGCTTTCTCGGGGGAATAACCTTCAGGACTCTGAGCTCCTCATTAAAGAGTCTGGAGGCCGATGGCCTTATCGTACGCAAGGAATATCCCCAGGTTCCTCCAAAGGTAGAGTATTCGCTAACCCCAAGAGGAATGTCGCTAAAACCTGTGTTAGTCGAGCTTTGCCGGTGGGGCAGCGTCCACAGGAACGAAAGGATGTGAAGGAGGAAGCTTCAGCTCCTTTGACAATTCAGTAAAACACCTGAGCGCGCCCTTAATATCGAGATTGCTCCAGGCATAACTCAGGCGTTTTAAAGGAGTTGAGATGTACTCGTCATGTTTATCCGTATTGAGGTTTTCAACTCTGGACGCGAGCTCGGAGCCCGGTATTTCCCCTTCATCCAGGATTGAGCGCACCGCCTGGGCAAGAGAGTCCTCAGAGGTATAGGCAAGATACAGGTGTGAACCGTCCTGACGCCCCTTACAGTTCTTGCGGCGCAGCATCAGCAGCATGGTGCGCATGATCCTGTCACCCTTCCAGGGATATATGAACAGTGAATCAGGAGCGCGTATAAGACGTGAATGCTCAAGATCAAACCTGCGGAAAGTCATAAGTCCGCGGACGAAGTTAATGTGAGCGGTCTTATTAAGAAACTTTGGAATATCTCCTCCGCAATAAAGCTCAAACATCGTCTCGCGCACGCGGTCATGGATCTTTCCGCCGGTTCCGCTTATAAGTAAAGGCACGGCTGAGTGAGGGTAAGGCTTCACCCCGATAATGTGCTGGCTGTCGGAGAGAAAGGTGATCTTCCAGCCATGTCCGGCGAACAGAAAGTTCATGCCTATTTCAAGCGGTTGTGTAACCGGGATCCGGCCGATAACCTTCCCGTCGTGCTCGATAGTGAATTCAGAGGGTGTCTCAAAGGCTGAAAAGAAATTCCAGCTCGACACCAGCTCTTCTCCATCAATTCCCAGAGTGAGGGTGCCATCATTGAGCTGGGTTATGAGGTTGCTGTTTCCGAGATCATGCAGGAAGCTTGCGAAGATTTTTGGCGTGCAAAGGCTGAACGGGCCGGTGGCGCACAGCAGGGAATACAGATTCTCTGCCGAGGCGCTGCCGCGTGAGGCGATGACGGAGAGCGTTTGCTGCAGCATGGTTGAGAACGCGAATTCGCGCTCAAGCGGAGGCTCATACCAGTGATCAAGCAGCAGCTTGATTATGGCAGTTGACAGAAATGTACTCTCGCAGAGATTAAAGCTGTTGAATTGCTCGGAGTTTCTCGTGTACTCGGGAATAAAGAGTCTGAGTACCGCCATGTGATCGCGTCTGCCTGATCTTCCTAGTCTCTGACGCAGAGAGGCTACTGAAAGCGGGGCTTCCACCTGCGCGATTGAGTGAACGTCCGAGATGTCAATGCCAAGCTCCAGAGTGGCGGTGCAGATTGCGGTGGTTGGCAGACGGCCTTCTATAAGTCGTTTCTCAAGGCTTTCACGCAGATCACGTGAAAGTGAGCCGTGATGAGGGAAAAACTCGTTTGGCACGAAGTTCTTTTTTGAGAGATCCTGCAAAGCTGTCGCCAGGGTTTCGGTGAGTGAGCGCGAATTGCAGAAAACCAGATTGGCGCTTCCGCGCATCAGTCTGAAAATGTCATCGGCTATCCATTTGGATTTTGTCGTATTGTCATTTTCGTATTTTTGTGATCCGCTCTTTTCGGAATCATCAGGCTGATCGGGATCGAGATTGTAGCCGCGCAGTTGCACCGCCAGCGTGTCGCCGCGGTTTTCCCCCGTGATCACGTCACAAGGCACATTAAGACGAGGTCTTAACGATGACATGGCGGCTTTTGGATCTGAGAAAGTTGCCGAAAGCGCTATGCGCGGGATCAGATGACCGCAAATATTGTCTATCCGGTGAAGCTGTGACTGGAGCTGATAACCGCGCTGGGTTCCCATGAAGGCATGGAACTCGTCAATGATGATATATGAAAGATTTAAAAGAGCGCGCTTAAGCCAGAATGAGTTATTCATCAGCATTGATTCAAGCGACTCCGGGGTAGTCAGAAGCACTCCGGAAGGATCTTTCATAAGGCGTTTCTTTTTATTACTGTCAACATCACCATGCCAGGGGGTTACACAAAGTTTAAGCTCGCCTGCCATATCCTCGATACGGCGGCATTGATCGTTTATAAGAGCCTTGAGCGGGCTGATGTAAAGAATACGTATGCCGCTCGCGTCCTTAGCGTTGGAAATTGCCGAGAGCGCGGGGAGAAAAGCGGCCTCGGTTTTACCACTGGCGGTTGACGCTGAGATGATGATGTCATGCCTGCCCTGCATTACAGGCATAATTGATTTTTTCTGAATTGGAAGCAGATCCGTCCAGCCCTTCTTGAAAACCCATTTCTGAAGGGCCGGGGCTAGTAAAGCGAAAGCAGCGTTATCTTTTTCCATCAAAGCTTAAAGTTTGTGAGCTCATCGTCATCATCAACAGTCTGAGCGTTACCATTATCCTCAGAAACCGACTGCTCTTCGGTGGTCACCAGAGGAGTGTCATCTGCCTTTTCAGCGCTCACGGAGAGTGAGCCAATCAGTGACTGCCATTTGAGATCAGGGTTTTGCTCGATTACTGAGAGCAGATCGACAAAAGCCTTGATCGTGTTGCGCGGGGTCCTGAAGTATGCGTCACCAATTTTTTCAGAGCAGTGCTTGAGAAAAGCGGTAAGAGCCTCATCCGGAACCAGGTATTTTTGCGGATCACCTGAGGCAAATACATTCCTTATGTTGCACAGAAGCACGTATATTTCCTCAGGAGAGAGGTTTTTGAGTAGAAGCACCGGGCTGTGGTAGTCCACAACCCCGGCGATCTGCGCGAAGGTATTCTCAGAAAGACGTGAGTGCAGAGCCTCATAACTGTAGAGTCCTTTGCGGGGATCCATAAGAAACTCCGGCGTACCGCCCATTAAGAAACCGATCCGTTCGGCGCTTCCCTGCAGGCAGTCATTGAGAATACGCAGGATCTGCTCGTAATTGGCGCTGCGCGCCACTCTGGAGGGCAGTTTGAAAAGGTTAACCATTTCATCAAGATTTATGAGAAGACCTTTGTATCCTGCCTGACAGACAAAGCGGGAGAGCAATTTTAAGTGGTCGTATACATTGCTGTCATCGACTATGGCTCTGACTCCCAGATCACGTTTGGCGTCCGTGCGGGTCTGATACTCTCCTCTGAGATAGCGTACAGCGGAGTTCTTAAGAGCGTCGTCACCATCACTGTATCCTTTCCAGTACTTGGAAATAACCTCAGCGAAATCATAGCCGTCAACCAGCTCTGAGAGTGAGTCAAGCCGTTCTTTGATCACGTCACCGGTATCCCGTCCGCAGCTTTGAGCGACGCGTCTCTGCTCGCTGATGAATTTTTCTATAAGCGGAACCATGGCGTTGCCTTCGGGGTGGGCACGGGTTGCCAGATTTCTTGTCAGCTCCTTATAAAGGGAGCGGGCCTGGCCCCCGGTGGCGCAGAGCCTGCGTTCAGGAGAGAGATCGGCATTCATGACTACCAGATTTTTTTGCAGGGCTATGTAGCGTACCAGCTGCAGGAAGAAGCTTTTTCCAGCGCCAAAGTCTCCGATGATCAGGCGAAAGCAGCTTCCGCCATCGCAGATGCCGTCAAGATCCTCGATCAGGGCTTTGATTTCCTCGGCTCTGCCGACCTGAATGTGTTCCAGACCGACCCTTGGGGTGACACCAGCCCTGAGGGACTGGATAATGGCGCTGCGTTCGCGCGGCCTGATCACGTTCATTGGAAGCTCCTTGATATAGTCAGAAAAAAATCAGCCAGCTGACAAGTATAGCGCCAGCTTTTTCGCTGTTTAAGCCCTATCGACGGAATGGTACAAAAAACAGCATAGGAATTAGCGCTTCTGAGCAACTATGCGCACCCAGCCTTCACGTACCGTACGGCTTTTTATCTCAAAGTCTTTTGCATAGGCGTCGCATATCTCTTCAGTCTGATCCTCAATTATGCCTGAGAGCGCCAGCAGACCGCCCTTGGCGGTGAGCTTGGCAATTTCACTCTCAAGCTCGGTAAGCGGGCCAGCGAGTATGTTGGCGACGGTGACGTCAGCCTTTGGAACCTCTTCCGCGGGGCGGTTAAGGTACAGGGTAAAGCGATCCTGTACACCATTGCGCCCGGCGTTGTCTTCCGAGGCCTCAATCGCCTGAGGGTCGATGTCTACACCGCAGGCATGCGCGGCTCCGAGCTTTAACGCCGCTATTGCCAGGATCCCTGATCCGCACCCGTAATCAGTGACGTTCTTTCCTTTGAGGTCCAGAGCGTCCAGAAAATTGAGACAAAGCCAGGTTGTAGGATGGGTGCCGGTACCAAACGCCAGTCCTGGATCAAGCATGACAGTAACCGCGTCTTTATCATCCACGTGAAGCCATGAAGGGCAGATCCACAGCCTGCGCCCGCATTTTATGGGTTTGAACTGATCCATCCAGCAACGGATCCAGTTGCGTTCTTCAAGTGAGGTCGCGGCGACAGGAACATGATCCCCCAGGATAGCCTGAAGCTTGTTTACCACTGCAGAAGGATCAGTACCCTGTGCAAAAAGTCCGATCACATCTGTATTAGGCCAAAGGCGCCGTTCGCCGGGGCGCGGCTCAAGTATCGGGTTGTCGGCGGCGTCCTCGAAAGTAACCGCCAGGGCACCGAGCTGCTCTAACAGATCCGATACTGTGTCAGACAGCTTTGAATCAGTACGTATTCTGATTTGAACCCAGTCATTTTGATGATCTTGAGTCATCTCTTTCTCCTTTTGAATTTTGATGCTTGGCTATCAGATAGTCCCGGATACTGAAATCCTGCGACATATGAAGTCTGCCTCCCGGGGGAAGCCCGCAGGATCGCAGAAGTGCTCTTAAGCGTTCTGAAACCAGAGCGCAATTGGCGCCAAGATCGCAAACCATGTATCCCCGCAAACGGTCGTAACGGGGATGGCGGGCGCAGACTCTTGAGAGCGACAGCTCCGAGACGAGATCTATACGCCTGGTGTCAAGCAGCAGCTCCCTTCCCTGACGGTTTACTCCACTGAGATTTGAGAGACCGCCGCAGGCTTTTAGGATCGCTAGAGCTATCAGATCAGGGCGTGAGCGCATCCCAACATTAAGGTCGCGGCTTATCGAACGTCTGTTGCGGCTTAATGAGCGGGCGCGATGCCTCAAAAAGACCGATGAGAACAGGAAAAATAATGGCGGAAGAACCGCCGCTACGGCGATGCAGATAAGATCTGCGCTGTTAAAAGAAAAGCCTGTGGTTTTAAGCAGTGTGAGATTTGGCTGATAGAGCAGATAGAAATTGGTAATCACCGAGGCGCGTGTGGTAAGAGCGCACATGTATACGAAAACCGATGACAGCAGCAGGCAGGCGTAGGTCCCCGGGAAAAAGATCAGTAAAACCATAAGCTCCGCTGACACACAGGGGCCGGAATTTGCGCTTATGGCCGCAAGACATCCAAACAGAGTCAGAAAAACCCTTTTGCCGCCGTGATACTCAAAGGAACTTGCGATAATCACCGCCGGCAGGCTTATCAGATTGGTCAGGGTTATCGCGCCCGGAATAGCCAGAATGTGCAGATCAGGGTATTGCAGAGACTCTACAGCGTTAATCAGTCCTGAGACCCCCATGGTCTGCATGAGAGTGAAGCAGGGGACCACAGCGACAGCCAGAAACGAGGTAACGAAGTCTGAGGTGAAGGTAAGAGTTATAAATGAGTCGAGCTCGCGTACTATGGTCATAATCAGAAAGTGCACCGCGGCAGGCAGTATAAGTCCATATACGCACAGTCTGAACGTATCCTCCTGATTGTTATCCTGAATATCGTTATATGGCAGAAATACCAGAGTAGATGAGAGTGCCGAGCTTATACATACGGTAAGAAACTGAAAATCCGTGGGGTATTTTGTAAGGTCAAAGCCTACCAGTGCGCAGAAGCTCACTATCACGCAGACTATCTGCAAGGAACTGTTGCGTGACGGAATGAAGCGCGAGGCGATGACACAGAACAGCAACGCCATAGTGACGCTCATGACGTTAAACGCGAAGGATCCGGGCAAGGCAATGCCGGTACGCGCGGTCGCCGCTGAGACAAGCGCGAAGAGGACAAGTGGTAACAGCATAAGGCAGCCGCGCCACTCTGATATCCTTAGTGTGTAATCCTGCAAGTTTTCCTCCGTTTGCGGATATTTTAGCAAAGCGCCCGGAGAGGCGGCAGGGTTCATCGTCTGCTATCATGCGGTCCGATGGAGGCTTTTGTGAAGATAACAAGACGCGTCTTGAGCGATGAGAGCGCTCTTAAAGACATAAGCGATCCCGTGATAAGGAGGGTTCTGGCCGGCAGAGGTGTAAAAAACAGCTCGGAAGCCATGCCCAACCTGTCCGCCCTTTTGCACTATCAGACCCTGCCTGATATAGAACAAGCGGCGCAGGCAATAGCCGACGCGGTGGAGGGCGGGAACAGAATTCTTGTTTACGGGGACTACGATGTTGACGGCGTTACCGGAGCGGCGCTGGGACTGCGCGCGCTCTACGCGTTAGGCGCCGCCGAAGGATCGGTAAACTGCGTGGTGCCCTCCCGTTATGACGAGGGGTACGGACTTAATGCTAATGCGGTAAATGAAGCCGCCTCAGACGGTGTAATGCTGATTGTCACGGTTGACAACGGAATCAGCTGCCATGAGGCGGCCACAAGAGCGCGGGAGCTTGGGATAAAGCTTGTGATAACCGATCATCATGAGTGTCAGGAGAGCCTGCCTGAGGCTGATGCCGTGGTTGATCCTAAAAGACCTGACAGCGTTTTCCCATCGAAGGCGCTTTGTGGCGCAGGCGTGCTTTTTTATGTGCTCTGCGCCGTAAGGTCTGAGCTTGACGCCAGAGGTTTTTTCCATACTCACCATCGTCCGATCATGGCGGATTTTCTTGATCTGGTGACCATAGGGACCATAGGAGACGTGGTCCCGTTTGACGCTAACAACCGCCGTATAGTCAGTGCGGGTATTGAAAGAATGCGCTGTGGCAAAACCGTATTGGGAGTAAAGTCATTGTGCCGCAGGGTTCGCTGTGATCTGAACAGCATCACTCCAAGAAATATAGGCTTTGACATATGCCCGCGGATCAACGCCGCCGGCAGAATAAAGCTTGAGGGAAATCCGGCGCTTGAGCTGCTGACAAACGATGATCCTCAAAAAGCCGATGAGCTATCTGAAAAGCTTGATATGGCAAACCGGCGGAGAGGAGATTACGAAAGGGTTTTCTGCAGGGAGGCCGTGGAGGACGCAATGGCCATGCAGGGCGTGAGCGCGCTTACGCTTTACAGAAAAAACTGGCTTCCCGGAATTGCCGGACTTATAGCGGGGCGGCTTAAGGAACGTTTTGGCGTTCCCTGCTTTGTATTTACGGGAAATGGTGATGATGAGCTTAAAGGATCGGCGCGCTCTTTGCCCGGGATCCCCCTGGGCGAGATCCTAAGACGCATGCGCGAGGAGAATCCAGGTTTAATTCTCGCCGGAGGCGGACACGCCATGGCGGCAGGCGCCACCATAATGGCGGGCAATCTTGAGACATTCAGGGCGCGTTTTTCGGAACTGGTAGCTCAATACAAGGATAAGCCTTCAGAACAGGAAACCTTAACTGACGGTGAGCTGCCGGCGTCTCATCTCACGCTTGCGTTCGCGCGAGAGCTTGAGCGGTGCGGCCCGTGGGGCGAGGGATTCCCCGAGCCGCTTTTTGACGGTGAGTTTGAGGTACTCTCAGTCTATCCGATCCAAAACCGGCACCTGCGCTTTGTGCTACTGGACCAAGAAGGTAGAAAGATTCAGGCCATCAGGCTGCGTGCGGCGGTTCGGGAGAAGGCGCTGCAGGCCGGGATCCTGGTAAGGGCGGTATACGCCATTGAGATAAACCGGTATCTTGGGACGGAGAGACTGCAGGTAAGACTTGAGGGGCTGGAGCCTGTATGAAAAAACAGAACCTGCCCAGCGGGCAGGCTTTAAATCAGAGAGCGGATTTGCTGTTGATGCGATCCTCTCCATTCAAGGCCGCGCCTATGATCCCCGCCAGATTAAGATGCTCTGCGGGTACCGCCCTGATCTGAGGGTTGATGCACTCCTTGAACTTGTCAAATTTCTTTGATGCTCCGCCGCCTAAAACAAAGAGATCCGGCTTTAGCAGGTAGTCGACATATTCAAGATACTCGTTAAAGCGGACGCCCCAATCCTTCCACTTGAGATCCTCTTTTTCCTTTACAAGCCCGGAGCACCAGCGTTCTGCAGGACCTCCATGAAAACGCAACTGTCCAAGCTCTGAGCTTGGATACATGTGTCCGTCAATAAAGAGCGCTGAACCAATGCCGGTACCAATGGTCAGGAAAACCACGGGACCCTGCACGCCCCTGGCGGCGCCAAGCCTTAATTCACAAAGCCCGGCCACATCAGCGTCATTTGCCACATAAACCTTGCGGCCTACGGCGTTTGAGAACAGATCTTCCACAGGAACGTTGATCCAGGTTTTATCGATATTGGATGCCGTAAGCACGGTACCATGGATGATACGAGAGGGGAAGCCACAGGACACCGGACCGTCAAAACCGGTTTTTTCGACAAATTTCTTAAGCGATGAGGTGATAGCCTCTGGCGTGGCGGGATTTGGAGTCAGAACGCGCTCCTTTTGGGTTAAAAGTTCACCAGTTGAGGTTTCAACCACGGCTCCCTTGATACCGGTTCCGCCTATATCAACTCCCAGGATCTGCATTGACTGCTCCTTGTTCTAAATCTAAGGATAACATGCGTTAAATACGGTTGTATGCGGGCAGGCTACACCATGACCTGAAGATTATCAGAAAATCCGCGGATGCCGCAGCAGGATGTGTACAGTAGATGCCCGCTTTCACAAAACTCTGCCGATTTTAGCGCCAATAATGTTTAAATCCTGTTAAGTTGGGAATGTATAAGCTTGTTTTCTCCAAGACGGGGCAGGGCATTTGATAGAATCAGCGCTGGAGGATATATGAAGATGGATTCATTGCCCTATCAGATGTTCACCACAAGTGAAATCAGAAACATCGAAAGGTTTCATGCCACAACCAGTGGCGGTGACTGTTATGACCTAATGAGGCTTGCCGGAAGAGCGCTTGTGAATGAAATAAAGCGCCGCGCGCCCCACTCCAAGCTCGTATGGATTTTCGTCGGAGGTGGAAACAATGGCGGCGACGGGTACGCGGCGGCGTCTGAACTGATAGGTCAGGGGCTGGGGGTAAGAGTTTTCGCGTCAGGCGCGCCGCACGAGAACAGTGAGGCGCGCCGCGCGTGCGGAGATTTCATTTCAAAAGGCGGCATAGTAGAGACTCTGCTTCCCGAGAAATCAGATCCCAGACCTGATGTCATAATTGACGCGCTTTTAGGCACCGGCGTGAGAAGCTCCCCCAGACCTCCGATAGATGAATGGATCATGTTCATCAACTCATCCCGCGCGCAGGTCATAAGCGCGGATATTCCGTCAGGACTCAATGCTGATACCGGTTGCGCCATGGGCGAATGTGTGCGCGCTGACAGCACTGTATGCATGCTGGCCTTAAAGCCGGGGCTTTTCACCGGAGAGGCGGTAGATTACTGCGGTCAGGTTGTCTGCGATCCTCTGGGGATCGACATCAAAGCCTTTTCAGACCGTAAGCTTACCGGGGGACTGCCGCTTACGCGCCAGTCCTACACGGATATCCTGCCGGATCTCCCGCAGAGACTGCGCAGCTGCAACAAGGGGGATAACGGTAAAGTTCTGATAATCGCCGGCGGGCGCGGCATGGGCGGCGCGGCGGCTATCGCAGGAACCGGAGCCCTGCGCGCCGGCGCTGGGCTGGTGAAAGTCGCGTGCGATCCATCAAACGTGCAGATGCTATGCTCCATTCATCCTGAGCTCATGACGGTTGATTTTAACGATGATGAGGCGGTAAAAAAAGCGCTCGCGTGGTGTGATACGGTAGCCATCGGGCCGGGACTCTCAGTGCGTCAGCGTTCAGAGGATCTGGTTCACATGGTGCTGTCCTCAGGGCGTGACTGCGTATTTGACGCTGACGCGCTCAATATACTGTCACAGGGACAGCGTGAGGCAAGAACAAACCGTATCATTACTCCTCATCCTGCAGAGGCAGCGAGGCTTTTGGGATGTACCGTACAGGAAATTGAGCAGGACCGTCTCACCGCGGCGCGGCAGCTGCAGTCTGTCTATGGCGGGGTCGTACTGCTTAAAGGAGCAGGAACGGTGATAGCTGATGGTCGGGGAGTGACCGTGATCTCAGGCGGATCACCCGCGCTCGCATCAGGCGGTATGGGAGATCTGCTCACCGGAATCATCGCCGCGTTATGCGCGGGGGAGCTGACGCAAAAGCAGGCAGCGGTTTTTGGCGCGTGTATCCACGCCCGGGCCGGGGAAATTGCCGAGGGTGAATATGGCGCGGCCGGCACGCTGCCTACAGATCTTGAGGAATCTATAAGGAGACTTGTAAATGGCAGAGCGGTCATTTGAGCTTGCTGGCGAGGAGATGACCGTAAGGTTGGGAGAGACCTTAGGCCCGATCCTTTCAGAGCTTGCCATCAAAAGGCAAAGCGCGGTCACGGTGTTTCTGCAAGGAGATCTTGGAGCGGGAAAAACCACGCTTACGCGTGGTATCCTGCGCTCGCTTGGTTATACCGGAACGGTAAAATCACCCACCTATACTCTGGTTGAGCCGTATTCATGCGGCGGCGTCGAGATTTTTCATTTCGATCTTTACCGTTTGCATGACCCTGAGGAACTTGAGTATATGGGTATACGCGATTATTTCTCGCGTGTGGCTGTCTGTGTCGTTGAATGGCCTGATCACGCGGGCGGACTTTTACCAGAGCCTGATGTGACTGTAGACATAGCGTATGCCGGGGGAAACAGGATCGCTGTGGTAAAATCCTCCCTCATAAGTGATGAGCAGATGGGCGCCATGGAAGGCGCCATTAAGGCCTGAGGGACAATGTGAAAGCAAAGCGGATCCTCGCGCTGACAGCTTCAGTGCTGGCGTTTACCGCACTGCAGGCCGGCGCCGCGGATATCAAGAACCTGCGTGTATTTTCAAACAGGGACAAAACCAGAGTCGTGTTTGATCTGTCAGGCAGTTCTGACTTCACGCAGTCACAGTCCGGGGCAGATTACACAATTACCATAAAGAAACCGTTTAATCTCAAAACCGCGCCGCTTAAGCTGTCACCTTCCTCCCAATCATGTCTGGGACGAACCTCTGCGTTCCGCAAAAAAACGGATGTAGTTTACAGCTTTGACATTTCGCGTTGTGGCAAACCAAACGCGTTTATGCTCTCGCCCAGGGACGGTAATCCCGATTACAGACTGGTGGTGGATTTTTCTCACTCACAGCCGGCAAACGCCAAAGAAAGCGCTTACGCGTCTAACTCATCTCAAATACGTGATGTCGTAACCTCGGTCAGGGTCGAGAAAGGCGGGAGTAAGAATAGATCCCAGACCCTAAAAGATCTCGAGGGAAGACTGTTTGAGCAGTACTCGAGTGCTGGAGCCGACGGCATCCGCACCATGTCGCCAGCTCAGGCCGCCCAGTACACCGCGGCGGTAAACAAGCTGAGAGCCGATTTTGCCGCTGAGCAGGCAGATGAACGATCCGGAAAAACCTCCAGGGTTCATAGTACCGTGACTGAAAATAATCCGAAGGGACAGCGCGAGGAGGTTTCTGATACGGCGGCCCCGCCCAAGGCCGTGCCGGTCGCGGCGGTTGCCCGCCCGTTCATAATAGCCGTGGATCCGGGACATGGCGGTAAAGACCCCGGCGCTATCGGAAGGCGCGGGGTGCGCGAGAAGAATGTCGCGCTCGCTATAGCCCGTTCACTATACGGCTATATAAACTCCGACAGAAGAATGCGCGCGGTGTTAACCCGCGCGTCAGATCGTTTTGTGGATCTTGATGCCAGATCGGCGATTGCCCGCCGTAAACACGCTGATCTGCTGATTTCAATTCACTGTAACTCAACGCCAGGCAGTACCACGGCTCGTGGGACCTCGGTTCTGCTCCTTTCGTCAAACCGCGCCCAGCGCGAGAATGGCAAGATCCTGCGTCAGGGTAGCTCAGGAAGGCTTATAGGCGGAGCTGGCAAGGTCATAAACTCAACCTCGGACAACAAGTATCTTGAGGCGGCTGTGGTTGATATGTCATCTCAGAACGCGCGCAGTGAGGGATATGATCTGGCCTCTGAAATCATAAAGAGCGTAGGTCAGTTTACCCATATTTATAAATCGCGCCCCATATACTCATCGCTTGCGGTGTTGAAGGCCCCGGATATACCTTCTCTTCTGATAGAAACAGGTTTTCTTTCCAACTCCTATGAGGAGATCCAGTTAAATCAGCCTAATTATCAAAAACAGATGGCCTACAGGATCTTCATGGGAATTCAGTCCTATTACGAGCAAAATCCTCTGCAGAACATCAAATCACGCCAGGACAGCGCGAGGCGGCAGGGTAAAGCGGCGGGCAGAAATAGCGGGAGGACCATTATAGTGAAGCCCGGAGACACACTTTCTAAGATCTCCTCCGCGTATGGAGTTGACTCATCTGAAATACGTAAGGCCAATAACCTCAAATCCGGAATGCTCAGAGCCGGACAGAAGCTGGTGATCCCATGACCATAAGAAAGCTATCGGTACGTCTGGCAGGACAGATCGCGGCGGGCGAGGTTGTAGAGCGCCAGAGCTCGGTAGTAAAAGAGCTGATAGAGAACTCTGTTGACGCAGGGGCAAGCTCAATACGCTGTGATCTGGAGAGCGCGGGGCGGGTGCTTATAAGGGTGCGCGATAACGGAAGCGGCATTCCAAGGGAAGAGCTTGGTCTGGCTCTGGCGCCGCACGCGACATCAAAAATAGCCTGCGAGGAGGATCTCTCACACATAACCACTCTGGGGTTTCGCGGTGAGGCGCTTGCCTCGATAGCGGCGGTTTCAAAGCTGACCCTTTCATCGCGTACAGCTGATGAAAGCGATGGCTTTTGCGTAAGCTGTCTTGGCCCTCAGATGGACGCCTCCGTGATGCCCTGCCCTCATGGAGTAGGCACTACGGTTGAGGTAAGGGAGCTTTTTTTTAACACTCCTGCCAGAAGACGTTTCTTAAAATCAGATCGCACCGAA
This sequence comes from Succinatimonas hippei, assembly GCA_004557545.1. Taxonomy (GTDB): domain Bacteria; phylum Pseudomonadota; class Gammaproteobacteria; order Enterobacterales; family Succinivibrionaceae; genus Succinivibrio; species Succinivibrio hippei_A. The sequence continues at coordinate 17,041 of SFGV01000009.1, forward strand.
CTTATGCGCATACGCGATGTCGTAACGCGCTGCGCCATGGCCAACGCCTCGATAGCCTTTGAATTATCCTCAGACGGACGGCAGATCATAAAGGTACGGGGCGCTGATGATACTCTATCGCGCATGAGACGTCTGGCGCAGCTGGCTGGCGCAGAGTTTTCCTCTGATCCGGTAGAGGTAAGCTGTGATGATCCTCTGTTAAGGCTAAATGGGATCGCCCTTATGCCTGTCGACGTAACGGCGGGTGGGGCAGAGAAATGCTACCTTTTCTTAAATGGCCGGCCGATTGCGGATCGTCTTGTATTACACGCTGTGCGCGAGGCTTTTTCGCGCTTCTCGCCAAACCGCGTATTACCGCGTTGCGTGCTCTATATTGAAATCGATCCTTCCGAGGTGGACGTAAACGTCCATCCGCGTAAAGACGAGGTTCGCTTTCACAACTCCTCTGCCGTGCATGATCTGATAGAGCAGTCGGTTTTTTCGGCATTGTGCTCCAAGCGTGAGTCGCAGGATGAAAACGCGCTGTTTGGCAGTCCTGGTAAAGAGATTCACGCGAAAATCTCAGAGACTGTTCCAAGCCCCGTTCAGACGCGTGATTTGCGCGCTCAGGCGTCAGAGCCTGAGGATAACGTGGCAGAAGGTGCCGTTAAGGAAAGCTCTCTTCAGTTTTACCGGCCATTGTCAGACGCTTTATACGGTAAGACAAAAGCCGCTTTTGATGATGAAAAAAAAGACGTTGTTGAATTACCTGATTTCCCGGATGGGGAAGGATCATTTGTCACAAAAGCCTCCTCGGCAGGAGACATTCCTCCTCTTTCCATAAAGGCAAAAGCTTTTGCCAGCAGAATTGAAGCAAGCTCCAGAATAGAATCAGCAGAGATCATTAAAGACTCCTCCGGGAATAAGACAAAAACCGCGAATGTGCTCGGCATGCCGGTTCCGGGAGTCGCTCTGGTGCTTATATCCGGCAGGTATCTTCTGGTACAGATAAAAGCGCTTGAGCGTGAAATTGTCAGCCGCAGATTCTCAAAGGCGGTTGAGAAGGGGGATGTGAATAAACATCCGCTTACCATGCCCTTTGCTGTAAAAACGGAGCCTGAGGTGATAAAGGCTCTGAAGCAAAATCCTAAAGCCTTGTCCCGTTGCGGATTTGAGCTCGCTTTTAGAAAAGACACGGCAGAGATCAGAGCCGTTCCTTCTGAGCTTTCGTGCTGTGATCTCGCGGGGTTTTCCAAGACAGCTTTCCCGCTTATAGCCTCATCTGAGGGACTTGGATCGGGTAAATGCCCCAAACAGCTTGCTGACGCTGTGGGAGGCGCCGCTATTTCAGGCGCTGACACAGGCTTGGCTTACGCTCAAAAGGTGTTATCGGGAAAAGAGGTGTTGGAGGCTGTAGCCTCGATCATGGGCCATGGCGCGTGCGATCTGAGAATTCAGGAGATCGCGTATGAAATGATGCCGGAGGACAATAAATGAAAGATCGGGCACTGGTGGTGCTGGGGCCTACCGCCACCGGGAAAACATCGCTCGCGCTTGAGCTTTCCAAGTTTATGTCAATTGAGATCATAAGTCTCGATTCGGCTCTGGTATACCGTGGCATGGATATAGGTACGGCCAAGCCTGATCAGGAAGAACTTGCCATGTGTCCGCATCATCTTGTGAACATACGGGATCCGGCGCAGAGCTACAGCGCGGCGGATTTTCGCTCTGACTGTATAAAGCTTGTAAAGGAGATCTGTAAGAGAAATGCGCTGCCTGTTATATGCGGCGGAACCATGATGTACTACAAGGCTTTGTGTGACGGGCTTTCACCTCTTCCAAGGACTGATCCCAAAGTAAGGGAAAGTATAGCCAGTGAGGCTTTAAGCTCAGGCTGGGCGGCCATGCATGAGAAATTAAAAGAAATCGATCCTCCTTTATATGAAAAACTCGCGCCAAACGATCGTCAGCGTGTTTCAAGGGCTCTTGAGGTATACGCGATGACCGGCAAACCCCTGAGCTCCTTTTATGGGAAAAAAGGCGAGAGCTGTCCTTTTATGCGGGCTGAGGCGGTACTGCTTCCTGAAAATGACCGCTCAAAGCTTCGCGTACAGATAAGGGAGCGCTTTATGCTTATGCTTGAGCGCGGGCTTATAAATGAGGTCGCATCACTTCGCGACAGGGGAGATCTGAATATCAACACGTCATCGATGCGTGCCGTGGGCTATCGTCAGGTATGGGAGTATCTGGATGGCAGGGTCAGCTATGAGCAAATGATTGAAAACGCGGTGATCGCTACCGCGCGGCTTGCCAAGCATCAGATGACCTGGCTCCGTGGCGGGTTGTCAGATGACGGCTGCGTCAGGCGCCTGATCTTAAGACCCTCTGATCCTGATAATCTCAAGTCGGTTTTAGGCTTAGTCAGTAAGCTTAACGAAAAAGCGTCCGATGCAGGCAATGCCGGCTGAGATGCTATAATAAATCGCGGTCGTTCCAAAGCTACAGGCTAACTCTTAGGTAAAGGAATGGCTTCATCGCAAATAAGCGCTTACAGCGAAGGCTCCGGTCTGCTTTGGTGTTCACAAGCTTTTGGGAACATTCGGAAAATCCGGTGACTTTGAGCTACACCGTCTCGGCGCGCCGGACGGTTTTAGCGTTGCCAGATAAACACGATCTTCCTTCAATAAATGTGGAACATCAGAGGCGATCTTGTAAGAAGATAACTACTAATAATAACGGGAAAAAAAATGGCAAAAGTTCAGTCATTGCAGGATCCTTTCTTAAATACACTGCGCCGCGAGCATATCCAGGTGTCCATCTACCTGGTTAACGGCATCAAGCTTCAGGGGCAGATTGAGTCATTTGACCAGTTTGTGGTTCTGCTTAAAAATCAGGTCAGCCAGATGGTATACAAGCACGCGATCTCAACCATAGTTCCGGCTCGCGCTGTCAACATCTCGATGTCCCAGACTGAAGACGGCGAATTAAAGGAAGAAGATAACAAGGGCCAGGCAGAGGCCTGACCTGCAGATGCAGGATCCTCAAACACAGAGCCCTGGGATCTGCGTGCTGGTGCACGTTGAGCTCCCAAAAGAGGAATCACGTGAGGATTTGGCCGAACTGGAGCGTTTGGCCGAAACATCAGGAGCGCGTGTGGTAAAAGCGGTTGTCTGTAACCGTGACGCCCCTGATGCCGCCTACTTTATCGGAACCGGAAAAACTGAGGAAGTAAAAGCCGCGGTTGAGGAGAGTGGCGCTTCAACCGTGATCTTCAATTCAAGACTCTCACCAGCTCAGGAGCGTAACCTTGAACGCGCGCTTGACGCGAAGGTTATGGACAGAGTCGCCCTCATATTGCTGATTTTCGCTCAAAGGGCGCGCACCTATGAGGGTAAGCTTCAGGTCGAGCTGGCAAGACTTCAGTACGAGCAGGCAAGACTGGTGCGCGGATGGACTCACCTTGAACGTCAGAAGGGCGGCTTCGGATTAAGAGGCGGTCCGGGTGAGACCCAGATTGAGCTTGACCGCCGCGCGCTTCGTGAACGGATAACCCAGCTCAAAGCGGAGCTTGAAACGGTTTCCCGCCGCCGTGGTCAGAACCGCTCCCTGCGTATAAAGCGCGGTGTGCCGACGGTATCGTTTGTCGGGTACACCAATGCTGGGAAATCCACGCTCTTCAACCGCGTGACCTCATCAGATGTGTATGTGGCGGATCAGCTATTCGCGACGCTTGACCCTACACTCAGAAACGTTGAGCTACCGAGCTTTGGTAAAGCGGTTTTTGCAGATACGGTTGGATTTATTCGCCACCTTCCGCATGATCTGATAGCGGCCTTCCACAGTACCCTTGAGGAAACGGCGGACGCTTCATTGCTGGTTCATGTCGTTGACGCGTCAGATCCAAGGCGTGATGAGAATATCGAGTCGGTGAACCAGGTTTTAGAGCAGGTCGGGGCGGGCAATGTACCAAGGCTTATGGTCTTTAATAAATGCGATCTGGTTGAAGACAGCCCGGTAGGTATGGTCGATGGCATTGATGGCAAGCCATCCAGGATCTGTGTGAGCGCGCTGACCGGAGAGGGTATTGAGGATCTGCTCAGGGCGTGCTCGCTCATGCTCTCGCGGGAAAAACTTAATTTTACTGTTAAGATAGACGCGTCAAGCGGCGGTAAATTACGCTCGATGCTTTACGCGCTGGGCGCGGTCAGCTCTGAGAGCATAGATGATAACGGGGTTATCACGCTTGAGCTTTCAATTAGTCAGAAGGACGCCTCCCGGACTGACAGCGTGACAAATGGAGAGCTCTCAAGGGCCGCCGGCGGATCGCCCTGGAAGAATGACGAAGAATTTAATTTTGACAGTGTGCAGTAACAGACAAGGTTTGGACTGTTTTGCGCTTTGATGTAGTTTTTTTTGGCAAATTAGGAGAGGGGTTAAATACCCTGTTGTTTCAATGAAACAGATTTCATCTGACACCATGGGCTGGAACGCACCGGGCAACGGTGGCGGCAATGGCGACAGTGGTAATGACAATGGCGGACGTGATCCGTGGGGAAGAGACAACCCTCCGCGGGGGGAGAAAGATCTGGGAACCCAGACTCTGGATCTTCTAAAAAAGCTTTTTGGAAGCGGAAAATCATCAGGATCCAGAGGCCGTAACGGGCGTAACCGTCCGGGATCGATTATAGGAGCCGTGATAGGTCTTGCTATTGCCGGCATTATAGTATCGGGCTTTTATACGGTTCGCGAGGCTGAGCGAGGCGTTGTATTGCGCTTTGGAAAGATTTATGACGTCACTGATCCGGGACTGCGCTGGAAGATCCCTGGCATTGACACGGTCAATGTGGTCGACATCGAGCAGGTCCGCGCGCTTCAGTCATCCGGAACCATGCTGACGCAGGATGAGAATGTTGTAATAGTTGAGATGGATGTCCAGTACCGCATCTCTGATCCGGTCAAGTATTTATACAGCACTACCGATCCTGATCATACGTTGCTGGAGGCTACCGACAGTGCTTTGCGCTATGTAGTCGGACATACCCTGATGGATGACATTCTGACCTCCGGACGTGAGATGGTGCGTCAGAACACCAGAGAGCTTTTAAGCTCGATCATCGAGCCCTATAACACCGGACTTTCAATTGTAGACATGAACTTCCTGCCTGCCAGAGCTCCTGATCAGGTAAAAGCCGCCTTTGATGACGCGATCTCGGCGCAGGAGGATGAGCAGCGCTTTAAACGTGAGGCTGAAGCCTACGCCAATGAGGTTCTGCCAAAGGCTGACGGTCAGGTTCAGCGTATACGTCAGGAGGCTGAGGCTTACCGCTCCCAGGTCGTTTTAAACGCTCAGGGCGAGGTAGCGCGCTTTGAGAAGGTTTTGCCTGAGTATGAGAAGGCGCCTGAGATCACAAGGCAGAGAATTTATTTTGAGACTATGCAGCAGGTTATGGAGAAGTCTCGCAAGGTCATACTTGATACCCCTCAGGGCAGTTCTCCGGTGATTTATCTGCCGCTTCCCGATAATGCCTCTGTCAGCAGCAGGGAGCAATCAAAATCTGAGGTTGATGAAACAGTGCAGGCGCTCAAAGAGGCCTCAAAGAAGACGGCTGAAGAGACCGTACAAAACACCTCCAGACAGTCGCAGAATCCCCAGCGTGGTTATCCGCCGCTCAACGGAAACGGATATGGCAATTATGACCAGAGGAGGAACTGAAGGTGAAGAACTTAGGATTAAACCTCATACTGGCAGTAGCGATAGTGCTCGGCTTCCTGGGAGTCAGTTCACTGTATGTGGTGACTGAGGGACAGGTTGGCATTGTTACACGTTTTGGCAAGGTTATTCGCGGCGCGGACGCCAAGCTTGATATCAAGCAGCCCGGACTTCATTTCAAGGTGCCGCTTATTGATAAGGTAAAGATCCTTGACGCGCGTATCCAGACTATAGATCAGAGCGCCAACCGCTTTGTAACCTCTGAGAAGAAGGACGTGATCATAGATTCCTATGTCAAGTGGCAGATTGAGGACGCCGCTACGTATTACCTGACAACCGCGGGCGGTAATAAGATGCAGGCGGAGGATCTGCTCTCACGTAAAATCAACAACTCCCTGCGAAGCCAGATTGGACGTCTGACCATTCAGGAAATAGTTTCAGGAAAGAATTCTGATCGTGCGGAAGATGAGTTTGACAGCCAGTCATCAGGCGATGAAGGCGGACTTTCAAACAAGCGCGATGAGGTGATGCAGAACGCGTTGCGCGATATCGGCTCCTCGGCCAAGGATCTTGGAGTGCGCATAGTTGACGTGCGCATCAAGCAGATCAACCTTCCGCCTGAGGTTTCAAATTCAATCTATCAGCGCATGCGCGCTGAGCGTGACGCGGTAGCCAAGCTCCATCGTTCTCAGGGACGCAAGGACGCTGAAGCCATACGCGCTCAGGCTGATCGCGAGGTTACGGTTAAGATAGCCGAGGCCGAAAAAGCAGCCAGAACCTTACGCGGTGATGGTGACGCCGAGGCGGTAAAGATCTACGCTGATACTTATCAGCGCAATCCTGAGCTGTTTGAGTTCCTGCGCTCAATGGACGCTTATAAGAAATCGATGACCACCGGTAAGGATGTTATGGTGTTAAAGCCTGACAGCGACTTCTTCCGTTTCTTCGGAAGCTGGGATGGGTCAAAAGTGAGCAAGCCTAAATCAGGACGCACTGAATAGTGGCAATGAGTTAAAATCCCGCTTTGGCGGGATTTTATATGCGCAAAGATAATCCCTATGATGCAGCAAAGGCAGGCGCAGAGGTCTGCCGCGAGGAAAAGAGAAATGCCCAATAATGTAATTGTGCTCGGTACCCAGTGGGGCGACGAAGGCAAAGGTAAGGTAGCGGATCTGCTGACCTCCAAGGCCAATGTGGTTGTTCGCAGTCAGGGTGGCAACAATGCCGGTCATACTCTGGTTGTAGGTGACCGTAAGGTCGTAGTAAGGCTTGTGCCTTCCGGGATCATGCACAGCGGCTGTAAATGCCTTATAGGAAGCGGCGTTGTGGTAAATCCTGTCGCTCTGTTTGAGGAGATAGAAGAGCTCAAGGCCGCCGGAGTTTCCGATGCCGAAGAGCGCATTACCGTAAATGGCTCCTGCTCGCTGCTGTTGCCGATCCACCCTGCCATTGATAAGGCTTCCGAGAAAGCGCGCGGCAAAGGCGCGATCGGAACTACCGGACGCGGAATTGGTCCCTGCTATGAGGACAAGGTGGCGCGTCGTGGGGTCAGGGTCGGCGATCTGATGCACATGGACTTTTTCCGCGAGAAACTCAAGCGCCTGCTTGACTACAGAAATTTCATGCTCAAGAACTACTTCCACGCTGAGGAAGTGAGCTTTGAAAGCGTTATGGAGCAGGTTGATGGCTATCGTGACCGTCTGCTCAGGATGGTAGGTGATGTATCGGAGATCCTTGCCAAAGCAAAAAGGAGCGGAGAGAAGATCCTTTTTGAGGGCGCCCAGGGCACCTTCCTTGATATTGATTTTGGCACATACCCGTATGTGACATCATCAAATACCACCGCCGGCGGCTGTGTAACCGGATCAGGCGCTGGTCCTCTTTCAATTGATTATGTCCTGGGGATCGCCAAGGTCTATACCACCAGAGTAGGCGGCGGACCTTATCCTACGGAGCTTAAGGATGAGCTCGGCGAGCATATTCGTCAGCGCGGCAAGGAGTTTGGCGCCGTAACAGGGCGTCCGCGCCGTACCGGGTGGTTTGACGCCGTGGCGATGCATCGCAGCGCGGTGCTCAACAGCCTATCGGGTCTGGCGCTTATGAAGCTTGATGTGTTAGATGATCTTGATGAGGTCAAGATCTGCACCGGCTACCGCTACCCTGACGGACAGGTAAGAGATCTTCCTCCATTCTCAGCCTATGACTATGAGGGTGTGGAACCGGTATACGAGACCATGCCGGGCTGGAAATCAAATACCTTCGGGATCACCTCCTGGGACGATCTGCCTGAAAACGCCCGTAAATATGTAAAGCGCCTTGAGGAGCTTTCAGGTGTTAAGGTAGCCATACTGTCCACCGGGCCTGAGCGCAATCAGACCATCACTCTTGAGGATCCTTTCGCGTAAATTCTAAATCCGCGTAATAAAAGCCCCGCGTGAAATGAGCTTCACGCGGGGCTTTTGCTTTGAGACGCTTCTAGAAGAAGAGTCTCAGGCTTCCCTCATCTAGGGTCTGGTCATTATCATGCCCCGAGGCAATGGTGAGCTTTACGTTATGAGCTTTGATGGATGCCAGTATTTCAGGCTCTGATGGCATCATATCAGTGACCAGCTCTGAAACCTGGTCCCAGGTGCAATAGGTAAGCACGGACTCTCTTGCCGTCTTTGAATGATCGGCTGCTATTATTACGCTGGTCGCGCGAGTCACCATGGTGGCATAGGTCTGAGCTATGTCCGCGTCGGCATTGCTGATCCCCTCGCCGGTAAACCCGGACGCTCCCAGGATCGCGATATTGGCGAAGATCCGGTTGACCGCGGCTATGGTTTCTGGACCATAGACACAACGCTCCTCACTGTTGTAAAGACCGGGCAACAGCCTGATTTTGAAGGTAGGATTTTGTGAAAGCACCGCGGCGACCGCGATAGAGTCAGTATATACGTTAAGATCGCGCCTAACCGCGGCAAGTCTTGACGCGATACGGCCGGTAGTGGCGCCGCTGCCTATGATCAGTACCTGTCCGTCCTTTACTGATGAGCAAACCGAAATAGAGATTTTTTCCCGCTCGCTGGTAAAGAGGCGGTCACGCTCATCATATCCGGGTTCATTCTCAAGTGGTCTGGCGGCTCCACCGTAGGTTCTGCTGATGAGCCCACGCTCCTCAAGCTCTGTAAGATCGCGCCGGATCGTCTCAGTAGATACTCCAATCTCATTTGCTAGCTCTGAAACCCTTAGCGCCGGTGAATTCTTAAGTCTGCTGGTAATAAGCCCCTGTCTCTGGGATTTAGACAGCTTTCCCTTTTTAGTTGTGTTCATACCTGCCCCATGATCTTGCGCCATCACTCTAAGATCGCAATTGTTAACAATTTAGATCGGAATTTGGCACACTTTCAACATTTTCTGAAGCAGACGAGTTTATAGAAAATGATCTTTTACGAATAACGCTTTGTTTATAGACAAGAATAATAATGTGGTAGGTTGGTCATTGAGACATGCAGAAAGCTGAAACATCAGGCAACATTCAGACGATGATGTTGCCTTGTAGGAGCGAACTCAGGCTTCAGACCTTAAGCATGCATACAGGAAAAGGCGCCGGGAGCGAAACCGCCGTAACGCAAAGGTGGTTCATATCACTCTGAGATTGTTCTTCAAGCAGTAACGCCTGCAGATAAGCGGTGATCTGAACCCATTGCCTGAAGAATGATCTTAAGGTTTCTTGGATTTTTTTCATGATGCACCCCCCGTGTTTTTCTCTTTCAGGTACACCGTAATCCAAATTTTATAGCCAGATGAATATTGCACTATATTAAGGCGTTAAAAAGCCTGTTTTAAATTATTGACCCTAAATGACCCAATATAGAGCATTAACTTTTTTCTGCATTAAATCAGAAGTCAAAAGTATCCGGGCTTGATCCATAGCGGAAGCCATCGTCAAGAGTGCATATGCGGTCATGATCCTCTCTGGTCAGGTAGAAATCGAAAACCTGCTCATTCTGGACAATGCGATCTTTATGAACAGACTTCGGAAGCACCACGATCCCGCGCTCAATTTGCCAGCGGATCAGGATCTGGGCGACAGAGCGGTGATGCTTTGCGGCTATGTTCAGAAGCACCGGGTTTTCGCGCAGAGACGCTCCCTTGCGGCTCCCTCCCAGAGGGCTCCATGCCTCAAGGGTGATTGAGCCATGATTCCGGCAGTAGTTATAAAGCTCGTGCTGTGGAAGTCTCGGATGGCATTCAACCTGATTTACCGCGGGGACGGTCTCTGAAATCTCGGAGAGGCGCTTTAAATGGTAAATTTGGAAATTGCTGACTCCTATGCTCGCGCACAGACCGTCCTTAGCGGATTTCTCCATTTCGCCCCAGGCCTCCTCCCAGCCATCGGCAGGCCAGTGGATGAGATAAAGATCTACATGATCAAGGCGCAGCTTTTTTAATGACGTGCGTAAAGCCTCCCGGGTCCGGCGCGCGCGTATATCCTCATTCCAGAGCTTGGTGGTCACAAAGATTTCATCGCGGTCTATTCCGCTGTCCTGTATGGCTTTGCCAACGGATTCCTCGTTACCGTAAACCGCCGCGGTATCGATGTGTCTGTATCCGCAGTCAAGAGCCGCGCGTACCGCGTTATAGGTTTCATCGCCATCCTGCGCCAGAAATACCCCAAACCCGAGAGAGGGGATCTGCTTACCATTGTTGAGCTTAAAAGTTTCGTTTGACATAAAACAAACTCCGTTTAACAGATAAAATAAATTATGCTTATGATTTAAGTGAATATTGTAAATGCGGTAACACATTAGAACCATAACCTTAAGGTGAAGATTCAGTAATGAGGCTTAACGTATTCAGCGCTTGAGTACGGATACTGGATTTCACAGTTAACAAACTCCCTCTCATTTTTCATTTGCGCCTGTTGCGATCAGAGACGCATACAGGTTAAATGAGGGGCATATCGCAGTCTTCATCATTGTCTTAGTCCAAGAGGTGCCGGGATGAACATGAAGCGGATCATGCTTTTATGTGCGGCATTGATATTATCTGCTAAACCAGCTGGAGCCGTGAATAACAGCATATCAATAGAAGATCCCAGAGTTTGGCCTTTTTCATGGGATAACGCGTATGTCTACTATGTAAACATAGACAGGTTCTCAAACGGATCCCGTAGCAATGACTCGATATTTGGCCGCAAGCGTACAGACAGCTTTGGTCTGAAGACCGGCACTTTTCATGGTGGTGACATAGCCGGATTAAGTCTCAAGCTTGACTATATAGCCTCTCTGGGAGTGAATGTAATCATGATCACTCCCCCGGTTGAGCAGGTGCATGGCATTTTCCCCGGAGGCATGGGGCTTTACGGCGCCTACGCGTATGACGGAAGCCACGCTCTTGATTACACCTATATAGATCCTTCATTTGGCACAATAAATGATATGCGCCGGTTCATCCAGCAGGCTCACAGGCGCGGGATCCGGGTAGTGATGTCGCTGGAGCTTTGTTACCCGGGACCGCCTACCTTACGCGATATGTGTGATTTTGGTTTTGGCAAGACGGTGCTTGGATGGGAGGAGTGTGTCCCCTGGCAGCCGGGCGTAGGTGAAAATTACAGTGACTTGCCGGTGGATTTGTCAGAAGATCGTTCGTGGAACCGCTGGTGGGGGTCTGACTGGCTGTTTTCTGGAATCTATGGAGATAAATGCACAGCTGTTTCATGTCTGGGAGAGGACATGAGATTTCGCAATACCGATGTAATAAGTAATAAGGTGGATTTACCGGGGTTCCTTATCTACAAATGGGACAAATACGCTAACACTGAATACGCCGTCCCTGCCGCTGCAAAATTCAGACATGGAAGCGGAACTGTAGCTTTCTTTGAGTCAATGTGGGCCGCGTCGTGGGTGCGCGAGTTTGGGTTTGACGGTATAGCCATAGATAACGCGTTTTCGCTTTCAGAAGACATGCTGATGATGTTAAAACGCAATTGCGCTCAGGCACTGGAGGACTGGCGCGCGCTGGAGAAAAGCGGTGAGCTGGCCGCGAAATGGCAAGAGCCTTTTATGCTCATAGGAATGCAGAATAAAAAATTCCCGGTCAAATTAAAAAAAGACGAGATAAAAGAGAAACTGGATCATCTTGACGCTTTTGTCGTGCCATCAGACAGGGATCCGTCAATGATCTCAGGTTGTGTCCTGGCTCAGGGACAAGATTCAAGAATGTATCCATACACAGGGAAAACGATCCTGATCCGTTCGCTTTCTGTTCCGGGGGCGCATTTATGCCGGGGACTCTACGTTTCTCAGATTCGGAAATTTCTGCTTATGAAAGAACCGGTGATGGCGGTGTACGGAGATGAAACTCAGCGCAAAAGCGAGCAATTAAGAGAGTTCGCTCCTGAACTCGCGGCGGACAGCGACATGAATTTTCCACGCGATGTCGACAGGGCAAAGCAGTGGGCGGCTGATCGTTTTAGTTTCAGCTACACACTGTCGTCAAACAGGGTGCTTTCGGTATGGCAGAAAATAGGTCAGTTCCGCCTTAGAAATCCCGCTGTAGGCGGAGGAAATTCAGAAGTTCACCAAGATGGCGGTGAGTGCAGAATTTTACAAAAAGGTGATTATCGGAACGCGGTGATCATATATTTCGGAGGAAAGAGTGAAATTGAGGCAGGAAGCTGTTTTAAAGACGGAGATAGCCTGCGTGACGCGATGTCAGGCAGAGGCATAACCGTTTTAAAGGGCAGAATCCCTATCGATGACAATGGAACGCTTCATCTTATAGAAAAGTACCGCCGCCCGTATATCATACAAGGGCTTTTGAACTGACCGGCTTTTCCGATTATTCATGCATGCATGAATGAGCTTAGCGGTGATTAAAGTAGCTCATGTGATCAGAAAAATGAAGAATACGTGGTCAGAAACTGCGTTTTGCGGCTTTGAAGGCCAGAGTTTCTAATGCGTCGCTAAATTGTGATTTTGGCAATACCGACAAAACTTTTACAGCGCCGCTGGCTGACGTGTCAGCGCACTGCTGAGCCTTATCCAGCGCTCCTGTAAGCTTCATGATCTTTTTGACTTCATCAAGATCATCCTCTTTTACCGCTTTTTCAAGCCTGGTGCGCTGATCTCCAGAGCTTTCTTCAAGGGCGATGATAAGTGGCAGGGTGACGCGCCCGTCGGCTAGATCCTCTCCGCTGTTTTTTCCGGTTACCGGGCTTGATGAGCTGTAATCAATGATATCATCAGCTATTTGAAAGCCTTCACCCAGCATCCTGCCATAGTCGCGCAGAGCCTCTATCTCCCTGTCGGAGGCTCCAAGCAGCATGGCGCTTCCGCAGCAGGCAAGAGAAAAAAGGGCTCCGGTCTTGCAATATATGGTGCGGTAGTAGTTTTTTCTCGCTATTCCGAGATCGCCCTGCTCACGTAGCTGCTCTATCTCTCCTGAAACAAGGGCGGTAACGGTCGCTACTACCTCGTTGTATATTTCCCTGTTGCCGATTTTATTGAATTCAATAAATGCCCGGGTAAACATGTAATCGCCCGCGAGTACCGCGGCGTGATTGCCATCAGTCGCGTTGAGGGTAGGGGTGCCGCGGCGCATATTGGCATGGTCTATTACATCGTCATGTATCAGTGTCGCGGTATGCAGAAGCTCGACAGCTGAAGCAAACGAAACTGCACGATCCATTTCATGGTCTGAAGGATCAACGCAAAGGCACAGATAGCTTAGAAGCGCCAGACGCGGACGCAGGCGTTTCCCGCCAGATTTGATAACCTGCGAGCACATTGCGTTGACGGTCTGTTCCTCAATTGTTCCGTGGAGAGTGGAGGAAAGGTGCTCTTCCACCTGATGCATCGGCTCAGCGATAAGATCGTCTGTAGTATTCATGCGCGCTTCATCCAAGGCAAGCAGAAACAGACCGGGCAAAAAGGTCTGATCTTTAACTAGGATCTATTATTCTAGCATCATGCCGTTTATCTTAACGATTGTGCCCCATATTGTCTCCCGCGGTCAAAACCGTGGTTTACGCCGGATATTTCAGTGAGGCTTGACCGTCAGGGACTGAAAGCAATTGTAAATCCGTGGCACAATCCTCCTGATTATTACGAAAGATTTTAGCGGAAGAAAAGAAATTACCGGGTAGAGCTGAAATAGATCTTGCATTCTCATGCTCCTGCCTGTACAATACTGGCCCACTAGCGCCCTATGCGGGGCAACTATTGATTTGAATTCGTACTGCGGGAGAAATAACTCCTGCATTAACCCGGAGTTGAGCATGTACGCAATTGTATTTTGCGGCGGTAAGCAGCATAAAGTCTCCGAGGGCGACGTTGTCAGCGTTGAGCTTCTCGATGGCGAGAAAAACACCGAGATCACCCTCGACAAGGTGCTTTTGGTTTCCGATGGCACCAACATTAAAGTAGGCACTCCTTACATCGATGGTGCCAAGGTTACCGCAACCATAGTTGGTGCTCATGGCGGTGAAAAGGTGAAGATCGTTAAGTTCCGTCGCCGTAAACATCACCAGAAGGTCACCGGCCATCGCCAGTGGTATACCGATCTGAAGATCACCGGCATCGCCGGCTAACCTAATCTAGGAGAAAGGAACAAATGGCACATAAGAAAGCTGGCGGTTCCGTACGTAACGGCCGCGACTCACAGGCTCAGCGCCTTGGCGTAAAGCGCTATGCCGGCGAGACTGTATCAGCTGGTTCAATCATTGTCCGTCAGCGCGGAACTCATTTCCACCCTGGCGCAAATGTTGGTATCGGCAAAGACGATACTCTGTTTGCCAAAGCTGATGGAAAGGTTTTGTTCGTAACCCGCGGCAAGAATAACCGCAAGTTCGTCGAAATCGAGGTTCCTGAGCAGCAGTAACTCGCTGCCAGAGCTTCCTTTAGCAAAAAAATATTCAAGATACAGCCCCGCCTGCAAAGTGCGGGGCTGTATTGTCTGAAAGTTATATCCAGAAGGAAACTCAGGAGGATGTATGAAATTTGTGGATGAGGCCATGATCCGGGTTGACGCCGGGGACGGTGGCAATGGGATCGTAAGCTTCAGGCGCGAAAAATACATTCCCCGCGGCGGTCCGGACGGCGGAGACGGCGGTGATGGCGGAAGCGTGTACCTGAAGGCTGACGCGAACCTTAATACTCTTGTAGACTACCGTTATACAAGACATTACATGGCAGAACGCGGTCAAAATGGCGGAACAGCTGACTGCACCGGTGGCGCGGGAGCGGATCTTGTGCTACGCGTTCCTGTAGGAACCAGAGTGACTGACACCGCGACGGGCGAGCTTTTAGGAGATCTGCGCTCTGAGGGTGACACCATCGTGGTTGCCAGAGGCGGGCGTCACGGGTTTGGAAATACGCATTTTAAAAGCTCAACCAATCAGGCCCCGCGTCAGAGAACTTTAGGATCCAAGGGAGAGAAGCGTCAGCTCAAACTTGAGCTTCTGCTGGTTTCAGATGTGGGGCTCTTAGGACTCCCCAATGCCGGAAAATCAACTCTGGTGCGCCAGGTTTCGGCGGCAAGACCAAAGGTTGCTGACTACCCGTTCACCACTATCACTCCTTCATTGGGAGTGGTTCGGACAACCAGCGGCCGGAGCTTTGTGATTGAGGATATTCCGGGACTTATAGAAGGAGCTTCTCAGGGCGTAGGTCTTGGGATTAGGTTCTTAAAGCACCTGTTGCGCTGCCGCGTGCTGGTTCACCTTATTGACTGCATGCCAGCTGACGGATCAGATCCTGCGCATAACGCCAAAGTAATCGAGACTGAGCTTAAGGCTTATTCTGAGGAGCTTTATTCAAAGCCGCGTTATCTCGCGCTGAACAAGAGTGATCTCATCGATGAAAAACAGGCCGATGAGATCCTTAAAAAAGTTATTGACGCGCTTGAGGTTAAGCCTGAGAAAACCTTCATGATCTCAGCTCTTACCGGTAAGGGAGTAAAAGATCTTACTTTCGCGTTGCAGGAACTGGTAGACAGTGTTAAAGCCAAGGAAGCCCTGGAACAGAAGAGTAATGAGCCGGTGGCAGAGGAGTTCGTCTGGACTGAGCCTGAGCCGGAGCCGGAGAAGCCTGAGGCTCATGAGGATAATGATGATGATGGCCCTGAATTTATCGTGGTGCATACAAAATGAAGTCGCCATTTATCATCGCCGCAGTCGCGGACAATCTGGCTATCGGAAGACATGGTGAGATCCCATGGCACCTCAGGGCTGATCTCATACGATTTAAGAAACTGACTACCGGGCACGCGGTGGTCATGGGAAGACGTACGTTTGAGTCAATCGGCAGGGCATTGCCAAACAGACTCAATATCGTTGTATCCAAATCCCTTAGAGACGTCCCTGAGGGTGTGGTTATCTGCAGGTCACTTGATGAGGCGCTTTCGTATGGCGACGCGCGCTCTGATCTTCCCTGCGCGGTGATCGGAGGCGCGGCGCTGTACAAAGAGGCTCTGCCGCTTGCCGATACTCTTGAGCTTACCCGTGTGAAGGTATCGCCTCAGGACGCGGATACATTTTTCCCTGAGTGGCAAAATGGGGCGTACGCTCTTGTCAGGGCAGAAAATGAGCTTACTGAGAATGGGATAGCGTTCAGCTTTGAAACCTGGAAGAGGTCTTAAGATTTAAGGAGATAAACCCATGGAACTGCGTCATAACGGTATGGACATGCTCCATGGGCCGCTCTGGAACAAAATTCTCGCCTTTACCATTCCCCTTGCCATTACCTCAATGCTCCAGCAGCTGTACAACACAACTGACATAATGGTGCTCGGATATTATGAGGGTGAGACGGCAATGGCGGCGCTGGGATCAAATATCCCGGTGATAGGTCTGATAGTCAATCTCTTTGTGGGCGTTTCACTGGGCGCTAATGTTGTCGCGGCGCGCTATATAGGCAAGCGCGATCTCAAGAACGCCAATCTGACAGTCTATACCTCGCTTAACTTCGCGCTTGTGTGCGGGATCGCGATTGCCCTGCCCGGAATAGCCTTCTCAGGTGATATAAGCGATTTGTTAGGCTGCCCGCCTGATGTGAGACCTCTTTCAGTTTCCTATCTGTGCTGGATCATGGCGGGCATTCCATTTTTGTCTTTGTTCAATTTTGAGTCAGCTCTTATGCGATCTGACGGTGATACCTCAACTCCTCTCAAGGCGCTGGTGATCGCCGGAGTATTCAATCTTGTTCTGGATCTTTTATGTGCCAGATGGCTTGGGCTTGGAATAGCCGGTGTCGCGGCCTCAACCTCAGCCTCAAACGCTCTGGCGTCAGCTTATCTTTTTATTAAGCTAATAAAAAACAAAGGCGTTCTCCGCTTTGAGCCTTCAAAAAAGGGAACCTTTGAATGGCGAAAGGCGCGGGCGATAGTACTGATAGGACTTCCTGCCGGGATCCAGGGCATGGTCTTCTCAGTCTCAAATCTGGTCATTCAGTCGGCAATAAACAGCCTGGGCGAGCAGACAATGGCGGCCTCAGCTGCGGCCTTTACCATTGAAATCAATGTATACAGCTTTGTAGCGGGCTTTGGCATGGCGGCCACTACCTTCGTAGGCCAGAACTTTGGCGCGGGAAATCTTGAGAGGTGTCGCAGGATAGTCAGGGTCTGTATGGGGCTTGATGCCGTGTTTACTCTGGTTTTAAGCGCCTCTGTAGCGCTATGCGGAGTATGGCTGTTGGGCTTTTTTACCTCTGATCAGGATGTGATAAGGCTTGGAATGCAAAGACTTATCTGGGTTCAGCTGTTTGATATCGTCTGTGTGCCATTTGAGGTGCTTTCAGGGGCAATGCGCGGTTACGGATGGTCTTTGCCTCCGGCTCTCGCGACACTCTTATGCATTGTTGGCGAGCGGCTTATCTGGATCTTTACGGTATTCAGAGCTTACCCGTCATTTCGCAATCTCTTGATAACCTATCCAGTCTCATGGGCGGTGACCCTGCCGCCGATAATCGCGCTTTATTGTATTTTGATGCGAAAGCTTAAGAGATCTTCCGTCGGGTGAATTGTCAGAGGCTGTGCCTTTGCCTTCGCGTCTGTGGTTTTTTATGAGTGTTTTAAATGCCCCTCTGACTCAACTCTTACGCGCTCACCGGTTACACAGTCATAGCACGAAAGTGAACCTCCCCACACGCAGCCTGTGTCTAGCGCGATTATGTCATTTCTAGAGCAACGGGCGTTAAGCGCGGCCCAGTGTCCGAAGCAAAGCTTGAAGGGCTGCTTGTGGCGTTTAAGATCAGGAAGAAATTCAAACCATGGCCGTAGCCCTTCAGAACGGACCGCCTCAGGGCTTGATGAGCTGTGACCGTAATCAAGGCTTAAATCCGAGTTTAAAAGCCTCATGCGGGTAAAAACGTTTATCGCGAAGCGCCAGCGCAGCATTCCGCTGGAGCCCTTGTCCCACGCTGAAGGATAGTCGCGGTACATATTGCGTAAAAGCAGAGGACGCTGCACATCGTCACGCAGGATTTTTGAAAGCTCCTTTGATAGCTTGCGCGCCAGAGATAGATCCCAAAGCGGATGTATTCCGGCATGGCAGATGGCAAAGCGCATTTCATCGTTAAAGTCGATAAAGGGGAGAGAGTAGTAATAATCTAAAAATTCAGGAAGCCTGTCTGATTTTAATAACGCGCCAAGATTGTCTTTTGCTCTGGCCTCACGTTCTCCTGCGGCTACTGCCAGAAAATTCATGTCGTGGTTGCCAAGCACCGGGTGAATGCGGTCCTTGTGGTCGATGATAAATGACAGTGTTTTTAATGGCTCTGGGCCGCGACCTATAAGATCTCCAGTAAGCCAGAGCGTGTCACGCGACTCATCAAAATCAATCTTATCGAGAAGACGCATGAATTCACTATAACAACCGTGAAGATCGCCGATGCAGTAGTCTGTCATATTCATTCCCCCAAGGCGCAATTATGGCACGAGAGCGGGCTTCCTCCGGGTATTTTTCTTTAAAAACTAAAGCATGCTCTTTGCTAAAATCTGTTTATGGAGGGATCTTCCATGCCACATATTTCAAGATCTTTTATATCAGAGCGACTGCTTCCGGCTGTGCCTATAGAGAGGCTTATAGGAAGCTTCATAAAGCTTAAGAAGGCAGGGGCCAATTATGTCTGCTGCTGTCCGTTTCATCATGAGAAGACACCCTCGTTTACCGTAAGCCCCTCAAAGAACATGTTCTATTGTTTCGGCTGCAAGGAGCATGGGGACGCTCTGGCGTTCCTGATGAAATACCGCAACGTCGAATTCCCTGACGCAGTAAAGGAGCTGGCGGAATTTGCCAATATCCCGATCGAGTATGACGAAGGGGCAAAAGACAGCTTTTCAGACCGTTTCAGCCCGATGTACGAGCTCCTGGATCGTTGCGCCTCAGCCTTTTCAAGGGCGCTGTTCGAGCCTGAAGGAGAGCAGGCGCTTTCGTACTTTACCAGAATTCGAGCTCTTTCAAGGGACACCATATTAAAGTGCCGTTTAGGCTACGCGCCCTCAGGATGGCACTTTCTTGAGGAAAAGGTATGCCGCAGCGAGGCTGAGGCCAGAATGCTTACCGAGCTTGGCATGCTGGTATCCCACTCAGACGGCAAGCGTTTCTCAATGTTCCGCGACCGCGTGATGATCCCGATTTTTGACCGCAGGGGACGGGTGATCAGCTTTGGCGGACGCACGCTGGGTGACGGGCAGCCCAAGTATATGAACACCAAGGAAACGCCGGTCTACCGTAAGCGAAATGAACTCTTTGGACTATATGAGGCGCTCAAAGCCAGCAACAACCGCCCCTCAAGGCTGATAGTAGTCGAGGGCTATATGGATGTGATCTCCGTGCGTCAGGCCGGGATAGATGGTGTGGTAGCTTCCCTTGGCACCGCGACAACGGCTGATCAGTTCAAACAGATGTTCCGCTATACCAAAAACGTCATCTGCTGCTACGATGGCGACAGCGCCGGACGCGCCGCCGCCTGGCACGCGCTTGAGACGGTAACACCGGTTCTTGATGAAAGTGTCGAGGTGCGCTTCGCGTTTCTGCCCGATGAGCAGAAGGTCGATCCGGATTCCTTGGTACGGACGAAGGGACCGGGAGCTTTTTTAAAGTTCATCGATGAGGCGTTAAGCTACCCTGAATTCCTGCTCGCGCATTGCAAAAGCGGACACAATCTCAATGACCCCGGCGATCGCGCCAGGTTTCTGTCAGAGGTCTGCTCGCGTATACGATCCATTCCACTCAAGACTCTGGCTGAGGTCTGCATGCAGCAGCTTTCAAAAGATCAGAGGATCAGCGCCTCAAGGGTTGAGGATATGGTTGGTGCGGCGCCTGTGGCTGAAAACCATAACGCCCCCGGAGAGGTCTCAAGGCAGAAAAGTGATCCATTGCTCAGGACTCCCATGCGCAGGTTTATCGCTTTTTGTCTTCAGTATCCCATGACGGTAGCAAGAGCCAGCGATCAGTTCAAGCTTCAGGAGTTTGTAAGATTGTGTTCGCTCCTTAAGATCCCGGGGTGTGAACAGGTAAAGGATCTCCTGACCAGTATCGCTGGAGTCAATGACGCTAAAGGCGCAGGAAAAGGCGGCGCGGCCGTGCTTTCGACAGCGGTTTTGCTTGCAAGACAGACAGATCCGGTATTGCGCGGCAGCTATGACAGGCTGGCTACTGCCGATCTCGGGATAAATGACGCTGATGAAAGCTCGCTTGAGCAGAGACTGCGGTATCTGGCAAAGCTCCTGCCTGAGGTTCTTGAAAAACCATTTAAAGACAGAGTCACCTTGCTTACCGCATCAGAGGAGTCATTAGGAAAGAGTGGTCTTAGTGAGGCGGCGGCTATCTCACGCGAACTTGAAAAGCGGAGCTGATCTTAAAGAGATCAGATA
This sequence comes from Succinatimonas hippei, assembly GCA_004557545.1. Lineage (GTDB taxonomy): Bacteria > Pseudomonadota > Gammaproteobacteria > Enterobacterales > Succinivibrionaceae > Succinivibrio > Succinivibrio hippei_A. Next base: position 37,589 of record SFGV01000009.1, read on the forward strand.
GCGTAAAAGGCCGGTTTTTCAGGATGTTCTGACTATGTATGAATTAAAAGGCAACGATGGAGCTGAGCGCCACCTTTCGGACGCGGAGCTTGCACAGTTGCAGCTACAGCTTGAGCTTGACCTCAAGGCGCGTTTTGAGTCTTCAATTGAGGCCTTTTCTAAGTATCTTCCGGACGTGGCGCGGGCCTTTAAGAATTACCAGCCCAAAAGGAGTCTGCAGTTTTTCTGCGCCGAGAACGGCGAGCCCAATCTCATGTTCCCTGATGAAGGCGGCAGGGTGTTCTATGACACCACAAAGCCCGCGGAACGCACAGGGGATGAAATCCGCAGCCTTTTTGCAAATGAAAAACTGCTAGGCAGCGTATATAAGGTTCAAAAAGATCCTTATGGACAGATTTCTTTTCGTTATTTCAATGAGCTGATTAAAGAAGCTGAAAGCATTATCTCAAGCCAGCCAAAGCTTGTTTATACCCCGTCAGAACTCAAATGCGTACCAAATTTTGTCATCCTCGGCATAGGTCTTGGCTACCCGCTCTCTGAGGCGTTAAGCTGTCTTGAGATAGCTAACCTGATAGCTATAGAGCCTGATCCGGATATCTTTTACGCCTCGCTTTACGCCTGTGACTGGGCTGGAATTTTAAAGTTTCTGACAAGTCAGGGAGCGGGGTTCAAACTGATTGTGGGCAAGAGCGGGGACGCTCTTGAGGTTGAGCTTAAGGATTTCTATACGGCGCATGGGGAATTTCTTACAGCCTTCAATGTGACTTACGTGCACTACGCGTCTGACGAGATTAAAAAAGACGCTGAGTACATAGTAAAAAAATTCAACGCCTTGCACTCATCAATGGGATTTTTTGATGATCACCTGTTTGGTGTGTCGCATGGCATACAGTCGATGCTCATGGGCAAGCGTTTTGTAAAGCGGGATGTTGAGCTTCCTTCACGTTTTCGCAAATGGCCGCTGTTTGTCGTTGGCAACGGACCTTCGCTTGACCAGGATATTCCGTTTTTGCGAAGAAATCAGGATAAAGCCGTGATCATCGCCTGCGGCACCGCGCTTGATACGCTTTACCACGCAGGAATTAAACCAGATTTTTATGCTGCGACCGAGCGTACTCCGGAGATTTCCGAAACACTGGACGCGATACCTGATCAGGATTTTAAGGATCAGCTGATCCTGATAGCCGGTGATGTCATTCATCCTTTGACATCATCGCGTTTTAAACACACGGCGATTTTTGGAAAACCGGATGAGCCTTTCTTCTGGATGTGCGCCGGCCACCCTGAAATGTTTCCGAGGATCAGACCTGTCGACGTAATGAACCCGTTTGTCGGAAATCTGGGGGTTGCCAGTATTTTCGGGTTTGGCTTTACCGAGTCCTATCTGTTCGGACTTGACTGCGGCCGCAAGATTGGCGACGCCATGCACTCAAAATTCAGCACAGTCTACGGCGCGGCCGGGGTCTCTGACCGGGGCGGAAATTATAATGTTTCACAGGATAACGCGCTTGAGGGAAATTTCGGGGGCAGGGTTCAGAGCGGGGCATTGTTCAGGCTGTCAGTTCAGTTTATGGAGCTTGTTATAAGGGAACACCGTTTTTTTACAAACGATATTTTCCGGGTGTTCAACTGCTCGGACGGTGCGAGGATCACGGGAACAGTTCCGGCGCATTCACAGGATCTCGATTTTGAGCATTACGGGGTTCTTAAAAAGAAGGAACTGACGGATTTTATAGAGAGCGAACTTACGTTTGTGCCTTCTTTTGCAAAAGATGATGTGCAAAAGCTTGCTAATCCAAAAATTTATTCTCAGATAGTAGAGCAGATACGGACCATTCTGAGGAAGAGACCCGCGGGGAGAATGGAGGCCGTAAGCAGACTTATGCTGGCCTCAGAGTACGCGCATTTGGTTTCAAGCAGCCTTCCAACCGCGGGCTATGGCTATTTTGTTACAGGCACCATGCAGACGATGTTTATGACCATGATGCTCTGTCTGTTTCATATAGAGGATGAAAGGACCGCTGTAGACGCAGTCTGGAACAGCCTTATGAAATATTACCGCTACTTCCTTGAGGATTCCGAAAAGCTCTTCGCGCTTATACCTGATTATGTGCTCGGTCAGCATTATAAATTTATGGATGGCAATGTCGGATGGGAGCATGGAGACTCTAAGCCGCCAAAGGCTCCCCCATATCCTCATCTGTTTAGAAAAGAGTTTAATGACCCTTTAAAGAAATTTATCAAGCGCTACATCTGACATCGGCAGGAGGTTCTTCCGGCACCTTCGGGCTGGAAGAGTCTTTGAAGCTCCAGAACTCGTATCACTGGAGGATGCCAAATAAAGACTTGATCTTGTCAGCCGCTGAATATATGATAGTCAGCCGTGGCCCTTTAGCTCAGTTGGTCAGAGCAGTCGACTCATAATCGATTGGTCCCCCGTTCAAGTCGGGGAAGGGCCACCACCTCGCGGCGCCTTAGGGCGCTTTTCTTTTCATGAAACCGCATGAAATTCCTTAAGGCAAAACCTGTCTTACGGCTTGTAGCCGTATTTTAAAAAGCGTCATTAAATCAGCTTGTTAGACCGGCTCTTCTCCTCTGCTTCGCCTTGAGAGTCACCGTTGAATAAGTCCTGCCGGACTCCTCGGTGATCCTGATCTCATTGCCTGAGCCGTCGATTTCCAAGTTCACCCCGGCAACGCCTTCTGCAGCTGTGCGGAGCCTCTCCACGCGGTGTTGCCTCAGGATCTGGCAGTCGGGCTCGTCATCGTACGGCGCCATGTCACGGAACATCGCAAAGATGATCCTCAGGATCTTGTGCGCCGTGGCCATGATGGCGCACAGGTGCCCGCGGCGCTCCTTCATGGCCTGGAAGTACTGCGCGAGCCTGCCGCCCTTCCCCTTCATCAGTGAGATGGCGTTGGCGACTTCCACCAGCGTCGTGCGCAGGTACTTGTTTCCTTTCGTAATGCGCCCCGAGGTCCTGCGCCCCGCCGACTCGTTGTTGCCGGGGGCGACGCCGGCCCACGAGGCGAACCTGCGGACGCTGGCGAAAGGCTTCAGGTCGGGGCCGATCTCGCAGAGGATCTGCACGGCGGCAGTCTCCTCAACCTCAAGTCTGGGAAATCCGATTCGTCCCTGCCTTTCAGAAGAAGCCCGTTTCATTACATTGGGGTGACGAAGCCGCCATCAGTGTTTTTGCGCTGAATCGCAGAAAAATCGCCTTCCCCTGCCACGAGCGTGAAATGGTGGAAAAACTGTGACAATAGCCGGTAAGCCCTGTTAAAACCTGTGGGGAAAAAGTGATTTTTTTATTTCAGAGTTGCAAATAACCTTTTGGGCTTAATAGTAATTTCTGAAAAATCATATTGTGGGAAACCCAGAGGGGAAGTTGTATTTCACGAACGCGAAAGGCAACCTTATGGCTGCCTTTTATCAAGCGAGTTATTGATTAGTCGCGAAAGGTGAAAGAAGATGTTTCCTCTTTTTTTGTGGCGAAACGGTTTTCCATTTCAATTATTCTCTCTTTTAGAAAAGCGGTGATCTGATCCACGTCATCTTTGGTGTAGTCATAGTTGACTTTTGATGAAAGGTTACCAATCAGCCGGATCTGGTTCGCCGCGTTTTCCACACGTTTTTTAGCGATGCGTTTAAATTTCTCGTGTTTGGTTTCTTTGGGTTTGTTTTGATTTTGGACGTCGTCCATTTTATTTCCTCTTATATTTATTTCTAATAAATATAATAATGCTTTTTATATTCCTAATTATAAGATCGCTCTTGTGAAATGCAATCACTAGTTTTAGTTATTAAAAATAAATTTTAGATTTTTATTTATGAAGAGTAGCATCTTGGTTTCTTATTAAATTCACAGGATTTTTTGCTGATGCAATTCATTTTCATAATTATGATATTGATATCACCATGGAAAGACTATACTTAGGACATTGAAAACAATCTTTCCTTATCAGGAGGTTTCGCTATGGATGGTGATGAAGAGGAATAAACTCTGAGAGCATTCGCGCTATCAGGGCTGACCGTCAGGATCTGACGGATTGAAATATCTGGTTTAAAGGCATGAAAAAGGGTTCGCGACGGAACCCTTTTTAAGCTTAAGGCTAGTTGTCCTGCTCTCCTACACCGTTTTTGAATTTTTTGTAGGTAGACGGGCAGGCTGAGGTTTTCTGGTTGGCGGCTGTACGATAAGCACCGTTGCGGTAGACCTGCAGCTGGGCTCCTGATGATGAGGTCACCACGCGAACCTTTTGACCAAGCTTATAGCCACAGTTAAAAGGAACATCAACCAGCATAGGGCCGTTATCAGAGTTTATTGAGATCCTGAGACCTTCGGTGCGGTTCAAAGCTTTTGAGCCAAGGTTGCCGGCCGCGGCTCCAAGTCCGGCACCGACCAGAGTCCCTGAGGTATGGTGGTTGAAAAGCTGACCTAAAATAGCTCCGCCCAGAGCTCCTACGACAGTATTGGTAGCTGAGTCGTATTTCTGGCTATCGAGGTCTACCACCTCAATCCCGGTTATCCTGCCGGAATAATAATTACTTACAGTTCCTGCCGTGCTGATTGGGTTGGTGCACCCTGAAAGAGCGAGGGCGGAGGCAAAAGCGATAGCGGTAAAAGAGTATTGTTTCATGCGATTTCCTCATATTTAAACGCGCCGTAGCAGATACGCTCAGATTGGCATGAGTTCTCCTAGAATATACTACAAGCTCCCGATCATCTGATCTTTATGCAAAGCAATCTCATGGAGGATCTTATGCTGCCACCTATAATGGAGTTTAGACCATGCCGGTAACTCTTTCAGGGCTTATAAGCGGCATTTCTGAAAACGGGTGTGGGTTCCTTCACGCGCGCGGGATGAATATTGAGGTCGCGGGGACAGTACCCGGTGATTTTGCCGAGGTGGAAATTATTGTGCCGGGGCGTGGCAAGCGATCGGGTAAGGGAAAACTCGTTTTACTAAGGCGCTCCTCGCCTGAGAGAATTCCTCAAAAGGAGCTTTGCCCTTATCAGGCAGAGTGCGGAGGCTGCGCTTTTGGGCTTCTCCGCGAAAAAGCGCAACTTGCGTTAAAGCGGGACATGCTGGGCTCAGCCCTGAAAAAAGCCGGGATAAAAATAAACTGGCAGCCTCAGATAGTGCCAGCCGATCCAGGGATCACCAGATTTAAGAGCATAAGATATTTTGGCACTTCAGAGGGCAGGGTTATTCAGGGCTTTTATCATTCCGAGAGCCATATCGTTGAGAATGTAGCGCAATGCCCGCGCGAATGCGCGTGGTTTGGCGCTTTTGCGTCAGAGATCGCTTCACTTGCCAATGAAAACGGAGTCAGAGCCTACGATGAGATCTCGGAAGAGGGAGTGCTGCGCTCTGTCATGATGCGCGACTGTCAGAACGGGGAGACCATGGCGGTTCTCTCATACAAGGGCAGACTTGATGAGAGATTTGTAAAAGAGCTTACATCCTTATCGGCGCGATTTGGAGTTAAATCATTCTGGATCGCGCGCAATGATTCGGATGGCAACCGTGTCATTTGCGGCAGCCCCGAACTTATATCAGGTGAGAGAAGCGTAAAAGCAAGGCTTGGGAATTTCTGCTACAGCGTAGGACCATTGAGCTTCCTTCAGGTCAATTATCCTGTGGCTGAGCGCCTTTATAGCGCGGCGCTTGAATGGTGCGGCAGGGATCCTGACGCTACCGCCCTTGATCTGTGTTGCGGAGCGGGCGCTATGACTCTGCCTTTATCCCGCGCTTTTGGCAGGGTGATCGGAGTGGAGATAATTGAGGAGGCGGTTGAGGCGGCGAAAACCAACGCTATGTTAAATGGCGTTACCAACGCTGATTTTATCGCCTCGGATTTCAATAAGGTTTTACCCGATCTTATTGACGACAGGGTGCGCGCGGTGATCGCGGATCCTTCACGGCGTGGGCTTGGCGCTCAATGCTGTCAATGCCTGTGGAAGCTAAGGAGTGGCTCCAGGGTCACGCTTATCTTCTGTGGTCTTAAGGCTCTGGAGCGGGATCTTTATGAGGTGATGAAAGGCGGGTTTATTGTGCATGACGCAAAAGGTTTTGACATGTTCCCCGGAACATCAGGACTGGAATCACTGGTTTTGTTAGAGAAAAAATGAGACAGAAGACAAAACAAATGGAATGGTTCTATTTTGCCTGTCTTTCAGCTTTATTCGCGGCTATGACGGCGATCCTCGCGAAGATAGGAATAGACGGTGTCAATTCCAATCTCGCGACCGCCATACGAACCGTAGTGGTTCTGGTTATAGCCTTTGGTATAGTTATAGCGGATGGCAGTATTACCAGTATTTCTGACATCAGCCCTAAAAGCCTGGTATTTCTGATCCTCTCCGGGCTTGCCACAGGAGCATCCTGGCTTTGCTATTTTCGGGCTATTGATCTTGGGGAAGTGTCCAAGGTAGTTCCGATAGACAAACTGAGTACTGTCCTGACCATTGTTCTCGCGGTTCTAATTTTTCATGAGGAATTTTCACTAAAAACTATACTGGGAATTGTATTCATAACCGCCGGTACGCTGATCATGACGCTTTAGAGGAGTATTTCAATGGAGTATGAAATAAGCGTAAAAAGAGCCTATGAGGCAGCATCTGAATCTGACGGTACCAGGATACTGGTTGACCGCTTGTGGCCGCGCGGGCTCTCCCGCGATAAGGCAAAGCTTGACGAATGGGATAAAGCTATAGCTCCGTCCCCTGAATTGAGAAAGGCTTATCACGCGTCTGGTGATTATGAGAAGTTCAAAGAATCCTACGTAAAAGAGCTTGACGCGAATGAAAAGACAGGTGCCTTTCTATCAAAGGCAAGAGCCTTTCTTCAGAAAGGTCCGCTTACCCTGGTATTCGGATCTAAGGATCTTTCGCATAACAACGCTCAGGTGCTTAAAGAGTATCTTGAGGAGCATTTATGAAACGACCGAGGATCAGGATCACGCTTATCGATCGCAAGGGACCTCGTGGCTGTCATCACGGGCATCGCATAGGTGACAGCTGGGACTTTGATACTCAGCGCGGGACCCTGTGCCCAATGGCCATGCATGTTGCCTTTGTTTACGCGGATATTTTGCGTTACGGAGGGAATGTGCCGGGAGAGAAGCCGGGAACAGCGAGATTCTGTTGTCCGGATCCTGATACCATCAATGTTTTTCTGCTTGAGAAGGTAAGCGGTGATACTCTGGAGGTTCCTTCGGTTCCCTGCAGGGTTATCAGCTGAAAGCCCGGAGCGATCGTAAAAAACAGGTCTTCGTCCTTTGACGAAGACCTGTCGGTTTAATGGTCAGATCAGCCCTTAGTTTTCAGACTCAAGACCGTTATATCTGAGCACCATGTCACGGGTGAATTCGCGTTCACAGTAATGGCAGCGCATCTGCACCGTGCCGTTCTTGTCAGTCCTTATTAAAAAGCGCGGCGTAGCGCCTTTTTCAACATGGGTGATGCAGTTGCTGTTGGGGCAAGCAAAATCACCTACAGTTTCATGCGGCAGTCTAAGATTGTACTTGTCGACTACCTTGTAGTCTTTTATCTCATTGATAGTCGCGTTGGGCGCTAAAATCGCCAGCTGCTCAGTCTGCGAAGGAGAAAAGGTCACGTTAGCGATCTTAATGAGATCCTTTTTGCCAAGCTGACCTGAATGCAGATTAAAGCCTACGGTAAGTTCCTTGTCCTTGCTCAGGAATTTGAACATGCGCAGGATGTTTATAGCCTGACCCGGGGCAATATGATCAATGACCGTACCATTGGCAATGGCCTCGACCATCAGCTTATCCTTGGAAATCCCTGTATCTTTTGCTTTATTGTCTGACATCTTAAATCTCCTTGTTCATGACCAGGGCCAGGATTGCTTCACGCGCGAAAACTCCGTTGGCGGCCTGCTTGAAGTAATAGGCGTGAGGATTGCTGTCCACATCCGGAGTTATTTCGTCTATGCGCGGAAGAGGGTGCAGGATCTTCATATTCTCGCGGGCGCTGTCGAGCATAGATGAGGTGAGGATGAATTTTGAGCGAAGGTTCTGGTATTCAGTTTCGTCAAAACGTTCCTTCTGCACTCTGGTCATGTAAAGGATATCGACCTCTGGTATGACCTCCTCAAGGGTATTGTGGAAGGAGTATTTGATTCCTCTTTCATCAAGTATGTCCAGAATGTACTGAGGCATGGCAAGTGAATCCGGGGCCACCAGCATTATCTCAGCGTTATAAAGAGACAGCGCCTCGGCAAGAGAGTGAACGGTGCGTCCGTATTTAAGATCACCCACAAAGGCGATCTTTAAATGGTCAAGATGCCCCTGAGTCTCATAGATACTGAAAAGATCAAGCATGGTCTGTGAGGGGTGCTGGTTCGCGCCATCTCCGGCGTTAATAACCGGGACAGAGGAAATATCGGCGCAAAGACGCGCGGCGCCCTCACGGTTGTGCCTGATCACCAGAGCGTCGGCATAAGAGGTGATGATCCTGATGGAGTCAATCAGGGTCTCGCCTTTTTTGCCAAGTGAAGTATTCGCGGCGTCAGGGAACCCGATCACCTGACCTCCGAGACGGTGGATAGCGGTCTCAAATGAAAGCCTTGTACGGGTTGAACCTTCAAAGAAGGTTACAGCGACCAGACGGTTTTTGAGCAGGTCATTCCTTGGGTGGGCTTTGAGCTCGCGCGCGGTTTTGAGTATTAGCTCTATATGCTCTTTGGTAAATTCCGAGACCGAGATAATGTCTTTTTGGAAGAGAGGATTGGTCATTTTTGTCCCTTTAAACTGGTTTGTGAAACAGTTGGGAACGGGACGCTCGTGCTTCAGGAGACAGCGCTGTTCCTGAAAGCTGAATTATACCAAAGGAGCGGATATTTCCCTAGCCTTGCTATGGAAGTGACTTATTTACAGATGAATTTTTTTAAACAGCGAAAATTGCGGGAAAGATAAGAAGATGGACGCCATCGGATAAATTAGTATTTATTTGGCGTAAAACCAAAAAAAAGACCTCCTTTTAGGAGGTCTTGAGCAGGACCCCGGCTCCAATTTGCAGGAGGAAGCCGGAGCCGGAGTCGTAGTTGCTTTTAGAATTAGCCGAGCAG